>DASVPU010000060.1:0-3125 GCA_036389475.1 Solirubrobacteraceae bacterium
GATGACCGCGACCCCGAGCATGACCGCCGGCGCGCGCGGCCCGGCCCCTACCCCGCACCCCAACACCGCACCGCACCCCAACCCGAAGACCTCGAGCTCGCACGACGCGCCGCAATCACTATCCGCGACGCCCAACACGTCAACGCCAACCTGCGCGACCGCCTGCTTAAGCAGCTACGCGCCGACGACACGCGCCGCCAAGACAGCGACCGCGACACGTTCTGGCAACACATCCCCGCCAGCAGCGACACGCCACCAGACCCCTCAGGTGCGTAAGGGGTCTCGTCGTCGTGCAGCGCTGTCGCGGCCGCGCCCCGCGACGTGCTGGCACGCAGCGACTCAGCCGCGTCCGCGAATCGGTCGCGTGCGCAACGCTGCGCGCAGTGGCATGCCCGAGCTGTGTTCTCGGTCAGACGTGCGCGAGGCTGCAGGTCCGCCGGCGCCGCACACATCGGATACTTCGCCGGGTCCTGTGATGGTGCGCGGCGAGCACAGACCTTCCCCCGAGGTCCGTGCGAGCAAAGCGCTCGCCGCACGGCGCCGCCCCAACGCGGTGTCTTTGCTCCCGGAAGCGGCCCGCCCTGCCCGGCGGCCCGTTTCGCACGCCCGGTCGGCACTCACGGCGCGGATGTCCACGGCTCCTCAGACAGCTCAGCTCAGGCGTTGCTCCAGGGTCCTTCAGGCCATGTCGCGCGGATGCCGGGAGGAACGAACGGCCACACGTCCTCCGCGGCGATGCGCCACAGCTTTCCGACTCGAGCCGCTGGGAGCTCGTCGCGTTCGATCAGCGTTCGGACGGTCTGATCGCTGACTGACAGCAGCAGCGCAACTTGCGTGATCGTAAGAACCGCCGGCCAATCGTGGGGCTTATGAGGACTGAGGGGCGGCGGCACTGGCCCGCTAGCACTACAACGTCTGCCTCCCGCTATGCGAACGATGCCTTGGCAAGCTTGGGGAACTTGGCGACCTGGGGCAACGAGACGGGTATGGAGCCGACGAACACGGGTGCAGCGTCGAGGTTGTCGGGTTTAGAGCTGCGACTTCGATTAAGAGCTATGGGCGCGTTTCTGATCCCGTCGTCTTGCCGATGCCGGCGTCGCTAGCCGGGCCACTCACAGCCCCACAACGACGACATCGTCCAGCAGCTCGGCGATGAGACGCGTGTCTGTCCGCGCCCACAGCCATGATCCCGCGCCGAAAGATGGGGGGGAGGCCCGTGACCGGGGCAGGGAGAACGAAAGCTCACCAGGACGGCGCGCTCAGCAGGCCGATCGGCCACTGGCGTAAGCCTGTCAGCGGATGGCCGGTTCACAGCGGGCCGCGAGCATCGTTGAGCGCTCGCGATCCTCGTGCCGGGAGTCGCAGTACCCGCATGCGCACACAAGCGGCGCGGCCGATCGCCACGGCTGATCGTCAGGGCGCCCTGACAATGTGCGTCCAGGACCGCGTGCATACCGGGCAGCGGGCGCTCGCGGCGCCACCACCGGGCGCGCCGTCAGCGCCAAGTGCCAAGCGCCGTCAGGATGGGGCATCGTCGCGCCAGGGGCCATCTGGCCAGCGGGCGCGGATGCCGGGCGGCACGAACGGCCAGACGTCCTCGGGCGCGATGCGCCACAGCTTGCCGACGCGCGAGGCAGGCAGCTCGCGTCGCTCGATCATCCGCAGAACGGTTTCGCGGTTGATCGACAGCAGGTCGGCGACCTGGGTCGTCGTGAGCATCACGGGCCAATCTTGCGGCTTGTGAGGGCTCAGCGGCGGCGCCACGCGCGCATCATTGACAAGCGCGTAGGCGTCCGCCTTGAGCTATGGCAATATACGGGACCAATAGGCCGTAAGCGGCGAAACACGTCTGATGAAGGCCGAAAACTCTGGAATTGCGTGGTTGAGGAGTGCCTGGTGACCCCCTTTAGCGCCCCTGTCTGGACTTAGAGGTGTGAAGCCATTTTCTGATCCGCTGCCGTTTCCGCAGCCTGCGTGGCTTGCGGCCCATACCGAGGCGAACATCGAGGCGATGCTCGAGCTGCTCAGTAACGCGACGCGTCGACTGTATGTCCAGCACCTCACCGAGGAGGTCCGCGCGATGCGCCCGGGCAGGACGCTGCCGGCGTGGCGTGCGCTTGACCGCGCGAACCTCGAGATGCTGCGCCGCAACACGCAGCGCCAGGCGCGATGACCATCCGTGAGCGCCGTGAGCGCGATCGGCAGCGCGCGCGCGAGCGCGCGCTGGTCGGGATGCGCGAGATCGTGATCGCCGCGCAGTCGGGCTTTTTAGCGTCGTTGGGATCGGCGGCGGTCATCGATTGCGTCGATGACACGCTGGCGCGGATGACGCCCGACGAGTGTGTCGGTGATCCCGAGGAGGTCCGCGGGATGTGGATCTATCGCACGACGTGCGGGCTGATCAAGCTGGCGCAGTCCGCTGAGGTGCGCCATCGCGACCCGGTCGCGATCGACGAACACGCGCAGGCGCTGACGGTCAGCGTGTCCGGTGAGCTCGGGGAGCTGACCGAGGACGCGCGGCAGTGCTGGCGTTTGGAGGAGATCCTCGACAGCGTCCAGGACGACGAGCAGCTGTGGGCCGACGCGCTCGCTGAGCGCGTCCTGGATGGGTCCCTTGATCCGGGCGCGCTGCCACGCGGGTTGCCTAAGAAGCTGGGCTGGACGGCGTCGAAGACCAACGACGTGTCCGAGCGAGCACGCCTGAAGATGACGGCATTCGTCCAGGACCGCGCGAGCGGCAGAGTTTGCGCGGACAGGCAGGCGCTGCTGGAGCGCTTCGTCGCGACGGACACAGGCGGTGGCGCCGACGGTCACGGTCCCGTGCTTGATGTGAAGCGCTACCTGACCATGTTGCTGCATGTCGGTGGCTGTCATGAGTGTTCGCTGGTGTGGCGTGAACGGCGCCGCAAGATCCTCGGCGTACTGCCGGGGGTGCTGACGCTGCCGTTCGGCGCCGTCGCGTGGGCCAAGCGCGTGCTGTACGACCTGGCCAGCAGCGTGGACGTCGCGACGTTGTCTGTGCGCCAGCGCCTTGGGCTGGGCGGCGGCGCGAGCGTCGTCACCGGCGGCGGCGCCGCGACGCTTGCCGCGAAAACGGCGACGGTCTGTGCCGCCGCGGCGTGCGC
>DASVPU010000061.1:0-13774 GCA_036389475.1 Solirubrobacteraceae bacterium
CCGCGCACGCTGTCTCGACGGACGTCGGGGCCGCGCCTGCCACCGTGCACCCGCGTCTGCTGTTCTCGGCGGCCGATGTCCCACGGCTGCGGGCGCGGGTCGCGGCAGGCGGCGCTCCAGGATCGGCATGGTCGCGCTTGCGTGAGCAGGCCGAGGCGCTGCTGGTGCGAGTACAACCCGACGCGGTCCGGCAGAGCACCGGTACGACCAGCCCCTACGACTCGCAAAACGAGATGCCGACGTACCTGCTGAATCTCGGGCTCGCGTATCAGCTCAGCGGTGATGTGCGCTACGGGCGTCGCGTCGTCGACCTGTTGCTCGCGCTCAAGGACGCAAACTATCCCTACTGGTGCTGCCAGGACCTGGGCGTCGGCGGCCTGTTGTACGGGATGGCCCTCGGGTTTGACTGGGCCTATGAACTGATGACGCCGGACGAGCGCCGCCAGATCGTTTCTGCGATGTGGACCGAGCAGCACGAGTCCTTCCTGTTTGGTCGCACGCTGGGGTACAACCCGACCAACCCGTACTCCACGAACCTCAAGATCAGCAACTGGATGGGCGTCACGGCAGGCGGTGCGGGACTGATGCTGCTCGCGATCCGCGGTGAGCCGGGTATCTCCGACGACACGATCCGGCCGTTCTCCACCTACCTCCGACGGGCTGTTGAGCGAACCCGGTCCTACTTCACGCACGGCGTCGATCCCCTTGGCGCCAACCATGAGGGCTTGACCTACGCGTACTACGGGTTGAAGAACTCCGTTCCGTTCGCTGTGGCCGCGCGGCGCGATGGTCTCGGCGACCTCATTGCCGGCACGGGACTGCCGGCGATGGCGCGTTGGGCGGCATCTGAGCAGTTGCCCGGCGAGGGACAGAACTTCGTGCCGCTCAACGATTCCCAGCGCGAGTCGAGCGTGGAGTTCCAGGCCTTGATGTTTGCCATCGATCCCGACAACGGGGTCGCGCAGTGGCTTTGGCAGCGCACCGTGGGCGCACAGGGCAACGACTACTTCCGCGAGCCGCACGTTCCCGAGAGCGGGCCCGTGACGTGCCCGGCCCAGCCGCTCAGCGCGTTCTTTGCCTGTGATCAGGACAACGTCGAGCGCTACCACACACCGCAGTACGTCTCGACGATCCTCTACTACCGATTTCCCACTGAAACGCCCGAGGTCGACCCCGCCACCGTCGGCCCCCTATCGGTGCACTACGCCCAGCGTGGCCTCGTCGACGCCCGGACCGGCTTCGCCGGAGCCGAGAGCGAGGTGATCTCGACGTTCGAGGCGCTCCGCGACGGGCGCGGGCACTTTCAATACGACGCCGGCAACTTCACGATCTACGGCCTCGGGGGGCGCTTCGCGATCGACCCCGGCTACGCCTGCCTGGCCTGCGAGGAGGATCCCGACGAAGCCTATGCGACGGCGCACAACGTCATCGTGGTCGACGGGGCGCGAGCCACGCAGAGCCCGAACCTGCGCTACTGGCGCGGAACGACGATCGACAGCTTCGTCGACGCACCGAACCTGTCGCTGGCACACGCCGACCTTCGCTACGCCTACTCCGGTGATCCAAACAAGCAGTTCGACCCGCCGTACGCCGGCCGCGATCACCTCCTGACGCGCACCCCCGGCCATCCGGTCATCGTGGCGATCGCCGACCAGCTGCAGCGCGATCGCAAAGCGAGCTCGCGTCACAACTACACCTGGCAGATGCTCAGCGACGCGCAAAACCACGTCCAGACCGATGGCTCGGCGTTCACGATCACGGCTGCCAACGGCTCCACCCTGTCCGGCCGCACCGCCGCCGGCGGCACGAGGAACGCTGACCCGGTCATGCAGACCCGCACGCTGATCCTCAACAATCCGAGCAGCGACATCGGATCGGTCGTACCGATCATCTACAGCACGACGCCCAGCCAGCGGGCGTTCGATCACCTCGCGGTGATGGCGCTCACACCGGCCGGCGCCGAGCCGGCGGTGACGCAGACGCTGCGCGTAACCGGTGGCAACGCCATCAGCGTGACCTGGCGCGGCACGCAGGACGTCATCGTCCGCAAGCTCGCCGCTGCCCCTGAAGTGACCGGCGCGATCACGACCGACGCCGACATCGCGAAGTTCACCCGCGACGCCGGCGAAACCGTCGTTCGCAGCGGAACACGACTTTCGGGCGCTGGCCGCGACTACGTCGTCGTGTCAGGCACCGCGGCCACCGTCACCGTGAGCGGTGACCAGGTCCGCGCCTCAGGCGACAGCGACAACACCTATCGCGTGTTCGCGCCCCAAACGATCTCCTCGGTCCGCGTCAACGACGCCGCCGCGCCGGCATGCCGCGACGGCGCCTACCTGTTGTTTCCGTGCGGCGAGCAGCCGTGACCCAGACGGTCGACGCAGCCCGGCAGCTGACAGCCAGAGCTACTTGATCTGGTCGTACACGCTGAACAGCGGCAGGTACATGGCGATGACGATGAACCCGACGATGCCGCCGACGAAGACGATCATCACCGGCTCGAGAATCGAGGTGAGAGCCTTGACCGACGCCGATACCTGGTCCTCGTAGAAGTCGCCGATCTTCGAGAGCATGGTCGTCAGGGCGCCGGTCTCCTCGCCGACCTTGACCATGTGCCCGACCATCGAGGGGAAGACGGGCGAGTCCATCAGCGGCTGAGCGATCGTGCCGCCGGCCTTGACGCTCGTCGTGACGTTCGCCATGGCCTCCTCGACGACGATGTTGCCGGCCGTCTGCGAGGTGATGTCGATCGCCTGCAGGAGCGGTACGCCGGCGCCCATCAGGGCGGAGAACGTCCGCGACCAGCGGGCAAGCGCAACCTTCTGGAAGATGTCGCCGATCTTGAACGGCACTCGCAGCAGGAAACGCTGCCACACGGCTCGCCCCTTCGGCGTCTTCTTCCACTTGAAGAACCCGAAGACCGCCCCGACGCTGCCGGCGATCAACATGTACCAGTAGCCCGTGACGACGCTTGAGATCCCCATGACGAACTGCGTCATGGCGGGCATCTTGGCGTTGCCGAGCTCCTTGAAGACGCCGGCGAACACGGGCACGATGAACGCAACCATGCCGAGCATGACGATCATCGCAAAGGTGAGGATGACGATCGGGTAGGCCATCGCGGACTTGACCTGACGGCGCAGCGATTCCTCCTTCTCGAGCTGATCGGCGATCCGCAGCAGCGACTCCTCGAGCACGCCGCCGGTCTCGCCGGCGCGCACCATGGCGACCACGAGCGGGCCGAAGGTCTTGGGATGGCGCTCCAGGGCGTCGGACAGCGGCAGGCCAGCCTCGACGTCCTTGCGTACCAACACGAGCTGCGCTGCGAGCTTCTTGTTCTCGGTCTGCGCCTCCAGGACGTAGAGCGAGCGCAGGATCGTCATGCCGCTGGAGACCATCGTCGCCAGCTGGCGCGTCAGGATTGACAGGTCGCCGAGCTTGATGCGATTCGACCACGGCAGCTCGATCCCGGCCGCCTTCTGCTTGTCGGCGATGTCGAGGACGATCAGGCCCTTGGCCTTGAGCTGATCGGCGACCGACTGCTTGTTGTCTGCCTCGACCTCGCCCTTGGCCTGCTGGCCGCGCAGGTCGATCGCCTTGAAGACGAACGTGCTCATTGCATGACCGCAAACGAGTCCGCGCCGAGCAGGCGGCGCAGCTCATCGGGGGTCGAGGAACGAGCCTCGGCCACGCGCTGTGTGATCTTGCCTCCCCGCACCAGCGTGGCCAGAGCGGCGTCCATCGTCTGCATGCCCAGGCTGCCGCCGGTCTGCAGCGAGGAGTAGATCTGGTGCGTCTTGCCCTCGCGGATGAGGTTGCGGATCGCCGGCGTCGCGAGCAGGACCTCGCATGCCGCGATGCGACCGGCCCCGTCGGCGGTGGGAAGCAGCTGCTGCGTGACGATGCCCTGCAGCGCGACCGCCAGCTGGACGCGCACCTGCTGCTGCTGGGAGGCCGGGAAGACGTCGATGATGCGGTCGATCGTCTGCGGCGTGTCTTGCGTATGCAGCGTGGCGAAGACGAGGTGACCGGTTTCCGCGGCGGTCAGGGCGGTGTGAATCGTCTCGAGGTCGCGCATCTCGCCGACGAGGATCACGTCGGGATCCTGGCGCAGCGCGGCCTTGAGCCCCATCGCGAAGGACTGCGCGTCGGAGCCGATCTCGCGCTGGTTGACGATGCATTTCTTGTGCCCGTGGAGGAACTCGATCGGGTCCTCGATCGTCATGATGTGCTCTTCGCGCGTCTCGTTGATCTCGTTGACCACGGCGGCCAGCGACGTCGACTTGCCTGAGCCGGTCGGGCCTGTGACGAGGACGAAGCCGCGCGGCCGCTTCGCAAGCTCGTGCATGACGGTCGGCAGCCCGAGCTCGTCGACCGTCTTGATCGAGAACGGGATCAGGCGGAACGCCGCGCCGATCGCGGCACGCTGGTAGTAGGCGTTGACGCGGAAGCGCGCGCGCCCGGGGATCGAGTAGGCGAAGTCGAGCTGCCACTCCGTCTCAAGACGCTGGCGCTGATCGTTCGTGAGGATCCCGTAGACGATCTCGCGCGTCATCTCGGTCGTCATGACCGGATAGTCCTCCAGCGGCTGCAGCCGCCCGCGGATCCGTACCGTCGGAGCGGCCCCTGCCGTCAGGTGCAGGTCGGAGGCGTTGCGCTCGATCACCTCGAGCAGTAGGTCGGCGAAGTCAAGGCTCATTACGAGCGGCTATCGGCTGGCGAGAAATTTCGCAGCGGCTTATGCCATCGAAATGGACGACCGTATGATTCCGGCGACGGATGCCTGACCCCCACCCGCGCACGCGACCCGACGATGCTGCCGACCGCAGGCCGTGGCGCGTGGAGGGCGAGCGCGAGGACGCCGATCGCGAGGAGTCCGGCGCCGCACGGCGGATGCCGCGACCGCCGGGCAGCCGGCGCTTTTGGTGGTTCTTGCTGGCCCTGCTGGCCCTGAACATCGTTCTCGGCCAGATGCTCCCGAGCAAGACCAGCCGCGTGGACGTGCCGTACACGTACTTTCGCCAGCAGGTCGCAGCCGGCAACGTCGCCGAGGTCAACGCCCGCAACGACGTCATCCAAGGCACGTTCAAGCGTCCTGTCACGATCAAGGACCACAAGAACGTCAGGCAGTTTCAGACGGTCCGGCCGACCTTCGCCCAGGACGACGAGCTGCTCAAGCTGCTCATCGAAAAGGCGGTGGTCGTCAACGCCGCGACGATCGACGAGGGTCGATCGTTCCTCGCGACGCTGCTGATCTCCTTCGGGCCGACGCTGCTCATCGTCGGCCTTATCTTCTACTTCCTGCGCCGTAGCGCAAGCATGGCCGGCGGGGGCATCGCAAGCCTCGGGCGCTCGAAGGCGAAGCGCTACGACGCCTCCGACCAGCGCGTGTCGTTCGACGACGTCGCCGGCATCGACGAGGTCGAGGACGAGCTGCGGGAGATCGTCGACTTCCTGAAGAACCCGAACCGGTACCGGCGATTGGGGGCGGCATTTCCCAAGGGCGTGCTGCTCTCGGGACCGCCGGGCACCGGCAAGACGCTGCTCGCGCGGGCGGTCGCCGGCGAGGCCGACGTTCCGTTCTTCTCGCTCAGCGCGTCGGAGTTCGTCGAGATGGTCGTCGGCGTGGGCGCCAGCCGCGTGCGCGACCTCTTCGAGCAGGCCAAGAAGGCGGCGCCGTCGATCATCTTCATCGACGAGCTCGACGCGATCGGGCGCGCCCGGGGCGGCGGAGGCGGCTTCGGCGGCCACGACGAACGCGAGCAGACGCTCAACCAGATCCTCACCGAGATGGACGGCTTCACCGGCTCGGAGGGCGTCATCGTGCTGGCGGCGACCAACCGCCCCGAGGTGCTCGATTCGGCGCTGCTGCGCCCAGGGCGGTTTGACCGGCGCCTGACGGTCAACCCGCCCGACAAGGACGGACGCTTCGCGATCCTAAAGATCCACACGCGCTCGGTGCCGCTGGCCGACGACGTCGATCTCGATCGGATCGCCGCGACGACCCCCGGCATGGTCGGCGCCGACCTGCGCAACCTCGTCAACGAGGCCGCCCTGATCGCGGCGCGGCGCGATCACGAGCGGGTGACGATGGCGGATTTCGCCGACGCCCTCGAGCGGATCGTGCTCGGAGCCGAGCGGCGCATCACGCTGTCGATGGAGGAGCGCGAGCGGACGGCCTACCACGAGGCCGGCCACGCGGTGCTTGGCATGCTCGAGCCGGGCGCCGACCCGGTGCGCAAGGTGTCGATCGTGCCGCGCGGGCGCGCGCTGGGCGTGACCTTCCAATCGCCGTCGACGGACCGCTACGGCTACGACGCGCGCTATCTGGAGGGCCGGATCGTCGGCGCTCTCGGCGGACGCGCGGCCGAGGAGCTCATCTACGGCAACGTCACGACCGGCGCCGAATCCGATCTGGAGCAGGTCACGAGCATCGCGCGCCAGATGGTCGGCCGCTGGGGCATGTCGGACGTCATCGGCCTCGTGTCGGTGATCCCGGCGCCGGGCGAGGAGCCCTATTTCGGCCCCGGCGGTCCGGCCCACGTCTCCGACGAGACACGCGAGCTCGTCGACCGCGAGGTTCGCCGGATCGTCGAGGCCTGCTACGACCGCGCCAAGCGCGCGCTGTCGGCCAACCGCGACCGGCTGGAGTCGCTGGCGACGGCGCTGCTCGAGCGCGAGACGCTGGACGAGGACGACGCGTACCGCGCGGCGGGCTTCGAGCATCCGCCGGCGACCGCGGACGCCGCTTCGATCGCGGACGATGCGGTCGCAGCCGCAGCGAACACCGTCGGCGACGGCGACAAGCCTCCCAAGCCCCCGCTCACCGTCGTCAACCCCACCGACGAGCGCTGAGCGCGCAGGCACGGCGTGGGCCATGTCGAGATGGAGGCGGCGGCTGCGCTGTACTCGGGCGCGACGCTCGAGCCGCTCCGGCCGTTCGCGCTCGCCGACCGGATCGTCGAACTGTGGCTGCAGGGCGGGGTGCCGGTCGGGCCGACCAGCGGCGCCTCGAACGCGCTGGACCGCTACTGGCTGCAGCGCACCGAGCGCATGCACGACGAGCAGCGGCGCGCCATCTACGCGCGCGTCTTCGACGCCCGCTTCGAGGAGCTGTGGGCGGCGCTGGTGGCGGCGCTCGCGCAGTCGGGCGCCGATGCGGGGGAGCACGCCGAAGCCGTCCGAGCCCTTATCGATGCACACGTCGACGAGGCGATATTGGCGGTGACCCCGCGACTGCACGCACAGCTCGCTCAGGCGCTGGAGGTCCTCGACAGCCCGGAGATCCTCGAGAGCTACGGCGCGCGCGACATCTGGGAGCTCGTCGACCAGCTCGCGCGGCTCGAGCTCGCAAACACCATGCCCGACGTCCCTCGCGCGCGGACCATGGCTGCCTCGGGGACAGCGATCATCGGCTGGCTCGCCGTGGAGGACGGCACGATCACCGAGGACGTCGCCGACGCTGCGCGGTCGTGGCTGACGGTGGTCGCGCCACCCGGCCCGTAGGCCGCCGCGATCAGGACGCGCTCTCGATCGGCGCCGCGCCGCTACCGGTCACACGCGTCACCTCCGCGATCGAGGTCAGGCCGAGGCGGACCTTCTCGACGCCGTCGTCGCGCATCAGGCGCGTGCCTTGGCGCACGGCGACCTCGGAGATGTCGGTCGCGGCGACGCGCGCCAGCGTGAGCTTGCGGATCTCGTCGGAGACAGACATGACCTCGTAGAGCCCGATGCGGCCCTTGTAGCCGGAGTGACCGCAGCGTGTGCAGCCCATGGCGCTGTAGGCCTCCATGTCGAACTGGCTGCGGATGCCGTTGTTGCGCAGCTCCTCCGCACTGATGATCTGGCGCTCCTTGCAGTGCTGACAGAGCTTGCGGGCGAGCCGCTGGGCGACGACGCAGTCGATCGCCGATGCGACGAGGAACGGCTCGATGCCCATCTCGACGAGCCGCGTGATCGCGCTGGCGGCATCGTTGGTGTGCAGCGTCGACAGCACGAGGTGGCCGGTCAGCGCGGACTCGACGGCGATCTGCGCCGTTTCGCGATCGCGGATCTCGCCGACCATGATGATGTCGGGGTCGGCGCGCATCATCGAGCGCAGACCGGTGGCGAAGTGCAGGCCGGCCTTCGTGTTGACCTGCACCTGCGTGATGCCGTCCAGCTGATACTCGACCGGGTCCTCGATCGTGATGATGTTCTTCTCGATCGTGTTGAGGTTGGCGAGCGCGGCGTAGAGCGTCGTGGACTTGCCCGAGCCGGTCGGCCCGGTCACGAGCACGGCGCCGTAGGCCTGGTGAAAGGCGCGCTCGAAGCGGGTGCGCTCCTGAGCGGCCATGCCGAGCTTGTCGAGGTCCATGACGACGTTGGACTTGTCGAGGATGCGCATCACGACCGACTCGCCGTGCACGCTGGGCAGCGTTACGACGCGCAGGTCGATGTGGTGGCCGTCGATCGTCAGCCCGACGCGGCCGTCCTGCGGCACGCGCCGCTCCGAGATGTCCAGGTCGCTCATGATCTTCACGCGGGAGATCACGCCGAGCACCATCCGCCGCTGGACCTGCGCGGCCTCGATCAGCACGCCGTCGATGCGGAAGCGCACGCGCAGCTCGCTGCCGTTGGGCTCGAGATGGACGTCCGAGGCGCCCTGCTCGACGGCCTGGGCGATGATCTGGTTGACCAGGCGGATGACCGGCGCGTCGTCCGCCGACTCGCGCAGGTCGACGATCTCGGCCGCACCGATGTCATCGGAGTCGAGAAACTGGGCCTCGGAGACGACATCCTCCAGGCGCGACAGGCGCGAGATCAGGCCATGGATGTCCTCCCGGCTCGTGACGGCGGGCCGGATCTCCTTGCCGGTGAGCAGCGCGATGTCGTCGACCGCGAGAACGTTGGCCGGATCGGCCATCGCGACGATCAACGTGCGCTCGTCGACGAACGCGACCGGCACGGCCTCGTAGCGCTTTGCCGCCGGGATCGAGATGAGGTTGGCCGCGTGCATGTCGGGCCGGAAGATCGTGAGATCGAGGTGGTTCAAGCCGTGGCGCTCGGCGAGGGCGCGGGCGAGCCCGTCGGCGGTCAGCGCGCCCTGCTCGACGAGGACGTCCTCCGGCAATGTGCCGGCGCGCCGCGCCTCCTCGATCGCGGCGCTGACGCGTTCACGTTGCACGAGGCCGAGATCGACGATGACGTCTGTGAGAAAGCGCGCCGGACCGCCGGCGTGGCGCGGCTTGGTGATGCCGTTGATCTCGCCTGTGGCGGGGACCGGCTGCAGTGGTATCGGTTCAGGGAGCACGGGTCTGGAGTCCGGTATCGCGCACGGCGTCACGCATGGCCTGCAACGGCGCGGGTAGTCCGGTCCAGAGGGTGAAGCTCAACGCGCCCTGGCGAACCAGGATCTCGAGGCCGTCGACGGTTCTGATCCCGCGCTGCCCGGCCTCTCGAATCAGCTCTGTCCCGCCTACCTTGTACACCAGGTCCACCACGGTCGCGTATTCCTCTAGGTGATCGGCCTGCAGAGGAAGTGCTTTAAACGGGCTAGACGAATGGTCGAGGCCCACGCTCGTGCAATTCACGAGTACCTCGGCGCAGACCGGACGGGTGACGACGCGCGCGCCGAGACCCTCGGCGCGCTCGGGCGTGCGGTTCCATACCGCGACGTCGGCGCCCGCCCGCGTCAGCGCCCACACGACCGCGCGCGCGCTGCCGCCGGCGCCGAGAACGAATGCCGAGGCCGGTGGCGCGCCGCCGAGCGCGGCCAGAAGACCGGGGGCGTCGGTGTTGTCGGCCGCAATCTCGCCGCCGGGGCCGAACGTCAGCGTGTTCGCCGCGCCGATCTCGCGAGCCGCCTCGCTTGCGGTCGTCGCCAGCGCGAGCGCGGCCTGCTTGTGCGGAATCGTGACGTTCGCGCCGCGGAAGCCGCCGCCGCCGAGCGCGCGCACCGTATCGTCGAACGCCCCGGGAGCGACCGGCAGGCGCTGGTAGTCCTTCAGCCCGGCGGCGCGCATCATCGCCGGCGAGCGGCTGTGGCCGACCGGCCAGCCGAGGACGCCGTAGCGGACCACTAGCAGGTCGTCGGCGACCGGTTGCCGGCCTTGGCGCGAGCTTCCTTGTAGATCTGCGAGTCGCGCTGGAACGTCGCGTCGTCGCTGGAGAAGGTGTGCTGGCCGCACGTTCCGGGCTTGACGACGAAATAGCGATAGCTCACCTTCGCCGGATTGGAGGCGGCCCGAATCGAGGCCAATCCGGGGTTGCCGATCGGAGTCGGCGGCAGGCCTGCGCGCTTGCGCGTGTTGTACGGCGACTGGATCTCGAGGTCCGACGTCTTCAGCTCGCCGCTCCACTTGCCAAGCGCGTAGCGCGTCGTCGCGTCGATGCCGAGCGGCACTCCGTCCTTCAGGCGGTTGTAGATGACCGCCGCGATGAGCGGGCGCTCACGGGCAAGCCGGGCCTCGCGCTCCACCATCGACGCGATGATGAGCACGTCGTAGCCGCTGAGGTTCTTGCGCTTCGCGCGCCGCAGGTCGATGCTCGCGACGTTGTCCTTGAAGGCCTGAAGCTGGCGATCCACGAGGTCGCGCGCCTTCGCGCCGACCTGGAGCTCGTAGGTCGCCGGGAAAAGGAAGCCCTCGAGCGAGCGCGTACCGCTCGGCGCACCGTAGGTGAACGGGTCGAGCTTGCCCGAGAAGCGTCTGGACGCCCGAAGGTAGCTGCCGCGCAGGTCGGCCTTGCGCGCGATCGGGACGATCTCCCTGCGGGCCAAGCCCTCCGGGATCACCACCTTGATCGTCGGCGGCTTGGTCGAGACCGGCGCGCTGGTCAGCTGCTCGATCGCCGCGCCGTAGGTCATGCTGCGCCGCATGGTATGCGGCCCGGCGCGCAGCGAACCGCGCTTGCCGGCACGCGTCGCACGGTTGGAGAAGAGCAGCCCGCTGTCGACGACGCCGGCGCCGGCGAGGCGGTTGCCCACGTCACCCGCGCTCGAGCCCGGCGGGATCGTGACCTTGACCCGCACGCCCTCCACGGTCCCGAACGGCTGCAGGAGCAGGATCGCGCCGATCACGAGGGCGGCGAGAAGCGCCAGAGCGACGATGCCGACCAGCCGTGTCCGCAGGCGCCGAGCGCGCGCGGGTCCCTTGTCCTTGTCACCGGGAGGCGTCACGACCGGCCGCGCGACCCGGCGCGTGCGGCGGATGCCGATCGGGCGCTCGGTTTCGTCGTCGAGCGCGCCGGCGGGCGCGGCGGGCGGCGCGGGCGGTTCAGGCTGGATGCGGCGCAAGGACCGCTTGCGCGAAGCGGCGGGCACGGGCGCCGGCGAGGCGGTCCGTTCGCGATCGCGCGTCCGGTCCGCCGCGCGCTGCGCCGGCGGCGGTCGCTGGCCGGCCTCGCGTCCCGCGGGCGCAGGCGGACGGCCGACGGATTTCGGGATTCGCTGGACATTTGGATCGAGATCGAGTGGTGGCTCGGGAGCGGGCGGTTGCTCGGGCCGTGCGGCGGGCGCCGGCGTAGACACTGCGGACGGGGGACCCTGCTTGGTCCTGCGAGCCTCGCGCTCGAGTCGCGCGCGCTCGCGCTCCTCGGCCGTTCGCTCACGGCTCGTCCCGCGCTCGTCTTGCCGCTGCCTGCTCATGAAGCTCTGATCTTCGCCATGAACGCTATCCGGCCTGCCGGTTGAAACGCACGGCGAGCCAGCCCTCGAGCAGGTGCGCAGCCGCGCGGGAGTCCTCTGACGCGGAGGGGTCCCCCGGGTCGCGCCGTGCCATGAGCGTCGTGAAGCGCTCGTCGCAGAGCTCGACCGGGATGTCGAGGCGCTGCGCCAGCCGTGCCGCGAACGACCGCGTCTCGGCGGTCTGATCGGAGTCTGCGCCCGACAGCGACAGCGGCAGGCCGACGACCACGAGCTGCGCACCGCGCTCGCGGACGAGCTCGCCGATGCGCGCCATCCCCTTGCGCGTCGCGGGACGCAGCACCGGCTCGATCGGCGTCGCGAGCGTCCCGGTCGGGTCGCTCACGGCGCAGCCGCAGCGGGCGCTGCCGTAGTCCAGCGCGAGCACCCTCACGGGTTGCTCAGCGCGGCCTCGATCGCCGCGCGCGCGGCGGCGATCGCGTCCGGGAGCTTGTCGGGATCGCGACCGCCGGCCTGCGCCATCGTGTCGCGTCCCCCTCCCCCACCGCCCGCCACCGTGGCGGCCGCCTTGACGATCACGCCTGCCTTGACGCCGCGCGCGACGAGCGCCGGCGTGACCGCCGCGACGAGGTGCACGCGGCCGTCGACGACGGCGCCGAGCACCGTCGCCGATTGCTCGGCGAGCTGTCCCTTCACCCGGTCGGCGACGTCCATCAGCTCCTTGGCACCGCCCGCCGGCACGACCTCTGCGACGACGTCCGCCCCCCCGATCTGGCGCGCGGCGGCCGCCAGCGCCTCGATGTCGCCGGCCTCCGCGCCGCCGTTGGTCGAGGCCTTGGCGGCCTGCTTGGCGCGATCCTGCAGCGCGCTCACCGCCTCGGGGAGGCTGTCGACGCCCGTTCGCAGCAGCGCCGCCGCCGCACGCGCCTTGGCATCCGAAGCGCGCAGCTCGGCGACCGCGGCCGGGCCGGTGATCGCCTCGATGCGGCGGACGTTCGCCGCGCTGGAGGATTCGCCGAGCAGCTTGAAGACGCCGATCTCCGCCGTCGAGCGCACGTGCGTGCCGCCGCACAGCTCGCGCGAGTACTCGCCGTCGCCGATCTGGACCATCCGCACGATGTCGCCGTACTTCTCGCCGAACAGGGCCATCGCGCCAAGCGCTCGTGCCTCGTCGAGCGTCGTGGTGATCGGGCGGACGGGGTCGTTGCGCAGCACCCATTCGTTGACGCGATCCTCGATCGCCTGCAGGTCCTCGGGTGCGATCCGCTTTCCGTGGTTGAAGTCGAAGCGCAGCTTGTCGGGGCCGACGTAGGAGCCGGCCTGGCGCACGTGCGTGCCCAGGCGCTCGCGCAGCGCGGCGTGCAGGAGGTGCGTGGCGGTGTGGTTGGCCGCGGTTGCGGTCCGGGCCGCGCGGTCGACGCGAGCCACGACACGCTCGCCGGGATGCAGCTCGCCGCGCTCGAGGGCCACGAGGAGCGCCTGGTCCTCGCCGACTCGCACCACGTCGGTCACGCGCGCGACGCAGTCGCCGCGCTCGCACTCGATCGTGCCGGCGTCGGCGACCTGGCCGCCGCCGGTCGCGTAGAACGGCGACTCGGCGAGCTTGACGAGCAGCCCGTCTCCCTCTTGGGCGAGCGTGCTCACCGTCGTGTGCTGCTCGAGCGTCTCGTAGCCGGTGAAGTCGGTCTGCACGCCGGCCGTGCGCGACAGCTCGCGGGCGCGCTCGCGCCGGTCGCCGCCGAGCGCGGCTCCGCGCGCGCCCTCCTGAGACTGCTTGCGCTGGCGGTCCATGAGGACATCGAAGCCCGCGACGTCGACCTCGAGGCCGTGCTCGCCCGCGAGCTCGCGCGTGAGGTCCAGCGGGAACCCAAAGGTGTCGTGCAGCAGGAAGGCGTCGGCCGCGGCGATCGTTCCCGTGCCGTGCGAGCGCTCCATGAACTCCTCGAGGAGCTTCGTGCCCTGCTCGAGCGTCCGGCCGAAGGCCTCCTCCTCCGATCGTGCCCACAGCACGATCGGCTCGCGCTCGCGATGCAGCTCGGGGTAGGCGGCGCCCATGATCTCGATGACCTTCTCGGCGAAGACCGGCATGAAGCCGCGCTCCATGCCGATGCGGTTGCCCTGCTGGATCGCGCGGCGCATGATCCGCCGCAG
>DASVPU010000062.1:0-2374 GCA_036389475.1 Solirubrobacteraceae bacterium
CGCGATTGGCGTGCTTGGTCACCTTGAAGCGACGTAACCGACGCAGCCGGCGCACGTCGCCGGGAGACGCGGTGACGACGACCGAGCCGCGATCGACCTCGATGATCGCCGCGCCGGTCCGAGCGACGCGCGAACGGTCGGAAGCGGTCCGCACACCGGTGACGTGGTAGACCCCAACGGCGGGTGCCTTGGGTTTCGCGGTGGCCGGCGCCGGCAGCGTCCCCTCGCAGGTCGCGATAAGCGAGAGCACGATGCAGAGCATCCAGCGCGATCTGTTCCAGTGCATGACTTTCCTCTCCCGTCGGCTGCATGCCCGCGCGGCGTTGATGCTCTCACCGTACTCCTCGCCAGGGTGCAACGGTGAAGATCGATCCTCGTCAGATTGCCTCGCTGCTTGGACCGCCCCACGCTCCGCCCGTCTAGTTTCGGCGCGAGCTGCTTGAGCCGCCGACGCGACGCGCCGATGGCAACGTCATGGATGCCGAGACTGCCTTCGCAGCACTGGCCGCGAGCTACGCGCGGGAGCCCGACGTGGAGTTCGGGACGGGGTTTGGCTCCGCGCCCGGGCTGCGGTCAAAAGGCAAGATCTTCGCCATGCTGCAGCATGGGGAGCTCGCGGTGAAACTGCCGGCGGACCGCTGTGCAGCCATGGTCATCGCAGGCGATGCGCGCCCGTTGACCGTTCGGCAACGCACGATGCGAGAGTGGGTCGTCGTCGAAGGCGTCGATGAGGACGTGTGGGCTGCCCTGGCCGCCGACGCGCTGGCGTACGTGCGGAAGGGGACTGGCCGCGCTAAGCGGTGACAGCGTTCACGTTGGCCCACTCGATGATGGCCGCGCTGCCATTGACCGTGGTGCCATCCGGTAGCTCGAGCACCGGCAGCTTTTCCTGACCACTCATCTCCTTGAGGTCGGGACGCTTGCCGGCGGTGAAGAGGCCGAAGGGCTTGTTCTTGCCAAAGACGACCTTCTCATGGTCGACGCCGGCGGCGATGAGCGCGTCATGGGCGCGGCGGCACGCGTGGAGTTTCGGGCCACCTTGATCGACGTGACAAACATGCAGGGTTGGCTTCTCTGGCATCGGCGGTCTCCTCTTGTGGTCTTCCCATGCCAAAAGCTACCCAGGCCGTTCAACGCGCTCCGAGAGTCACGCATCGCGTAACCAAGAAAAGCGGATTGCGCCGTCGCGATATGGACTACGGTGGCTGTCCGTGCGTATCGACCACGTGATTTACGGAACGACCGACGTCGACGCCGCAGCGGCTCGAGTGCAGGCCGATCTTGGCCTCACGGCAGTTCCCCGGCGGGCGCCATGACGGGCTCGGGACCCTAACCGGATCGTCCCTCTCGACGACGGCAGCTTCCTCGGGCTGCTGACCGTCGCCGATCCGCAGGAGGCGAGGAGCTCACCGCTCGGCCCGCTCTGCAGGCGTGCATCGCACGCGAGGACGGGGCTGCTTGGCTGGGCGCTCACGCTCGAGGACCTGGGGCCAATCGCTGCCCGTCTCGGGACGCCGATCAGCACCGCCGGTCGTCAGGGGATGTCGGCGCGGCTGACCGCCGTCGCGGAGTCTCTCGCCGAGCCATGCTTGCCGTTCTTCATCGAACGCGGTTCAGACCGTCCCGTTTCGCATGCCCGCGTCGCGAACCGCGTCATCAGCTGGATCGAAGTCGGCGCTGACTCGAGAGGACTCGAACGGTGGCTTGGCAGAGCCGAGCCTGCGGTGCGGATCGTTGAGCGCGAGCCCAGCGTGCGAGCCATCGGTAATCGGTGACCGCGAACCGCGCACGTCATAGGGCGCACCAACTCGTAGACGTCTGTGCTGTTATTGTGACTCGGCTGCTCGTGCATGGATCGCGTCACACGATTGCGGCGCCGAGCGCAGTGCGCGATGGTGCGACCGTGCCGTCAGTGGATCCCGATCTCGCTTTACGTCAGGCCGCTGTTGCGTGCGCTCGCAAGCTGGTGCAGACATACGACGATCTCGTGCCGGTCGGTCGGCTGCGCGAGGGCTTTCTGTTCGGCGGCGAGCGAGTCAGCTTCGGGTCGTTCCAAAAGGGCATCCACCGATCGCGACTACAGCGTGGTCCCGCTGCCTTGACCCTCGCGACGTCATTCAAGGGCCCGTATGCCGATGCATTTGACCAGGCCGGCGCGCTGTTCACGTACGCGTACCGCCGCGGGCCAATCGACCAGGCCGACAATCGTGCGCTGCGCGCCGCGTTCGATCTGCAGACGCCGCTCATCTACTTTCGTGCTCTCGCGGCCGGCCAGTACCTCGTCGTCGCGCCGATGTTCGTCACCGCCGATGACCCCATGGCCCGCGCGGTCGTGCTCGAGCCGGGGCTGCCGGTTCAGGACATGCAGCCCGGC
>DASVPU010000063.1:0-1911 GCA_036389475.1 Solirubrobacteraceae bacterium
ACGGCCTGCGCCAGCCCGTGGACTTGCTGTGCCATATCGTGTTGTAAGCCGATGTTCCGCTGCCGACTCAGAATTCCTCGCGGGTCGACCGGAACAGGATCTCGTTGATGTCCACGTCTTCCGGCTGGCTCATGGCGAAGGCGACGGCCCGTGCGAATGTATCGGCAGGGAGCGCGCGCTCATGGGCTTTGCGGACGATCTTGGCAATATCCGGCTCGGTCACGCTGTTCGGCAATTCCGTGTCTACCGCGCCCGGTGAGATCACCGTCGTGCGGATGTTGTAGGGCTTCACTTCCATTCGCAGCCCTTCGGAGATGGCCCGCACGGCATGCTTGGTCGCTGCATAGACCGCGCTGTTGGGGTGGACCTTATGGCCGGCAACCGATGAAACAAGGAATCTCGTTTTGGTTTCTCCAATTGAGTCACTGGTGATGGCAAGTCTTCCGCCGCCCCCTACGTGATAACACCACAATACACGCCACCCACGCACGGCGAACTGGACTGCCTGGCATGTCAGGCCGAGAGACCGGAAGAAGCCTGATTATCAGGCGAGGCAGAGCGGGCTCGAAGACCGAGGGCGGTCACCGGCGAGGACAGCAGCAGCACGATGCCGCTCACGACAACCGCGCCCACAGCGCCGCTGCGGTCAATGGCGATTCCGCCAGCCGCCGCCCCCAGCGTGATTGCCAGTTGTGTCGTGGCGACGAACAGCCCGCCCCCACTTTCGGCCTCGTCGGGAACGGTGCGCGTGAGCCAGGTGGACCATCCAACCGGTATGATGCTAAAGGCAAATCCCCAGAGCGCCACCAGCACCGCCGTCACGAGCGGGACGCTGCCAAACACCACCAGCCCGACCGCGAGCACACTCATGAGCAGCGGCATGAGGGCGAGCGTCAGGCGCAGGTTCCGCGCGAGCACCGCTCCCGCGAGGGACGTTCCCACGACACTCGCGATCCCGGACCCGAGCAGAATCCCGGAGAGCTCACGCACACCGACGTGTGTCACGACTTCGAGAAAGGGCCGCACATAGGTGAAGTAGGTAGAGTGTCCTCCGAACGCCAAGAGAACGCCCAGCATCCCGAGGCGAACCTGCGGGTGCTGCAGCAGGTGGACCATAGTGGCAAGGCGCGTCCGCCCCCTCGCTGGCATCGACGGCAGGGCCACGAATTGCCAGACTAGCGCCAGCAGCGCAAGCGCCGCGGCAACCAGGAAGACACCGCGCCAGCCGACGATGCTTCCGAGATAGCTTCCAATCGGAACAGCGGCGACCGTTGTAATGGCCCCGCCACCAAAGATGATCGAGAGCGCGCGCGGCACGAGTGCCGCAGGCACTAGCCGCATCGCCACTGCAGCGGCGAACGACCAGGATCCACCGACCGCGATGCCGAGGAGCATCCGCCCGAGCAGGAGCAGAACGCGTCGGTCGAGGTTCCGTGCTGCGAAGGCAATGACCAGGCTCGTCACGAGCGCGACCGCCGAGGTTGCCGTCACTGTTTGACCAGCGAGCCCCTCGCTGATGCGTAGATCCGCTGCCAGCGGTGTCAGGAGGCTGACTGGCAGCGTTTGCGCTGCCGTCAGGACGACCACCCCGAACGCTAACGCGAGAACCGCCCCCCAAGCAGGTTTCACCACCTGTCCCTCCCTTCTTTGGAGCTGTTGTTGCTATTGGTTGTATTCGTAATTGAGTTGTTCGTGTGCTTCTTACGGTAGCAGCAGCGTCTTAATCGCGCGGCGCTCGTCCATCGCGCGGTAGCCCTCCGCTACCTGCTCCAGCGGCAGGATCAGGTTGAAGGCGACGTCCAGACGTCCGAAGGTCTCCGTGGTCTTATCGAGCGTACGCTTCACGTCCTCGGCGCGCGTCACATCGCACCTGATGGCGAGCGCCCGCCCGCCTCCTCGATCATGCGTGCC
>DASVPU010000064.1:0-8172 GCA_036389475.1 Solirubrobacteraceae bacterium
GAGCGGTATCTCGGCCAGCCCTACCGCTGGGGTGGCGTGACGCCGCAGACGGGCTTTGACTGCTCGGGGCTCGTGCAGTACGCGTACGGACAGGCCGGCGTAGCGCTGCCGCGGGTGACCGATCAGCAGTTCGCCGTTGGCGAGCCTGTGGGCCGCGCGGAGCTTCGCAGCGGGGACATCGTCTTCTTTCGCGATGCGACGGGCTACATCCATCACGAGGGCATGTACCTCGGCGACGATCGATTCCTCCACGCACCTCACACCGGCGACGTCGTCAAGGTCTCCAGCCTCGACGAGCCTTACTACGCCCAGCAGTTCGCCGGCGGGCGCCGAGTCGCCCAGCTTGCTGACGCGCATGGGCCCGAAGCGCAGCTATGACCCCCGCCGCCGCGCCGATCATCGCGACCTGAGCCGTTCGGTACATTGCCGCATATCACTCAAATGAACCGGCCGCTCACACTAGCCCTGCTGCTGTGCATCGCCGGCTTTGGCGTGGGGATCGCCATCGCGCGGCTGCCCCACGTCGCATCGACCGATCGGCGTGGCGGCACGCCGGCGGGCGCGACGCAGACCACGTCCACGGCAGCGCAGCCCGCCGCCCGTGCAGCAGTGCTCGTCGCGGCCGCGCCGCTGCCGTCCCTCGGTGCCGCGCCGAAGCGCCGCAAGGCCCCGAGGCGACAGGTGTCTGCGCCGGTCGTGACGCCGCCCCCGCGCCCGCCGGCAGTCGTGGCCCCGCCGCCCCCGCCTCCGCCGGTCGCATCGGCTCGGCGGCAGACGCCGCAAACGGAGCCCGCCAAGCCACTTCGAACGGAGACCGCGAAGCCGCTTCATTAGGGCCGGCTGCACCGCTGGCGCGTGGCGCCCGCGGGAGGATCGGAGTCAGCCCGACAGCCGCCAGCGGCAGGCTCGTGGCCGTGGCGCTCGACGCGACGCAGACGGCGAACGCGAGCTCAACACCGCGGCCACCGGCATGAGCATCGCGCTGCGTCCGCTGTCCTGCCCCCGCGCCCCCCGTAAACCGAGGTGCGGCAGGCACTCGCTAGCCTTGCTCGCCAGATCCGCTTGTGGCGAGGTGGGGAGTGGCCGGAGTTGCAGCGCGAGGCGACGCAGTGATGAGTGCTCAAGCGGGTGAGCCCAGTGCCCATCGGCCGGGGCCGTCCCTTGCGGTCCTGTCTCCCGAGGGCGAGGAGATCCATACCGTGCACCTCGACGCCGAGCCGCTGAAGATCGGCCGCGAGCGCTACAACGACATCGTGCTCGAGCCGGATCCCGAACAGCTCGTCAGTCGTGAGCACTGCCTCATCGAGCGCGTCGGCCAGCGCTGGTGCGTGCGCGACCTCGATAGCCGAAACCACGTGTACATCGAGCGCGGCGGTGAGCGTGCGCGGGTCGACCGCGCGGAGCTACTTCACGGTGACGCCGTCTGCGTCAAGGCCGACGCCGAGGCCGCAGAGGCACCGCGCCACTGGCGACTGGTCTTCAGCGACCCGGGGCAGACCCAGTTCGCTCACGCCTCCAGCTGGCTGCAGTACTACCCCGAATCCGGGACGGTGTGGCTGCTCGGCGGGCTACAGCTTCCGCGCCGCGTGGAGGCGCCGCCGAAGGCGCGCCGGATGCTGCTGTTCATGCTCAACAGATATCGCGAGCTGGACGAACCGAGCGACGGCGTCGTCGTGAGCCTCGCCGAACTCAAGACCGTCCTGTGGCCCGAGGACTCCGACTCCCAGAAGCGCGCCGCCAGCGCGGTTGCCAACATTGCCTGGGAGCTGCGTCCCGCCCTCGGCGACGAGGACCAGCGCCTGCTGCAGACGGTGCGCGACGAGGGCTACCGCCTCGTGCCGCGGCCGAAGCTGTAGCGCCTCGCTTACACGCTCGCCATGATCAGCGGGACGATGTCCTGATAGGTCTTGCCCTCACCGGTCTCGCCCAACGCCGCCATCTTCCAACGGCCGTCGTGGCGGTAGACGTTGGCGATGACCATCGCGGTATGGGGCCCTTGCGCGGAGAGGTCGTAGCGGGCGATCTCCTGCTTGGTCGTCTCGTCCACCACGCGGCAGAACGCGTTCTGGATCTCGCTGAAGCCCTGGCGGCTGTAGCACGTCACCGTGAATGACAGCGTCGTGACCATCCCTGGTACGCGGCTGAGGTCGACGAGGATCGACTCGTCGTCACCGTCGCCTGCACCGGTGAGATTGTCACCAGTATGCGAGATCGAGCCGTCCTTGCTGTTGAGCTGGCGAAACCAGACGGCATCCACGATGTTGCCCTCGCCGTCCAGCAGCACACACGAGGCGTCCAGATCCACGTCGGCACGCTTGGAGCGGCCGAAGCGGCCCTTGCGCTCGATCGCATCCCAGCCGAGGCCCATCTTAACCCGTGTCAGCTCGCCGCCGTCGGCCTTCGCCAGGTTGATTCGCTCACCCTTGGACAAGTTGATCGTCACGTGTCCACTCCTTCATCACTCGCTGCGGGATGCCCCATCACGGAGTGAGCTTAGCCGGATCCGGCCTTAGCCTCGACCTTTTTCGCAACGACCCTAACCGCGCTGCCCGGGCCGCTGAGCGCCTGCAACGGCCGGGGCCGGATCGGCCTCGCGCACCCGCTCAAGCGCCGCCAGGGCGATCTGCTGAGCCGATCCGACATGCTCGCGCGTGGTGATCAGGGCTCCCGCGGGAACCTGGTCGAGCGCCACGAGCTCCGCGTCGCACGGGCACCATGCGACGTCAGCGTCCTGCAGCACGTCGGTGTCGAGCACGGAGTCACCGGCCGCGAGCAGCGTCTCGACGCCCAGACGCTCGCACAGGTACCTCACGGCAGGCGCTTTGCCGATGCCCGCCGGCATCGCGTAGAGCTTGCGGCCGTGACGCACGGCCTTCCAGCCGAGCTGCGCGAAGGCTAGCTGCGCGGCCTGCTCGAGCCCGTCGGGCTTCTCGGCATCGACGATCGTCGCATAGAGGAAGCGCCGGTCGCAGTCGTACAGGGTCGCGATCCAGCTCGCCGTGTCCGGCGACCCCAGCTCGCGCTTGAAGAGCTCCAAGCCCTCTTCGAGCGGCGCGGATTCGGCGCAGATCTCGTCGACGCGCGCGCACCAATCGGTGTCCACCGAGCCCTGATACAGCAGCGTCGCTCCGTCAGAACAGATCGCCCAGCCCTGGACTGCCAGCTGCCACACCGGCGAGACGCGCTCCAACTGCTTGCGCGAGCGGGTGGTCACCGGTACGAACGCATCGCGCGCAGCAAGCTCGCGCAGCGCGCGTAGGGCCTCGTCCGTCGCGACCGTGACCCCGCGGCCGTGGTGATGCTCGATGACCGTCGCGCTGTGACCCATCGGCAGCGACCGCAGCGGATAGATGAGGGTGCGATCGAGATCGCTGGCGAAGAGCACGCGGGTCACGGTTCGACCAGGCCAAAGCAGGCGTAGACGTCTCCGGCACGTTCCTTCACCGGAACGCCCCGTTCTTGGGCGAGCAGCAGCACGTGGTCAAGGCGATCGCCGGCGTGGCGGGGATTGACGAGCACGCAACGTGGCACGCGGCGCAGCAGGACGCGCGTGGTCTCGCCGATGCCCGGCTTGACATGGTGAATGCTCTCGATTCCCCACTCCTCCTGCACGGCGTGAACCTCGCGCATCCCGCGCCCGTCGGCCGGCGCGAGCGACGCCACGCGGGCCAGCGCGCCGTCGATCTCGCCGCCGACGGCATCGAAGCGCGCGGTGATCGCGTCGACGTACGTCCGCGACACGTCGCGGTCGGCGAACTCGCGGTACACGCGCACGCCGTGGAATGCCTCCGGGCCCAGCAGGTCGGGACGGATGACGGTGCGGCTGATGAGTCCGCTGACCGTCGAGTTCAGACACGCTGACGGGATCAGCTCGTCCTCGCGCGAGGCACACAGCTCGGCCACATGGGCGGGATCGCTCAGCACGGCCAGCCGCGCGGGTATTCGCACCCCATGCTCCTGCGCGTGCGCCGCGAGCGCCTGCTCGAGCTCGCTCTGGATCGCCCCCTTTCCCGTCCAGCCGTCGACGAACAGCAGCCGCTCGGGCGCGAAGCGCTGCGCGAGGTAGAGCAGCGCGCGCGGATCCAGGCCCCGCCCGCGGACGATCGAGACGGTGGCATGTGGCGCGTCTACCCCCTCCAGCGCGAGCGCACGCCGCAGGATGACCCCGATCGGCGTCCCAGCACGGGCCAGCGAAACGAGCACCGGCTCGCCGCTGTGCTCGGCCAGCACGCGCCGCGCGAGCACGCGCGCCTGCAACGCGATGCGATCTGCGTACTGCTCCAGCAGCTCCTCGAACAGCCGCTCGTAGCGCTCCGTCGGGCGGTACTCGATCGGCAGCGTCTCGGCGTAGTGACCGCCGTCGCGCAGCAGCTGCCGTCGCACATGAGTGGGCAGCTCCAGGCCTTGGGCGCTCAGCTCGGTCAGCAAAAGCGTCACGTCGCCGGGCTCGTAGGAGCCGAGGTGCGGTGGCGCGGGAATGCGCGACTCAGTCCGCAAGCGTCACCGCCACCAGCTCTCGAGCGCCGGCGCCCTGCAGGACATCGAGCAGCTCTTGGCCGCGCGCGCGGTGGGCGCGGTCCTGGAAGTGCACGACGATCGACGGACGCTGAGATGCGCAGACGTTGTAGGCGAAGCCGGGGACGTCCAGATCATCGGGGTTCGCGAATGCCAGACCGTCGCGAATCGGATACTGCTCACGCTCGCTGACGAGGATCGGGCTGCGCGTGGTGGAGCTCGTCAGCGCGCGCCCCGCGACCGCGGCGCAGCGCTGGGCGAACGCCAGGTGCTCGCCCGTCCCGAGCACCAGCGTGCCGTCGGCGAGCGGCCCGACCTCAGCGGCCGCGACGGCCGCCGCCTGGGCCAGCGATCGGCGCGCGGCGCGGTCCTGTCCCTCGTGCTGGAGCGGCCCGCCGAAGCCGACGCGCACGTCGCGCACTTCGGACGCTTGGTAGCCATTGACGGATCGCGCGGGAAGCATCCCGCCGCTCCAGCCGGGGAGCGTGTGCTCCGGCGCGCCGCGCCGTTGCAGCGCCACGACGTCGATGCGCACGCCGAGCGCGGCCGCGCACTGCGCCAGCGGGCCATCGCCCCCGTCGCGGCCGTCGACGAGCGCGGCGACGACGTAGCGCTCGCGCGGGGCCTGCGCTTGGACGACCTCGATCAGCCGCGCGGCCGTCGCGCCGGTCGTCAGCTCGTCGTCGACGATCGCCACGACCCCGTCCGGCCAGCCGCTCTGCGGAGCGACGATCCACTGTGCCGGGGCGTGCGAGTGCACCTCGTCGAAGCGCACGCCGTGCTGCATCCCGGCCACCTGGCGCGTCGTCGTCGCAAACCACGTCGCGTCGAGAGCGGAGGCGACCTGCTCGCCCAGCGCGGTCGCCGTCTCCGCGGTGCCGACGACGACGAACTGCTGCTCGGTCCGCGCCGGAAGGCGCTCGATCTCATCCACGAGCGCCGCGGCGCGATCGCCGAACAGCGCTTCCTCGGCGCGCTGCGCGCGGGCATCGCCGGCGATGCGCAGGCCGAGCGCGACCCCGGCCAGCCGGCAGCGCGCGGCCGGCACCGGCAGGTGCTTGCCGAGCACTGTTGAAACGAGGAGGAACGATCGCCGCGGGTTGGCGCGCTCAGCCAGGCGCACCAGCACCGGCGGGCTCCTGCAGCAGCGCGAGGAACGTGTGCTCAGGGCGCAGGACCCCGAACGTCCCGGCCCGCGCGAGCGTGCGCTGAGCCCACTGCGCGTGGGGCTTGGGCTCGTTCATCCGCGGCGCCCCCCGGCCGGCGCTGACGCCGTCGCCGGCGTCGAAGGCGGCGCGCACGGCCAGGGCGCTCGTCCACTCCTCGTGGGAGACGACGTGCGCCGCATCGACCATCAGCGCGTGCGAGGGATGGATGACGCTCTTTCCGTGCAAGCCGTTTGCGCGGTCGAGCATCGTCTCGCGCAGCAGCCCGTCGATCGCGGCCGACATCAGCCGGCGGCGAACCTTCGGGCCGTCTTGTACCCCGAACTCCTCGAGGAACGGCGTCTCACGCAGGCGCGGCTTGAAGACCGGTTCGTCGCGCACGTACTCCCAGACCGGGCCGCTGATCGACGGGCTGTCCGGATCGCGGCCGAGCAGGTTGACGACGTCGGCGATGATGTCGCGCACGACGGCGATGTCGTAGATCGTGAAGTCGCGCGGGCGTCGCAGGCCCCAGAGGCCCGACAGGTCGGTCGCCCCGATCCGCAGGCACGGCACGAGCGCGCGGTGCTCGGCGACCGTCTCCCGCACGGCCAGCAGCGCGTCGAGTCGCGACTCGCGCAGCGCGATGTCCGTGCCCTCCAGGATCGGCAGCGCCCACAGCGGACGGTCGCGCCCGGTCTGGGCGGTGGCCACGAGCGCCATATAGCTGGCGATCTGCTGCGACCCGAGCTTCGGCAGCACCACGCCATCCAGCTCCTCGGCCAGCGAGCCCCAGCTGTGCAGCAGATGCTCGACATGCTCGGGGCTTCGCACGCGTACGAAGAGGTAGGGCAGCCCGTCGCGAGTCCCGGCGCCGTCGACGACTGCCCGCGTCGTCTTGAGCAGCTCGCGGACGCGGTGCTCTCCCACCTCGATGTCGCGGTCGGCGATCGCGTCCTCGAGGCAGAACACCATCGCCGTCACCCCCGGCCACAAGCCGTGTAGCAGGCGATCGGCGGCGTGCTCGAGCGTCGCGGGGGTGTACAGCACGGCGCCCAGCGCCGCGCCGACGCCCTCGGCGCCGGATGAGTTGCGCAGTGGAGCCGGCGGCAGCTCGAAGAACGACTCGATCGCCTCGGCGCCAAGGTGCGCGAAGCGACGCAGGCCGGTCGCGGTCAGATCACTTACTGCCACGCGTCCACGACATTCCCCAGTCGTAGAGCTTGTCGAGCTCGCGGTGGTCGCTGACGTACTGCACCTCGCGCTGAACGGTAAATCCATTCGGGCCGCCATGTATCAGGCAGATGCTGCACATGCCGACGCCGTCGCGTGCCTCGTCGAGCTCGATCGTGACCGGGGCGCCCGATGGCGGGTGGATCGTCACCCGGCCGCCCGCCTGCGACCAGTTCTTCACGCCCTGATAGATGAACGCGAACACGGCCAGCCGCTTGATGTCGGCCGAATGCTTCTCGGATACGTAGAGGTTCTCGCCGTCGGTCGAGCTGCCCGAGCGGTCGTCCTTGTCCAGCTTGACCCACGGCGGCTGATCGAGCGACCCGAAGCTGTTGCCCAGTGCCTGGACGGCGCCCTTGGTGCCGTCGGACATCTCCACGAGGCAGCCGAGGTCGAGGTCGATCCCTCCGCCGCCGGCGCCGGCTGCGGCCTTGGCGAGGGCGCGCTTGAGCATCCCGCCGCCGCCGCCGCCGCCGCCGCCCTGCGGCGGCTGCTGATTCCAGTTGAGGTTGATGCGAACCGGCCCGCCGCCGCCCTTGGTCAGGTTGACCTGCTGTCCGCGCTTGGTCAGTGAGATGGGTCCGCTCGCGGGCGCCGGCGCGGCGCTCTTCCTGGGTCGTTTGTTGTAGTCGATCGGCATCAGGTACTTCCTTCCGGCGCGATGGTCGTGCTCGGGTCCGGCCGCCTGGCGTCCTTGCGGTTGGCGTACAGCGAGGACAGGAACGCGGCGATGATGAGGCCGGCGCCGAGCAGGCCGGTCACGACCTCGGGAACGTGGTACTCGATCCCGATGAACAGCAGCACCGCCAGCACGCCGATGGCCCAGTGGGCGCCGTGCTCGAGGTAGCGGTAGGTATCGAGCGTTCCCTGGCGCACGAGGTAGACGGTCAACGTCCGGATGTAGAGGGCGCCAAGCCCGAGACCGAGCGCGATGATGATGATGTTCTTGGAGATCGCGAACGCCCCGATGACGCCGTCGAAGCTGAACGAGGCGTCGAGCAGCTCGAGGTAGAGGAACGTCGCCAGGCCGCCCTTCGCCGCGGCACCGGCGGCTGCCGCACCAGCCCGCTTGCGAGAGACCGGCGCCTCCTCTTCCTCTTCTGCCCGGCCCTCCGCCTCCACGGCCTCGGGCTCCAGGCGCTCGGCGACGCCGCTGGCCACGAGATAGCAGACAAGCCCGGCCAGGCCGGCGACGAGGACGTCGGTCTGCTTTGACTGCTCGACGATCTGGGAGATGATCAGCAGCGTGATCGCGCCGATCGCCGGTCCGACGGAGGCC
>DASVPU010000065.1:0-2930 GCA_036389475.1 Solirubrobacteraceae bacterium
CGATCTTGACCGCGTGCTGGAGAGGCCATCGATGGCGCATCTCATGGGCACCGACGAGGTCGGCCGAGATCTGCTGGCGCGGGTCCTGCACGGTGTTCGCGTCTCGATGACGATCGCCGTCCTCGCGGCGCTCGCGGCGGCTGCCGTTGGGACGCTCGTCGGTGTGGTGTCGGGCACGATGGGCGGCAAGGTCGACGCGGTCGTCATGCGCATCACCGACGTCTTCGCATCGCAGAACCACTTCCTCTTCGGGATCCTGCTGCTCGTCCTGTTCCGTCCGGCGCTCGGCGGCGCCGGCGCCGTGATGCTCGCGGTTGGACTGACGCACTGGCCGTCGCTGGCGCGGATCGTGCGCGGCGAGCTCATGTCGCTGCGCGAGCTGCCGTTCATCTCGGCGGCCGTCGGCGGCGGCGCCAGCCGCTGGCGGCTCGCACGGCGCCATTACCTGCCCCACCTCATGCCGGCAGTCGGCCTCGCGTTCGTGCTCACCGTCCCGCACGCGGTCTTCCACGAGTCTGCGTACTCGTTCCTCGGCCTCGGTCTGCCGGCCCATCAGGCGTCGCTTGGCAACATCCTGGCCGACGGCCAGCGCTCGCTGCTCGCCGGCGGCTGGTGGATCGCGCTCTTCCCCGGTCTCGCGATCCTGACGGCCGCTATGGCGATCGGCACGCTGGCGGAGTACTGGCGCGAGCACCTGCACCCGCGCTGGCGCTCGGAGCTCGAGCTATGACAGCGCGTCGTTGCTCGACCGTGGCCAGGGCCGGCTCGAGGACGAGCCGCTCGCGATGAGCGCGCTGCTCGAAGTCGAGGGGCTGTCGGTCGGCTTTCGAACCCGTCGGGGGGTCGTCCAAGCGCTGTCGCAGGCGAGCCTCACGGTCCAGCCCGGCGAGCTGCTGCTCGTCGTCGGCGAGAGCGGCAGCGGCAAGACGGTGCTCGCGCACACGCTGCTGCGGTTGCTGCCGCGCAACGTCAACGTCAGCGGCTCGGTTCGCCTTGGCGGGGAGGAGCTGCTCGAGCTTGCCCCGAACGAGCTGCGCCGCGTGCGCGGCCGGCGGATGGCGCTCATCCCGCAGAGCCCCGCGTCGTCGCTGAACCCCGTGCGCAAGCTCGGCGATCAGCTGCTCGAGGCGGCGCAGGCGCGCGGGCTGTCCGAAGAGGAGGCGCGCAAGCGCCTGCGCGGGCTGCTGACCGAGCTGGGTCTCGACCTCGAGTTCATCAGCGGGCGCTATGTCCATCAGCTGTCGGGGGGAATGCAGCAGCGGATCGTCAACGCGATGGCGCTCGTCGGCGAGCCCGATGTCGTGATTGCCGACGAGCCGACCTCGGGGCTGGACGCCGACCTCGTCGACACGACGGCCGCGCAGCTGCGGGAGATCTCGGCGCGCGGTACGTCGCTGCTCGTCATCACGCACGACCTGCGCCTGGCCGAGCGGCTCGGCGGCCGGTTGGCGCTGCTCTACGCAAGCCGGATCGTCGAACTCGGTCCGACGGCGGCGTTCTTCGAGGCGCCCGCGCACCCCTATGGACGTGAGCTGCTGCGAGCGCTGCCAGAGCGCGAGGGCAAATCGACCCCGGGCTCGCACCGGAGCTCACAACACTGCCTGCCCATTGCGCCTTCGCCGACCGCTGCCCAGACCGCTTCGACCGCTGCACCGACTCGATTCCCGACCTCTACCCGGTGCCGGACGGCGTCTTGGCACGCTGCTTCGTCCATGCTGAGCGCTGAGGCGATCACGAAGAGCTTTCGCGCGCCGGCAGGACGCGTGGTCGCGGTCGATCGTGTGACGCTCGCGTTGCAATCAGGAGCCCGCCTCGGACTCGTCGGTCCCAGCGGCTCGGGCAAGAGCACGCTCGCACAGATCATGGCGATGCTGCTCGCTCCGGATAGCGGCTCGCTGGTGATCGACGGTGACCGCATCGGCATCTGGGGCGTGCGCTGCAGTCGCGACCTGCGCCACCGCGTCCAGCTCATCTTCCAGGCGCCGCGGATCGCGGTCGACCCGCGACTGCGTCTCGGCGAGGCGATCCTCGAGCCGCTGGCCGCGAGCGGCATGCTGCCGGCGGGCCCGGACGAGCGCGCCGAGCTGCTGCGGACCTGGGCCGCGCGCGTCGGCTTGACGGGAGATCTGCTGGAGCGCTTCCCGCATGAGGTGTCCGAGGGCCAGCTGCAGCGCGCCTGCCTGGCGCGCGCGCTCGTCGTGCGGCCGCGCTATCTCATCTGCGACGAGCTGTCGTCGATGCTCGATGTGTCCACGCAGGCCGCGCTGCTGGAAGCGATCGCCGCGATTCAGGCCGAGCAAACGCTGGGCGTGCTGCTGATCACTCACGACGGCGTGCTGGCCCGTGCGTGGTGCAACGAGATCGCCGACATCCGCGAGCTGTCGGCGCGAGACCGGGCCCCGAAACGCAGCGCTCCGCCTGACCTTGCAATAGATGCGGAGAGCTCGCTGGGCCGCGCTGGACGTGGCCCGCAGCTGCGGTCGTAGCTGCATGGACTGGAGCGCGCGCTGGCCGGCTTGGCGGACGAGGGCGTACGCGTCGGTGTGCTGGAGGGAGACGTGCAGGGCAGCTTTGAACGCCGACCGTCTCGCGGACCTGCACGTCCCGTCACGCAAGTTGAATACCGGCAACGGCTTTGGTGGTGAGTGCCACCTGGACGCCAACATGGTTCGTACCGCGCTTGGGGCACTACCACTCGACGAGCTCGACCTGCTGATCATCGAGAACGTCGGCAACCTCGTCTGCCGGGGCGAGTTTCATGTCGGTGCCGACGCGCGGATCATGGTCTGCTCGGTCCTGCCCCACCTCGACTTCGACATCGAGCGCCTCGAAGCCAACATCGCCCAAATCAACCCCGCGGCTACGACGATGCGCGTGAGCGCTCGCAGCGGCGACGGCGTCGACGTCTTCCGTCGATGGCTCGTCGATGT
>DASVPU010000066.1:0-14899 GCA_036389475.1 Solirubrobacteraceae bacterium
TCAGTTGCACCTGGCGGCGTTCGGGTGGTCGAAGCAGTACCGGACCTCGTCGAACACGACGCTGCTCCCGCCGATCACGGCGATGAAGAGGATCAGCCAGATGGCGCAGGCGACGATGGTGAGGATGCCCAGGATCAGGCCTGCGGTCGCCATGCCCTTGCGGCCGATCGCCGGTTCTGCATCGAACCGTTTGCGCGCGAGGACGCCGAAGACGATCGCGACGATGCCGAGAATCCAGGCCACGAAGAAGGTGAACGGCAGCACGCCGAGGACGATGCCGACGATGCCGCAGACGAGCGCTGTGATCGCAAAGCCGTTGGACGGCGCGGAACTCCCCTGCGCGGGGCGGCGCTGGTCTGACCACCCACTTCCGTCCCAGTAGCGCTCGGAAGCGGAGTGCTCGGGATCGACGTACCAGCCGGGAGCGGGAGCGGCCGACTTATCGAGATCCATCGAGCGCGAATCTACCAGCCGATCGGCACACGGGTGCTATGGATCGCCGGCGAGTGAAATACTCTCGCGCGGCCATGGAGCATCCGACGAGCCAGCAACCGCCTCCGCCACCTGCTCAACCGGCCTATCCCGTTGCGCAGCCGGCTCGCTGGAACGGGTTCGCCATCGCGTCGTTGGTGCTCGGGATCATCTGGGTCTACTGGATCGGATCGATCCTCGCGCTCGTCTTCGGGTACGTCGCGAAGTCACAGATCGAGCAGTCCGCAGGCCGCGAGCAGGGCATGGGGATGGCCGTCGCCGGGATCGTCCTGGGCTGGGTGGGCGTCGGGATCCTCACGCTGTTCCTCCTGCTCCTGCTGCTCGGCGCGACGTCGTTCTTCTGGATCTGATCGACCTAGGCAGGTGAGCACGTGCGCCGCCACCGTCGCGCCGGCCGCTGCGTGGCGCAGGGCGCGGTAGGTGATGTACGTCACACTGGTCATTCGCGATGTTGTCTAAAGTGAATTGCATCAACAAGACCTGTGTCGCATATCCGGCTGTCGAGTGGTGTTTACCGATGTGCGACTCGTCTGAACGTGCGTCTGCGGTCACATCCGAGCGTGCTGCGCACACGCTCGACGTGCTCGCAATGACGCACAGATCATTCACCTGAGCAAGACCTCGATCCCGACGGCCCTGTTGAGTTCCAACTCCGCAGGTCGCTTGGTGCAGGGTGCTTGCGCGCGAAAGGAACCGTACATGGAGTTGACCAGACTGCGAAACGCGACCAGCGCCGCCGATCTGAAGGTGCGCCACGTTCCAACCACAGAGCAGCTGTTTGACCTGCACTGGGCATTCAAGTGCAAGATCAAGATTCTGGTGGTCACCGACAACGGCTCGGGAGGCTACAGCGACACCAGCGGGTTTCACCTGGGTCAGGTTCTCAAGATCGTGTTGAACGACCTGTGGCCGCACGTCTCCTTCGAGTTCACGAAGGCGCACCGTCAGACCGTAGCCGGATCCGGTGCCGACATCAGCAACTTCCGCTTCGACACCCAGAACCTCACGCAGTACGACGAGATCTGGCTCTTCGGAATCAACGGGACGGGACCCGACGCACTCAGCGACAAAGAGCTGAAGGCGCTAACCCAGTTCATGGACAAGGGCGGCGGCCTGTTCGCCACTGGCGATCATGAGAACCTTGGCCAGGCGATGGCCGCGAGAGTTCCCAGGGCGAGAGTGATGAGGCGCTGGTACTTCCCCGGTGCGGGCCCCAACGGCGAGCCCGCGGCGCCCAATCAGTCCGGCCCCGGGCGTCACGACACGCTCGTGGACGATCCTGCGACGGCGTCGCCGGTGGGGGATCAATCCGACGACATCCCTCAGGTCATCCAACCGCGCTGGTACACGGCATGGACCTTCTCCCCGATCTTTGGAAAGCTCGTGCGCTTTCCGCACCCGGTGCTCTGCGGGCCCAAGGGACCCATCACCCACCTACCCGATCACATGCACGAGGGGCACTGCGAGGTTCCGTCTGATCTGTCGAAGAGCTTCACGTTCGACGGGTACAAGACGACGGAGTTCCCGACCCTCAACGGCCATCAGCAATCTCCGGAGGTCATCGCCTGGGCAACGAGCGCTGCCGATACCAACGACCGCCAGTTCGGCGTTCTTGGAGCGTACGACGGACACCGCTCCGGTGTGGGACGCGTCGTGGTCGATGCTACGTGGCACCACTGGTTCAACATCAACCTCACGGGCTTCCTCGCTTCCACCGATCCGAAAAGCCCGACCTTTGATCCCGCCGTCGTGCCCGAATGGGAGGAGATCAAGAGCTACTACCGCAACGTGGCGGCGTGGCTTGCTCCGAAGGCCAAGCAGCGCTGCATGCGCAACGGAGGCTGGCTCATCCTCCTCAAGAACAACGAGGTGCGGATGACGTTGGCGTCGTCGAAGGATCGCGCACCATCGATCCCCTACTATTGGCAGCTTGGGGTATTTGCCCGGGATGCCCTGGGCCGCCTCGCCTCGCAATGCCAGCACAGGGTCTGGATCTGCGACCTGTTCAAGATGCTGGACGTCGAGGCCCTGCTGCCAGACCCCTGGGGCCCCGAGCCGCCGAACCCGATCCAGGGCCAGCTACCGGCGATCCAGAGTGCTGACCTCGAGACGGTCGCCCTGGGTGCCGCGGTCCACGCCCTCGGGACGAAGTTCGCCGACGAGCAGGACCTGCAGCGCCTCGTCGACAAGGGCTCAGAGGACATCGAGGCACTCGCGGCCAAGGGAGCCGCCGACGGGGTCGCTCAGCTGCTACAGGGGCTGCGCGAAGGAACTGAGACGGCCTTGCGTCTGGCCGATGGCCTGAACGCCAAGCGGTAACCAAGCACCGTCGCGGGGGGCTGCATAGCCACCCGCGAAAGATGCAGCTCGCGGTCCGGTGGATCTCAACGCCGCGGCTGGGTGGCAGTCGGTTGCATTGACGAGGGGCCCGCCGCTAGGCGGGCCCCTCGCGTACTGCGGAACGGCTGCTTCGGCTACGGCCCGAACGAGTTGATCGTCAGTCCGGAGTCGACGGGGACCGATCCTTGGCCTTGGTCGTGTGGCACGCCGACGGTGACGACGCCGCCGCATGTGCCGCCCCGGCCGTCAGAGGCCTTGAACGCGATCCGATAGACGCGACCGTCGCCGGTGCCGCTGCGTTCTGCACGGACGAACACGCTGTTAGAGCTCGGCGCGGTCTTCGCGTCCGGCGAGGTGTCGCCGTCGCCAAGTCCGTTGAGCGGCTCGTCCTGGGTCACGCTGGTGATCGTCAGCGTGACCGGATCTCCATCGCGATCGGTCGCGCCGCCCAGCTTGATCAGCTGGTATTTGTGGTTGGGCGGCCACAACAGCGCGGGGTTGGGGGCGACCGTCGAGCAGTCCGGATCGTGGTTGCTGACGGGGACGACGATCGTGAGCGTCTGGTGCCCGATATCGCCACCGTCGGCGATCGCCACGATGTCAAACGTGTACGTTCCCGCTGATGTTCCGGCCGGCACCGCAATGTTCACGGTGAACGGCAGCGTCGCTGGCGTGGACACCGGTCCGGCCGAGGCGGGACTGAAGGATATCCACGAGGCACTCGCCGGCGACGGGCCCGCCGATGCGACCTCCAGATGCACGTCGGCCACCTCTGAGGAGGCCGCCTTGATCAGCGCGACGATCTGGTCGGCAAACGACGATCCGAGCAGCACCGAGGTGCTACCACTGAAGCCGCCGGCCACCAGCTGGTCATAGCACGGCTTGATGGAGCTGTCGGTCGCGACCATGAACAGCGTGCGCTGTGCCGAGGCCACACCGGCCAGCTCGGTCGCGGTGTTGAGCGCGTGCGGGTCGGCTGAGGTGTCAAAGCAGTTGCTGAAGCCGGCCGTCACCGCGCCGTGCGGCGGAGCGTCTCCAATCACGACGACGAACTTGCGCGAAGCGCTGCGCCAGCCGATAGCGCCCCCGGTCAGCGGGTTATAGGCGTTGTTGAAGACGAGGTTGTAGGCCTCGGGGAAGTCGCCGCCCCCGCCTGCCGCAAGCGAGTTGATCGACGCCTGGACGGTCGTGGCGTCAGCCGTCATCGCGTTGTGGACAAGGTACTCCGGCGTGTCGCCAGCATCTCGAAACTCAACCACTGAGAACTTGGCGTCCGGAAGCTCGGCCTGCACGGCATTGACGAGCTTGGTCGCCTCCGCCTTGGCCTGCGCGATCGCACCGGCCATGCTGCCGGTGGTATCGATCGCGATCTCGATGTCGGCCTTCGCGGGAACAGCCGGAACACCAACCGTCTTGCCCTCGGTTGCGCTACTGCCTGCGTTGACTGTCAGCGTCGCGCTCGTCGGTGAGATGCTCGCACTCGCAGCAGCACTGAACAGTCCAGCTCCGAGAACCATCATCGTTGCCACCAGCAGCGATGTCCTTCGGGTTCCTATGCTCATCATTCCTTGATGCCTCCTGACAGTGAGACGCGTTTACGGGGTGCGGTCAGATCGAGTCGATGACTGAAGCCGATGCTGTCTGCCCAGCCTGCCCCGTCTGATACCTCCAGTACAAGAGGTGGCCGCGCACTAAATCCTGCGGTTTCACGCAAGCCCAGTGCGGCCCAGGGTTATTGTCTTTCGAAGCCCGCCACGCGCGATCATCAGGCGGTCTGAGTTCGTCCAACCTGCATTCATGGCACCTTGACAGAGATACTGTTTGTGGTGTATCGGTGCTCGCTGGAAGGAAGAGTTGGCTTACAGGTAGCGCCGCGCGAGCCGGGTACAGCCGGCCACCGGCACCACCGCCGGACGCGCCGTCCGATCCGGTGGCCATCGAACCCAGCGATCGATGGAGGGGCGAGTGGCCTGCGCGCGCCGGCCTGCCGCTGCTCCGAGACGTCCGCTTCGGTGGCCTGCGACGGCGGGCCGATGGGCTTCGTGGCGCCGGCATGTGACCAACACCACACACGGCCGCGGAAGACAGGTATCTACTTGCTCGAACCGGACCTTCTCACGCGAGCCACGGCAGATGATGTCACAAAAGCCACCCGCGCGGCCGGTCATTCTCAACACACGGAGCAGATATGGCATTCATCGAAGCGCCGCCGGCCAATGGCGCGGCAGTTGTCGCGGAAGAGCAGAGCGGCCTCGCAGGGCTGCCACAGTCCCGCAACGAGAGCGTCGACGGGAAGGGCCTGGGTTGGGTCCCCGACCTTCCAGACCACCGCGACTACACGGCGCAGAGCGACGCGATCGCCCCGATCCTGGCGAACACGAGCGTCGGCGACACGGCGCCGCTGCCGCCGAGCGTCGACCTGCGCAAGTGGTGCTCGCCGATCGAGGATCAAGGCAAGATCGGATCCTGCACGGCCAACGCCGCCGTCGGCATCGTGGAGTACTACGAGCGGCGCGCGTTCGGCAAGCACCTCGACGGCTCGCGGCTGTTCGTCTACAAGGTCACGCGCAGCATGCTGGGGTGGACCGGTGACACCGGGGCGTACCTGCGCGCCACGATGGGCACGCTGCGTCTGTTTGGCGTTCCGCCTGAGAAGTACATGCCCTACGACGTCACCAAGTACGACCAGGAGCCGAGCGGCCTGGTCTACGCGCTCGCGCAGTCATTCCAGGCCGAGTCGTTCTACCGGCTGGATCCGCACACCGACAGCGCAGAGCAGGTACTCCAGTCGATCAAGTCTCACCTGTCGTCGGGCCTGCCCTGCATGTTCGGCTTCACCATCTACTCGTCGATCAACGCCTCGGAGAGCACCGGCGGCATCCCATACCCATCCACGGGCGACGTCGTCAAGGGCGGTCATGCGGTCTCCGCCGTCGGCTACGACGACAGCCGCGTGGTCAAGCACCCCGACGGCTCGTCGACGACGGGCGCGCTGCGCATCCGCAACTCCTGGGGCTGGGGCTGGGGCGAGGCGGGCTACGGCTGGCTTCCCTACCAGTACGTGCTCAGCGGGCTCGCCGAGGACTGCTGGGTGCTCATCAAGAGCGAGTGGATCGACACCGGCGCGTTCAGCTAGCCGAAGGTCTCAGCTCAGAAGACCGGCGTTTCGCGGTAGGTCCCGAAGACGTCCTGCAGCGCGCCCACGATCTCGCCTTCCGAGGCGTGGGCGCGCGCCGCATCCAGCAGCGCCGGCATGAGGTTGGCCCGCTCGTGCGCCGCGTGTTCGCGCAGGGTGACGAGGGTGCGCTGCACCTCGGTCGCGTCGCGACGAGCGCGCACGGCCTGAAGGCGGTCGATCTGCTTGCGCTCGAGCTCGGGATCGATGCGCAGGATCGGGATCTCCTGCTCGCCGCTGTCGACGTAGTCGTTGACGCCGACGAGGATCCGCTCGCGGCTGTCGTACTCGCACTGCAGCTGGAACGCGGCGTCGGCGATCTCGCGCTGGGGGAAGTTGCGCTTGACGGCCTCGACCATGCCGCCGAGCTCGTCGATGCGGCTGAAGTAGTTGTATGCCTCGCGCTCGAGCTCGTCGGTCATGGCCTCGATGAAGTACGCGCCACCGAGCGGGTCGATCGTGTTCGTGACGCCGGTCTCGTGGGCGATGATCTGCTGGGTCCTCAGCGCGATGCGAGCGGCTTCCTCGGTCGGCAGTGCAAGCGCCTCGTCATAGGAGTTGGTGTGAAGCGACTGCGTGCCACCGAGCACGCCCGCGAGCGCCTCGATCGCCGTGCGGACGATGTTGTTCAGCGGCTGCTGGGCGGTCAGCGAGACGCCGGCGGTCTGGGTGTGGAAGCGCATGCGCCAGGAGCGCGGATCCTCGGCGCCGAAGCGCTCGCGCAGCTCCCTGGCCCAGATGCGGCGCGCCGCTCGGTACTTCGCGATCTCCTCGAAGAAGTCGATCTGGGCGTTGAAGAAGAAGCTCAGCCGGGGGGCGAAGTCGTCGACATGCAGGCCCCGCTGCACCGCCTGCTCGACGTAGGTCAAGCCGTCCTTGATCGTGAACGCGAGCTCCTGCGCGGCGGTCGCCCCGGCTTCGCGGATGTGGTAGCCCGACACGGAGATCGGATGCCAGCGCGGCATGTTCGCGGAGCAGTACTCGATCATGTCGCCGCACAGGCGCATCGCCGGGTCGACCGGGAAGCACCACTCCTTCTGGGCGATGTACTCCTTGAGGATGTCGGCCTGGATCGTCCCGCGCAGGCGCTGCGCCGGAATCCCTCCCGCCTCGGCGGCCGCGATGTAGAAGGCGAGCATGACGACGGCTGGCGCGTTGATCGTCATCGAGACGGAGATCTCGCCGATGTCGATCCCGCTGAAGAGCGTCTGCATGTCATCGATGGTGTCCACCGCGACGCCCTCGCGGCCGACCTCGCCCAAGCTCAGCGGATGGTCGGAGTCGTAGCCCATGAGGCTGGGCATGTCGAACGCCGTGCTGAGGCCGTCCTGGCCGTGGGCGAGCAGGTAGCGGAAGCGCTCGTTGGTCTCCTCGGCGGTGCCGAAGCCGGCGAACTGGCGCATCGTCCACAGGCGGCCCCGGTACATCGACGGGTAGACGCCGCGCGTGTAGGGATAGACGCCCGGATGGCCCGGATCGCCGGGCGCGTCCTGCGCGGTGTACAGCGGCTGGACCGGCGTACCGCTCAGCGTCGTGAACGCCGCGTCGCGCTCGGGCGCCAGGCCGTAAGCCGCGCGCCACTCTGCGGCCGTGCTCGGGGGCTGTTGCGTGGTAGCCATAGTGTTGGTAGCCCGATAGTCGGATGTCCGCCTTTCTAACTGAAGCGTAGCCGATCGCGGTCGACGAATCCACTCCCGCGGTGGGACGTCCTGCCGCGCGTGTACCGGCGGCGTCTGCGCCGCCGGCATGTCGTACACCTCACGCGCGGGCGGGTGGGCGATCGTTCCGCGCGACTCCCCGGCCGCCGCCGTCACGGCAGATCGACGTGCGCGATCTCGATCTGGGGATGGAGCGGCTCGCCGGCCTCGATCTGCTGCGCCGTGACCTCGACGGCGCCGAACTCGATGCCGCGGGTGAACGTCGCGCTGATCAGGTCGATGAGGAACTGGACGTTCTCTTCGATCGGCTCGATCTCGAGGCGCTCCATGATGCGCTGCATCCGGTCGGCCGGGAACAGTCGGCCGAGCTCGCGCGTGATGTCCTCGAAGAGATCGCCGGACTCCGGTTCCGGCTCCGGCTCCGGCTCGTCGCTCGGTGGCAACGTCGACATGACCGCTCCTCCCTCGTCGGTGTGCGCCAACGCTACCGGTTGACCGTCTGCATGCCGGTGCGGTCGTACCGGTCGCCGGCGGCCTTTGGCAGATCGTCGAGTCGCGCGAGGTCATCGGGTGTCAGCCGCACCTCCAGCGCGCCGACGTTGTCCTCGAGGTACTTGCGCTGCTTGGTGCCGGGGATCGGAACGACGTCGTCACCTCGCGCAAGCACCCACGCCAGCGCGAGCTGTGCGGGCGTGCAGGCCTTCTCGGCGGCGATCGCCTTGACCTGCCCTGCCAGCTGCAGGTTCTGCTCGAGGTTCTCGCCGGTGAACCGCGGGCCGTGGCGACGGAAGTCGTCGGCGTCGAGCTGGTCGGGCGACGTGAAGCGCCCGGACAAGAAGCCGCGGCCGAGCGGGGAGTACGGGACGATCCCGATGCCGAGCTCGCGGCAGGTGTCGACGATCTCGCCCTCGACGTCGCGAGTCCACAGCGACCACTCGCTCTGCAGGGCGGCGATCGGATGCGTGGCGGCAGCCTTGCGGATCGTCTCGGCGTTGGCCTCGCTGAGACCGAGGTGGCGGACCTTGCCATCCGTCACCAGCTCGCCCATCGCCCCGACCGTCTCCTCGATTGGGGGTGCAGCCCAGGCCCATGGCGGGACGGTCAGAGCGCCGAGCATGCGAGTGGTGGTGGGGGTCATGCCGACAGCGTCTCAGTTGTCGCCGGCGAAGTCACCGGCCTCGAGCCGCAGCGTCCGCAACAGCGATGTGAGCTGCTCCTGCTCGTCCTCATCCAGCGCGGCGAGCCCGAACGCGTCGGCGTTGAGCAGCACCGTCGCGCGACCGGCGACGTCCCGTCCGGCGTCCGTGATCGCTGCCAGCGTGGTGCGCCGGTCGGCCACGTGCGGCACGCGCTGGACGAGGCCGTCGGCCTCGAGCTTGTCGATGATGTTCGTGACGCTCGTGCGGTGGACCTGGAGGCGTTCCCCGACCTTGCCCAACGGGAGCGTCCCCTCACGGGTGAAGGACAGGAGCATCAGCGCCTCGTAGCGGGGGAACGTCAGGTTGAGCGGACCGAGCAGCTCGTTCAGCCGCGCGAGCAGGACCTGCTGCGCACGCATGATCGAGGTAATCGCTGCCATCGGGCGCGCGGGCTCGTCGCCCCAGCGCTCGGCCCAATGGCGGCGGGCCTCCGCGATCGGGTCGATGCTCAGGGGCTTGTTGGACATGCTCTGCGCACCCTATTCCCCGGGCGCGCGCGGCGAGGCAAACGGGGCAGCGCTTACTCGCGTGCGGCCTCGCCGAGCAGCGCCCGGGCGATGACGAGCCGCTGGATCTCCGACGTCCCCTCGTAGATCTCCGTGACCTTCGCGTCGCGGTAGTAGCGCTCGGCGGGAAGCTCACGCGTGTAGCCGTAGCCTCCGAGCACCTGGATCGCCTCGCCCGTCACGCGCCGGGCGGCGGCGGATGCGAAGAGCTTGGCCTGGGCGCCCTCCACGGTGTGCGGCCGCTTGGCGGTCGCAAGCCGCGCCGCGCGCCATGTCAGCGCGCGGGCCGCCTCGATCTCGGTCTGCATGTCGGCGAGCTTCTGCTGGATCGCCTGATGCGCCCCGATCGGCTTGCCGAACGTCCGCCGCTCGCGGGCGTGCTGGACGGCGAGATCGAGCGCCGCTTGAGCGATCCCGGTCGCCTGTGCGGCAATCGCGATACGCCCGCCGTCGAGCGTGCTCAACGCGATTCGCAGGCCCGCGCCCGGCATGCCCAGGCGCTCGGCCGGCGTGTCCTCGAAGGCCATGTCGGCGGTGCTCGAGGAGTTCAGCCCGAGCTTGTCCTCCTCGCGCAGCGGCTTGAAGCCGGGGGCTCCGCGGCGCACGATGAACGCGCTGGGCCGGTCGGGATCCTTGGCGAAGACGATGAAGGTGTGCGCGTGCGAGCCGTTGGTGACCCACTGCTTGGTGCCCGTCAGGTGACCGTCGCGCGCGCGTGTCTGCAAGGCGCCCGCATCCGATCCCGCGCCGGACTCGGTCAGGGCAAACGCGCCGAGCTCGTGACCCTGAGCCAGCGGCGGCACGAGGCGCTCGATCTGCCCGTGCGTGCCACGGGCGATGATCGCCATCGTCACCGCGCCGGTGTGTACCGCGACCGTGACGCCGAGCCCGGCGTCGGCCCGCGAGAGCTCCTCCACGACGAGGATGTAGGTGAGGAAGTCCGCACCCCCGCCGCCGAACTCCTGCGGGACGCAGATCCCCATCAGCCCGAGCTCGCCAAGCTGCCTGATGACCTCCTTGGGGAAGTGGTGCTCGCGGTCCCACTTCATCGCCTGCGGCGCGATGACCTCGTTGGCAAAGCGGGCGGCGAGCGCGCGGATGTCGCGCTGTTCGTCGGTGAGGTCGTAGATGCTCATCCGGATCGGCGCGCGACGAGCACAGCGAACTTGTGGTCCTTGAACACGCAGTCGACTTCGGCGAACCCGGCATCGCGCAGCCAGGAGAGCTGCTGATCGACCGTCGCCAAGTGGTCGAGCAGCATACGCTCGCACGCGGCGGCCCACTCCTGCGCGGTCGTCCCCAGCTCGGCAGCGCGACGCTCGTGCCAGCGTGCGTTGGCGTCGTCGAAGAGCGCGCTCGCGCCACGTACCTGCTCTGCGTTGACGAAGACTCCGCCGGGTGCAAGGGCGTCATGCACGCGGGCGAAGAGGTCGCGCTTGGCGCCGTCGTCGACGTGATGGATCGCCAGTGCGCTGACGACCGCGTCCCACGGGCCCGGCGGGAGCGCGCCGAAATCGCCCGTCACGTACGACGCGCCCGTACCGAGCACGGCCCGTGCCCGTGCGAGCATCGCCGGTGCCCCGTCGAAGAGCGTCAGCGCCGCCTGCGGATACGCGGCGGCGACCGCGCGCGCGAGGAGGCCGGTGCCCGCACCGACGTCGAGGATCCGCCGCAGCGGCGTGTTCGCCAGCGCGAGCGCGGCGACCGCGGCGCCGTAGAACGCGTCGTAGGGCGGGATGAGCCGGCGGCGCAGCGCCTCGTATTCGGAGGCGTGGGCGTCGAAGATCGCCGGAACGTTCGTCATCTGTCGCCAAACGTACGACATGGGGGGTCGGATCATCGGCGCGAGGGGCGACGCGGTGCCGGTCCAAGCGGCGCGCGGCGGCGCGCGGCGCGATCAGCCACGGGCGCGATGGGCGCGCCTCGGCGCGCACCCTTACCCGGCGCGTCGACGACCGCCGCACCACGGCGCATCGCCGTTCGTCCCACTCCGCCCATGGCGGCCGCCGCCAGCGCCGCCGCGACGATCTTCAGCCGCCAGTGCAGGCGGTCGAAGCGCAGCACCTCCCAGCCCTGCTCGCGCGCGACGCGGGCCAGCGTGCTGTCGGGGTTGACCGCGACCGGGTGCCCGACGGCGCGCAGCATCGGCAGGTCGGACTCCGAATCGGAGTAGGCGTAGGACCGGGCGAGGTCGATCCCCTTGGCATTCGCCAGCTCGCGGATCGCCTGCGCCTTGCCCTCGCGATAGGTGAACACCCCGCCCTCGCGGCCGGTGTAGACGCCGTCGAGCACCTCCGAGCGCGACCCGATCGCGCCGTCGAAGCTCAGGACGATCGACAGCAGGCGCGCCATGTCATCCGACGCGGCCGTACAGATGTAGATCGGCCGGCCGGCATCCTGATGGGCATAGGCGACAGCGAGCATCTGCGGATACAGGCGCGGCAGCACGCTGGCCAGCACGCGCGGCGCCATGCGACGGATGTCTCGCTCCCGCACGCCCTCCAGGTAGGTCCCCAGGCGTGCGCGCACCTTCGCGGTGCCCGCGTCGGTCGAGCCCCAGAGGCGGAACTTGACGGCGTCGAGCGTGTGACCGGCCAGGCGGCGGCGGCTGATCATGCCCTGCTGGTAGGCGGCCCGGACGAAGTGAAATCCCGACGAGCCGGCCATCAGCGTGCGGTCGAGGTCGAAGAACGCCGCGCTGCGACCTCCGGCATCATCGCCGGCCGGCTCGCGATCAGATTCCCGTGCGTCCGCGGCCGTGCCAGTCAGCGGGGGTACGCCTTCCGAGTCAGTCAGGCGTCGGCGGGTCGACCCTCAGGATCACGGCGTCGCCCTGCCCGCCGCCCGAGCAGATCGCCGCGCAGCCGTAGCCGCCGCCGCGAAGGCGCAACTCGTGCACGAGCGTGCCGATGATGCGCGCCCCCGACGCTCCGATCGGATGGCCCAGCGCCACCGCGCCGCCGTTGACGTTGACCTTGTCCTCGTCGAGGCCGAGCATCCGCATCGAGTTCAGCGCGACGGAGGCGAACGCCTCGTTGATCTCCCACAGGTCGATGTCGTCGACCGTCAGTCCCGCCTTCTCCAGCGCGACCTTCGCGGCCGCCGCGGGGGTCCGGGCGAGGTACGCGAAGTCCTCGGCGACCTGCGCCTGCGCGATGATCGTCGCGAGCACGTGCTTGCCGTTGGCGGCAGCCCACTCGTCGGAGGCGACGACGATAGCGCCCGCGCCGTCGTTGACGCCCGGCGAGTTGCCCGCCGTGTGCGACCCCTCCTTGCTCATGAGACCCGGCAGCTTGGCGAGCGACTCCAGCGACGAGCCGCGCCGCGGCGCCTCGTCGACCTCGACAACCGTGTCGCCTTTGCGGCCCTTGATCGTCACGGAGACGATCTCCTCGGGCAGCCGCCCCGAGTCGGTCGCCTCGATCGCAAGCTCGTGCGAGCGCAGCGCCCAGCGGTCGAGGTCGGGACGCGAGATCTCCAGCTCGTCGCCGATCTCGGTCGCCTCGTCGAACATCTGGCGGCCGCTGAACGGGTTCGTCAGCCCGTCGTGAACCATCGCGTCCAGCGCCTTGACGTCGCCCATGCGGAAGCCGAAGCGGGCCTTGGGCAGCAGGTAGGGCGCGCTCGACATCGACTCCATGCCGCCGCCGACACCGACCTCGACGTCGCCGGCGCGGATCTGCGCATCGAGCAGGCCGACGGCGCGCACGCTCGAGGCACAGACCTTGTTGATCGTCTCAGAGCTGACCTCCTTGGGAATCCCAGCCTTGATCTGCGCCTGGCGTGAGGGGATCTGGCCCTGACCAGCCTGCAGCACCTGGCCCATGATCACGTGCTGGACCTCTTTACCGCCGACGTCGGCACGCTCAAGCGCCGCCCTGATCGCAATTCCGCCGAGCTCGGTTGCGTCGAGCGTGGCAAGGCCGCCGCCCATCTTTCCGATCGGGGTACGGGCGGAACCGAGGATGACGGTCTTTGGCATGGAACGAACTCTCCAGATCTCGCAGGTCAGGACAGGCCGGGCAGTGTATGAGGTCGCGCGCGGGCGCGGGAACTGGCGGAAACCGAAGTCACCGCCGCGGCGTACCATCGGCGACCGGCCATGTCCCGTTTTCACGTCGCGATTCTCGTCGGAACGTTGCTGTCGCTGACCGCGGCACCGCCCGCGGTGGGCAAGGAGGCGGTACGGGCGACGATCGACATCTCGGACGCGGCGCTGCGCGCGCCGGCGGGAACGAAGATCAGGATCGCCTGGACGCTGAGCGCGCCGGCGCGATGGCCGCCCGGAACACGGCCGACGCAAGAGGTCAGGCGCGAGCCGTTCGGGGCCTCTGGGCTGTACGTACGGCTGGACAGCAAGACCGGCGGCGCGCCGACGATCGCCTACGGCCACGGGCCGACAGGGCGCTACACCGCCACGGCGATCGTGCCGCAGGGCGGGATCGGCGGGATCGACCTCGGGCTGGAGGGCGTGACGAGCGTCGCCGGCGAGGCGCCGAGGCGTGCCGACGTCTTCTTCCCGATCGACAACGACCCCTTCGCGACAGGCGCGCAGCGCGCGTCCGGCGGTGCGCCACCGCTGCTCTGGATCGGCTGGGGGCTGCTCGTCTGCATCGCGCTGGTCGTGGGCGCCCGCCATGCCCGGCGCCGGCGCATCGCGTAGCCCGGCCTCCCGGTGTGAAGGCACCTCGCCGCGGCCAACCCGTCGTGGGCGGATCGGCTCAGGCCGGTCCGCGGATCAAAGCTAATCTCCCGCGCGTGATCGTCCAAGCCACCACCGCGCTGCCGGCAGATGCAGACGCAGACACCGTCGTCATCGGAGTCCTCGAGGACGAGAAGGTCCACCACGACGTCGATGGCGGCGCGCTCAACGGCCTCATCGCGGCGGGCGAGGCGAAGTCCAAGCATCGCCATCTCGCCGTCACTCATGGCGCCGGCAAGCGCTGGATCCTCGTCGGACTCGGCGCGCGCGACAAGCTCGACGGCGAGCGCGTGCGCGCCGCGGCGGCGAGCGCCCTCGGGCGCGCGTGCGAGCTCGGCGCCAAGCGCCTGTGCTGGGAGGTTCCGCACAAGGTCGGCGACGAGATCGCCGTGGCGATCGTCGAGGGCATGGTCCTCGCCGGCTACCGCTTCGACCGCTTCAAGGGTAAGGAGGCCGAGGAGCCGAACGGCCTCGAGGCGCTCGTCGTCTCCGCTCACGACGATCTAACGGACGTCGTCGGCGAGGCCGAGATCGTCGCGCGGGCCGTCAACGCCGCGCGCGACCTGCAGAACACGCCGTCCAACGAGATGGCGCCGCGGCACGTCGCCGACGCGGCGCGAGCGCTCGCTTCGTTCGACGGGATCACGGTCGAGGTCGAGGGCCGCGAGGGCCTGAAGCGCCTCGGCATGGGCTCCTTCGCCGCGGTCGCGCAGGGCTCGCACGAGGAGCCGGCGCTGATCACGCTGAAGTACGACGGCCCGGGAGCGAGTGGCCCCGTGCTCGGCCTCGTCGGCAAGGCCGTCACGTTCGACACCGGCGGGATCTCG
>DASVPU010000067.1:0-3873 GCA_036389475.1 Solirubrobacteraceae bacterium
GAGGTCGGAAACCTGTGCTGCGACCTTGCGGAACTTGCGTTCCACCAGCTCGCGAAGCTCGTCGTTGACGTGGACGTTGCGGCCCTTGACCTCGATCTGCATGTCGAAGTCCTCTCTGTCGAACTGACGTGCGAGTCTCGATGGTACGCCTGCTAGAGATGAGCTTCAACACAACGATCGTCCAGCGTCCTGGCCCATGTGACGGCGCTGATGTGCGTACATCCGGAGCGACGCAGGGACTCCGCGCAGGAGCTCAGCGTGGAACCGGTGGTGTGAACGTCGTCGACCAGCACGACCCGTTCGGGTGCCGGTCCGCGCGCCCGGATATCGAGTCGACCGGCCATGCGGCGGACCTCCCGCGACGCTCCGAGCTGTCGTGTCGGCGCCCGCCCGCGCACGAGCGCGGCCGCGTGCGGAAGGCCGATTCTTCGTGCGAGCGAGCGTGCCAAGAGCTGCGCGGGATCGAAGCCGCGCTTCCGGCGCCGGCCGGGATGTGCCGGCACCGCCACGATCGCCCCCTGGAGGATCCCCGGCGGCGCCCCGGCGGCGATGTGCGCGGCCATGACGTCGGCGAGCGGACGCGCGGCCCCGAACTTCAGGGCGTGCAGCGCCTCGCGCGCGACCCCCTCATAGGCCACCGCCGCCCATGCGGCGCCGAACGGGGCGTCGCGCGCCGGGCAGCGCCGGCATGGCCGCGGCAGCGCGCAACGCCGGCAGCACTCCGCGGGCAGCCACGGCAGCGCTCGGCGGCAAGCGCCGCACAGCAGGCCAGTGGCGCGCGGGGTGGGCGCGCGGCAAACCGCGCAGCTTGGCGGAACGGCAAGTGCGACAAGCTCTGCGAGCATCGTGCGCCGGATCCTGACGCAGCGCCCGTCACACGGGGCATGCGGATTGCAACGTTTCTCCGCAAGAACTCCGCGGCGGGCGTAACACAAGCGCTGGCGGTGGCACAATCGCGTCATCCTGCCGTTCGCCGCCTCCCCCGACGCCTCATGGACGTTCGAGCCCGGCGCCATGACGCTCGTGGCTGTGCTCACGGTGCTCTATGTGCGCCGCTGGCGCGAGGCCGGCGCGTCGCCGTGGCGCCTGACCAGCTTCCTCGGGGGGATGGCGCTCGTCGTCCTCGCGCTCGTCTCGCCGATCGACAAGCTCGGCGAGCAGCTGTTCTTCATGCACATGGTCCAGCACCTGCTGCTCCTGGACCTTGCGCCGATCCTCGTGCTGCTCGGCCTGACGAAGGTCATCCTGCGCCCGCTCACGCGGCGGCTCATGCGCATCGAGCACGCCGCTGGGGCGCTGGCACACCCGATCTTCGCGATCGCGCTGTACGTCGTCGTCATGTGCGCGTGGCACATTCCCGCGATGTACGACGCTGCCCTGGAGCATCCCGTCTTGCACGTCCTCGAGCACCTGTGCTTCGGCCTTGCGGGCGGCCTGTACTGGTGGCACCTGCTCTCGCCGATCCGCGCTCGGCGACGCCTCGGCGGCATGGGCCCGATCGTCTACATGCTCGCGACGAAGGTGCTCGTCGGCCTGCTGGGCATCCTGCTCGCGTTCGCGCCCGATGCGATCTACGTCTTCTATGAGCGTCAGCCCGGCTATTGGGGGCTGTCGCCGCACGACGACCAGGCCGTCGGCGGCCTGGTCATGGCCCTCGAGCAGTCGATCGTGATGGGCATCGCGCTTACGTTCCTCTTCGTGCGCGCGCTGGGTGAGAGCGAGCGCGAGGAGGAGCGCGCCGAGCGCTACGCGTCCTGAGGCGGACACACACGCCCACGGACGCGGCGCAGCTGCTCGCACCCGCGATCCTAGATCCCGTACAGGAAGTCCAGGCCGAGGCTGTTGAGCAACCGCTGCGCCTCGATGTTCAGCTGCGTCAGCTCGCCGGTCCAGATCAGCACGCCCATCACGATGAGGATCGCTCCGCCGGTGGCGATGATCACGCCGTAATGGCGCTTGACCGCCGCGAACAGCGTCGTCATGCGATTGAACGCGATCGCGGTGAGCAGGAACGGGATCGCGAGGCCCGCCGAGTAGACGGCGAGCATGAACGCCCCGCGCCCCGTGGACCCTGACAGCGAAGCCGCCGTGAGGATCGCGCCCAGCGTCGGGCCGACGCACGGCGTCCATGCGATCGCGACGGCCGCTCCCGCGACGATCGGGCCGCCGCGGCCGGCGCGCGCCATCAGCGCTTCGATGCGCCACTCGCGCCCCAGCCGCGCGACGAACGGCGTGAGCATGAAGAAGACGCCCAGCGCGACGATCATCGCCGCCGAGATCTTCTCCAGCGTCTGGCGGTGATCGTTGAGCGCCGAGCCGAGCTTCGTCGCGCCGAGACCGAGGACGACGAAGATCGCCGAGAAGCTCAGCACGAACAGCAGGCTTGGACCGAGCACCCGCCGCAACGGCGCGCGCTCGAGCTCGGAGGGCTTGATTCCGGAGACGGCCGACAGATAGCCCGGCACGAGCGGCAGCACGCAGGGACTGAGGAACGACAGCACCCCGGCGGCGAGCGCCGCGAAGATCCCCACGCCCGAGGAAGGCTCGATCACGACCGCACTCCGAGCGCATTCGAGCCTTGTGCGCCATCGCGCAGAAGGAGGCTCAGCAAAGGCGCCGGCCGGCCACGCTGCGGCCATGCCGGCGAGCTCTTGCAGATGTGAGGCACGCGATCCAGGATGCCCCATCCGTGAATGCAGGGCGCTGCCCTCATCGCCGCTCCTACGGGCCGCGCGACCAAAGCGGTCACCGCCAGTCGCTGCGGAAGCGCTCGCGCAGCATTCTGTGCTCGGCACGGTCTTCGAGATTTGGCGGCAGCGACCAAACGCTCCCGCGCGTCGTCGAGCCGCTGCGCATGGCGCGCATGAGGGCGTCGTGGCGGGAGAGCCCGTCGCAGGTCCTTCAGCAGTGGCTGCGAATCCGCTCGAAGCTGCGCCGGCGAGAAGCCCTCGCGATCCTGGGGAGCGTCGAGCGCGACGGCCGCGGCAAACACCGAATCCAACGTGGCGAACCGCTTCGCTCCAAGGCCCGAATCTCTCCCCGCGCCGCCCACGGCGACCCACTCCTGAGTCGGCTATCCCCCCACGCGCCGACGACCAGGCGCACGATCATCGTCAGGCTGCCCCGCAGCGCTCGCCTCACGGCACCTCTGCCAGCAGCGCGCCGTCCTCGATGCGCTTCTGCCCTGCTCCCGGATGCTCGATCGTCACCGCCCCGCGCACCGTCACGTCGGCGCCGAACGCCACGTCGCCGCGTACCGTCAGGCGCTCGCAGGCCACGAGCGAGGGTGCGCCGGCGGGGAAGCGCGCGTCGAAGTCGCGCAGGAGCTTGAAGTGCGACGGGTCCAGGTCGACGAGCGGTGCACCGTCGGAGCCCCGCTCGGATGCGGCCGCGACGCGGCCATCGTCGTGCAGGACATAGGCGTCCGAGCGCAGCGCGAGCAGGTCGTTCGTGGTCTTCACCGGCGCGAAGCGCTCGCGCGAGACGCGGATCGCACGCGCGTCCTCGAAGACGTCGATCGCCGCGCCCATCGCGGTCTCGAGCTGGAACACCGGCGTCGACCCCGGATCTGTCGGATCCACGGTCTTGCGGTTGACGATCATCGGCAGGCCGAGCACGCCGTCGCGCTGCTCGAGTACCTCGGCCAGCGCCCGCAGGTCGATCCACAGCGTGTTGGTGTTGAAGAAGCGGTGGCGAGCGATGTCCTGGAAGGCATCGAGATCCTCATCCGGCGTCTGTGCGATCTCGCGCAGCACCAAGCCCTCGCCTTCCCGGCGGGCGAGATGCCCGCCCTTGCGGTCGGCCGGTGTGCGATCGGCGACCTCCATGAGAAACGGGATTCGCTCGCGCGCGAACCACGCGAGGATGCGCGGC
>DASVPU010000068.1:0-2744 GCA_036389475.1 Solirubrobacteraceae bacterium
TTTCTCCACGACCCTGCCACGAACAGCGCCAGCGACTGCCGCTGCCGGGCCCAGCGCGTCAGCCGCGCCAGGGCACGATCGCTGAGCGGGGTCATCCCGCGCAAGTACCGCGGCGTCTCGTTCGAACGCCCGCCGGTGACGGAGATAGCGCCCCCCGTCACCGCCGCGGTGCGCCGCTTCGCCAACCACATCGAGGACCAGCTGGACGCCGGACGCGGGCTGTGGTTCTTCGGCTCCGTCGGCACCGGCAAGACGACGCTCGCGATGCTCGTCTCGCGCCACGCGCTGGAGGCCGGGCGCAGCGTGGCGATCTACTCGCTGCCGCGCCTGCTGGCCGAGATCCGCACGACGTTCGACGACGACCGCGGCAACTCCTACACCGACCTCCTCGACCGTTTGACCGCCGTGGACCTCCTGCACGTCGACGACGTCGGCGCCGAGAAGACGAGCCCCTGGGTGCTCGAACAGCTCTACGCGATCGTCAACGCCCGCTACGAGGATGAGCGCTCGATCATCATCACGACAAACCTCGAGCGCGACGAGCTGGCCGAGCAGATCAACGAGCGCACGGTGTCGCGGCTGGAGGAGATGTGCGAGGTGCTGCCGCTCTGGGGCCCCGATGCGCGACAGCAGCGCCACGACGTTCGCTCGGCCTAGGCCTGGCGCCGCCTAGACTTCACGCGGTCATGCCAGGCATCTGCATAGTCGGCGCCCAGTGGGGCGACGAGGGCAAGGGAAAGGTCGTCGACCTGCTCGCCGAGCGCGCCGACGCGATCGTGCGCTTCCAAGGCGGCAACAACGCCGGCCACACGATCATCCGCGATGGCGAGGTGTTCAAGTTCCACCTCATCCCGAGCGGGATCCTCTACCCGGGCAAGCGCTGCATCATCGGCAACGGCGTCGTCATCGATCCAGGGGTGCTGACCGACGAGCTCGACGCGCTGAGGGCGCGCCGGATCGACACGAGCGGGCTGCGAATCAGCGCCAACGCGCACGTGATCATGCCCTACCACCTGCTGCTCGACACCGCCGGCGAGACGAAGCTCGGCAAGCTGCAGATCGGCACGACGCGGCGCGGCATCGGTCCCGCGTATGCCGACAAGGCCGCACGCCTGGGCATCCGCATGCAGGACCTGCTCGACGAGAAGATCCTCAAGAAGAAGATCACGGCGGCGATCGACCCCAAGCGGCTGAGCCTGCGCCCGTTCATCAAGGACCCCGCGCTCGACCTGCAGTCGATGACCGAGGACTACCTCATCTACGGCCACCGGCTGGAGCGCCACATCGCCGACACGTCGCGGATCGTCTGGGACGCGCTCGACGGCGATCAACTCGTCATCTTCGAGGGCGCGCAGGGCGCGCTGCTGGACATCGACCACGGCACCTATCCGTTCGTCACCTCCTCCAACCCGACTGCGGGCGCGGCATGCGTCGGCGCGGGCGTCGGTCCGAAGGACATCAACGAGGTCTGGGGGATCGCGAAGGCCTATGCGACGCGCGTCGGCTCAGGTCCGTTTCCCACCGAGCTCGACGACGAGGTCGGCGAGGAGATCCGCCGTCGCGGGGGCGAGTTCGGCACGACGACCGGGCGGGCCCGGCGCACCGGCTGGCTCGACGTTCCGGCGTTGCGCTACGCCTCGAGGATCAACGGCCTGACGTCGCTGGCGATCACGAAGCTCGACGTGCTGTCGGGCTTCGAGAAGATCAAGGTTTGCACGTACTACAGCGGCCCCGAGGGCGCGGTGTTCAAGGACTTTCCCTACCACCAGTCGGTCCTGCACCACGCGCGCGGCGAGTACGTCGAGCTCGACGGCTGGACCGAGGACATCGGCAACTGCCGCACACCGGCCGAGTTGCCGCAGGCCGCGCGCGACTACCTCGACTTCATCGCCGAGCAGATCAAGGTGCCGGTGGTGCTCGTCGGCGTCGGGCCGGGCCGGGAGCAGGTCATCTGGATGCAGGACGGGCCAGCGCTCGCGGCAGCGGCGTAGCGCGCCGCTCAGCTCAGCTCCAGTTCGCCAGCAGATCCTCGTCTGACACGTCGCGCACGACGCGCGCCGGAACGCCCATGACGACCTTCCGCGGCGGCACCGTGACGGTCACGACCGCCCCCGCGGCGACAAACGCCTCCTCACCGACCTCGACGTTCGGAAGTAGCACCGCTGCGCCGCCCACACGGCACGCGCGGCGCAGGATTGCGCCCTGCAACCGGATGCCCTTCGGGTGGCGGCCCATCGTCTGGTCGTTCGTCGTCATGGCACAAGGTCCGATGAAGACGTCGTCCTCGATGACGCTGTAGCCCGTCACGTAGACGTTGGACTGGATCTTCACGCGCGCTCCGACGACGACGTCGCCTTCGAGCAGGCTCCCGCGCCCGACCACGCTGTCGGGGCCGACGCTGCAGCGCTCGCGCACCATCGCCTGGTCGGCGACGACCGCGCCCGCACCGATGCGCGCCCCGGCGAAGACGATCGCGTGCGTCCCGATCGCGACGCCGGCCTCGAGCACGAGCGCGTCCAACGGTTCGCGCGAGGCCGTCGAGCGCGCGCCGAGCGTCGGTGACTTGCCGAGCACCGCGCCGTCGCCGATCGTGCAGCCATCCTCGATGACGACGCCGTCGTTGACGACGACGTGCGCCCCGAAGGCGACGCCCGCGCCGACGGAAGCCGTCGGACTGAGCACGAGTCCGGGAGCTCCGGCGGCGTCGGTCATGCCGGCAGGAGCCTAGCCATCGCAGCGGCGAC
>DASVPU010000069.1:0-12734 GCA_036389475.1 Solirubrobacteraceae bacterium
TCGAAGATGCATGGAACCGCCGTGAGGCGGGCAGAACCGCGGCCGATGCCTTCGGCATGACCGAAGCGCTTGCCCCTGAACGCCGCGTGGAGATCGACGCACCCGACCTGGAGCTCACCTTGCCGGCCCGGCCGGAGAACGTCGCGGTGGCGCGCCATGCGATCGGCGGCTTCGCGGACGTCCACGCGATGCCCGATCAGACGCTCGCCGACGTCAAGCTCGCCGTCACCGAGGCCTGCACGAACGTCGTGATCCACGCCTACGAACCCGACGAGAACGGCTCGCTCGAGGTAGACGCGAGCATCCGCGACCGCCGGCTGAAGGTCGTCATTCGCGATCGCGGCCGCGGTATCGTCCCGCGGCCCGACTCGCCGGGGCTCGGTCTCGGCCTGCCCCTGATCGCGACGCTGGCTGAAACGCTGGAGCTCGGCAAGGACGACCAGGACAACACCGAGGTTCGCATGACGTTCGCGCTCGACGTGGAGGGTCCGCTCCTGTGAGCGCTGGGCCCTCAGACGACCCGAGCTGGAACGAGGCCTCCGTGACCGTCGCGAGCGGTCCGCTCGTCGGGCCCGTGCTCGGGCGCGTCGTCGGCATGCTCGCCGCACGAGCGGACTTTCCGATCGACCGCCTCGACGACGCGCTGCTAGTAGCCGATGCAGTCGCGGCAAAGGCGGGCTCGTTCATGGTTGACGGACGCATCAACGTGCGAGTGGTCGCCCAGATCGGATGGGTCGAGCTGCACATCGGCCCGCTGTTCCCCAACGGGGCGCGCGACCTCGTCTCCTCCGCCGCACTACCCGGCATTGGCAACGTCCTCGAACGTGTCGCTGACGAGATCGCCTCCGAGCACGATGCGGAGGACGGCGAGACCGAATATCTGCGGATCAGGCTCGGCTTCGGCCCGCGCCGCCAACCCACGAATGAGAGAATGGGGTCAGATGCCTCCTGATTTCGCAGTGACCGAGCATCCGATCGACGAGGAGCGCCACGTCCTCTCGGTGCGCGGCGAGATCGACCTCTTCACTGCGCCCGAGCTCAAGCAGGTGCTGGCCGAGTCGATCGAGGCGGGTCGCATCCGCATCATCATCGACCTCACCGCGACGACGTTCCTGGACTCGACCGCCCTCGGCGTGCTGATCGGCGCCGTCAAGCGGCTGCGCTCGCGCTCCGGTGCACTGGCGATCGTCAACACCGACGAGAACATCGCCAAGACCTTCGAGATCACGGGACTGGATCAGATCTTCACGATCCTCCCCACGCGCGAGGAGGCGGTCGAGGCCGTCGGCGCGGCCCACGACTCAGCCGGCTGACGCAGCCTCAATCCTCTAGGAGATCGAGCACCGCCGTCTCGATCGGGCCTTGAATGGCGGTCGCCTGCGGGTCCCCGTTGATGAGGTCGAGGTCGGGGACGATCCTGTCGCCATCGCGGTAGCGGTCGAAGACCCGGGGATCGATGTAGGAGTTGCGCGCGACCGTAGGGGTGTTGCCGAGGTAGAACGCGACCTCCTTGACCGCGCGGACGATCGCACGCTTGCGCGCGTACTGGGTCATGTGCGACGGCTCGGTCACCCCCAGCGCCATCGCAGCGAGCACCGTCGCCCCCCAGGTGCGAAAGTCCTTGGCCGAGGCGTCCAGGCCCGTCGCGGCCTTGAGGTATGCGTTGATGTCGTGCGAGCGAACGTCGCACCACCTGCGGTCGCGCTTGTAGGCCAGCAGCTCGTCGCTGCCCCCGCGCCGGCGCTTGAGCGTGGCGACGACGTCCGCGACCTCGGGATCGACGACCGCCTTGACGTGGCGCTTGTGCTCCTTGGCGATGTAGTCGAACTGGATGACCTCGCCGTCGACGCGGACGTGCGACTTGCGCATCGTCGCGAGGCCGTAGGTCTCGTTCGTCACCGCGTACTGCTCGGAGCCGATGCGAAACAAGCCACGCTCCAGCAAGCGCGTGGCGCAGGCCAGGATGTGCTCGCGAGACAGGTCGTCGAGCGCGAGGTCGTGCGCGACGACCTCGCGCAGGCCGGGCAGCGCGCGGGCGAAGCGGACCATGTCGTCGAACTTCTCCTGGTCGCGGCGCTGGCGCCAGCGCGCGTGGTAGAGGTACTGCTTGCGTCCGGCCTGATCGAAGCCCGTGGCTTGGATGTGGCCGAAGGGGTCCGGCGAGATCCAGACGTCGGTCCAGGCGGGCGGGATCACGAGCGCGGCGATCCGCGCGATGACCTCGGGGTCGGTGATCCGCTCGCCGTCGTCGTCGAGGTACATGAAGCCCTTGCCGCAGCGCCGGCGCGCATAGCCGGCGCCGCCCGGGTCTGAGCGCCGCAGGCGCGGTGTGCGGGTCGCGGCGGGTGATCGGGCGGGGGCGACGGCCATGTCCGGCAGCCGCTCCTACCCGCCACGGCGGGCGCGCACGCCTGACGGACCTGGGTGCTAGCTGCGCTTGGCGGGCGTCTTCTTGTCGGAGGACTTCTTCGACGCGGACTTTCTCGCCGGGCCCTTCTTCTCGGCGCCGGCGCCGTTTGCGTCGCGCGCCTTGACCGCGTCGAGGCTCGCCTTCAGCGCTGACATGAGGTCCGGTACCGGCGCCTCCTCCTCCTCGGCCGCCGGCTGGACCGCGATCTGCTCGCCTTGAGCCTTGCGATCGATGAGCGCGAGAACCTCCTCGCGATAGCTGTCGCGGTACTTGTCGGGGTCGAACGGACCGGCGAGGGAGTTGATGAGCTGCTCGGCGATCTTCAGCTCCTGCGCCTTGACGTCGACGTCGTCGAGCGCCGACAACTCGTCGACCGTCGACGGATCGATGATCTCGTCGGGGAACACCATCGTCGCCATGCCGAGCACGTTGTCGCCCATCGGGCGCACGGCGACAAGCTGCTGCTTGGAGCGGATCACGACGGTCGCGATGGCGACGCGGCTGGTCTCGCGCATCGCCTCGAGCAGGAGCTTGTAGGGCTTGGCGCCACCGGGCCCAGGCGCGAGGTAGTACGGGTGGTCGTAGTAGATCGGGTCGATCTCGTCGAGCGCGACGAAGTCCTCGATCTCGATCGCCTTCGTCTTCTTGGGGTCCAGCGCCTCCAGCTCTCCGGGCTCGATGACGACGTAGCGGTCGGGCGTCAGCTCGAAGCCCTTGATGATGTCGTCGTAGGCGACCTCCTCCCCGGTCGAGGGATCGACGCGCTTCTGCTGGATGCGCACGCCCGTCTTGCCGCTGAGCTGATGAAAGCGCACCGTCTTGCGCGACACGGCGGAGTACATCTTGACGGGCACCGTGACGAGCCCGAAGGAGATGGCACCGGTCCAGATCGACCTTGGCATGGACACAGAGTATGCCCTGCGGCTGGCGTTCCCTGCGCAAGCACGGGACGTTGCACGTGCCGCGCCCGAACCTACTGCCAGGCGTGCGAGGAGGAGGAAACGGCTATGCCAGCAAGAGGACCAGGCCGACATCGTGCACGTGACCAAGGACTCGATCCAGGCCGAGACCGGCGCGATCGAGCACTACAACCGCTTCATCGAGGCGACCGACGGTCCGGAGGCGGTGACGAACGACATGGTCACCACGATCTGGCCGACGAAGAGAACCACCTGCGGCTCTTCCAGGGCTCCGTGCGCGAGCACGAAGATCACGGGCGGCCGACTGACGGCGCAACGAGCGCCGGTGCCCGGGCGGGCGCGCCGCGGGCTAGACGGTCTGCGGCGCGTCCGGCGGCTCGATCGGCACGTCGCGCTCCGGATCGGGCTCGGGCACGCTCGGCGGGACGGGCGACGGCGTGGGCACGGGATCCGGATCGGAGGGAATCGTCGGCGACTCGGGGACGACCGGCGTGGGAGCCTCGCCCGGCGACGGCACCTTGAGTTGGGGGATCGGGTTGGCAAGCGTCAAGACCATGCTTTTCGCGCTACCCGAACGGCGTCTCGTCCAAGCGCTCGCGTAGCTCGACGATCGACTCGAAGACCGCGATCGCCCCGGCATCGCGCAGCTCGTCGACGCCGAAGCCGCCGGTGCGGACGGCGATCGTGTTGACGCCCACGGCCTTGGCCGACTCGCAGTCCCAGGTCGAGTCGCCGATCATCACGCCATCGTCGCCGCCGACGAGCTTCAGCGCGGCCTCGACGAGGTCGGGCGCGGGCTTGGTGTGCTGCACGCTGCTGGAGTCCGTCCAACCATCGGCCAGTTCGCGCGCGTCGAGCAGATCCAGGTAGCGAGCGACGTCCTCGGCCTTCGCCGACGATGCCAGCACGACCTTGCTGCCGCGTGCCTTGAGATCCTCGATGAGCCCGCGCGCGCCCGCGAAGGGCTGCACCTCGTGGATGAGCTGCTGGTACAGCGCGTGCTCCTCGGTGCGGACTGTATCGCCCTCCTGCTCCTCAAAGCCCTCGCCAGCGAGGTAGGGCACGAGCTGATCGCCACCCATCCCGATCGCGCGGTGGCAGCGCCATACCGGAATCGTGATGCCGTGCAACCGGAACGCCCGATACCAGGCGATCGCGTGCTGGTAGTTGGAATCGATGAGCGTGCCATCGACGTCGAGGATTGCTGCGGGCGCCATGCTAGTGGACCACTAGTGACTGCGCTCGCTTGACATGCGACGCACGAGGCCGAGCACGAACCACAGCCCGATGTACAGCGTGGCGGCGATGCTGCTGGTCACGATCACGGTCGTCCCGTCGAAGAGGACGTCGGTGACGAGCAGCAGGGCGCCGTTGATCGCGATCGCCAGCGCGAAGAGCCCGGCGAGCGCGAACTTGCTTGACAACTCGACGAGCCGCGGTTTGTCACGCGCGCGGAACATGAGGCGGTGGTACGCGGTCGGAGAGATGAACAGCGCCGACGCGGCCGCGGCCGCCAGCAGCGTGACGAAGTAGACGTCCCTTTGAAAGTCCGTGACCTGCACGAAGCGCTGCTGAAACGGGACGGCGAGCAGGAAGGCGAAGAGCACCTGCACGCCCGGCATCGCGACGCGCAGCTCGTTGAGCAGTTGGTTGAGCTGCCGATCCAGGCGCTCCTGCTCTGTCTCTTCGAGCTCGGACGGGTTCTTGCTCATCGAGCATCTTCATGCCCCGCTGGGCGCCCTCGCGAACGCCGCGAGACATCTACATCCGCGCCCGTGCGGACGGGTCGGCATCCGCGATCAGGCGCAAACGCGCGAGCGCCTGGCGGATCACCCGCGAGACCTGCATCTGGCTGACGCCGATCACGGCGCCGATCTCCGCCTGCGTCATGTCCTGTTCGAAGCGCATGCGCAGCACCTCTCGCTCGCGCGGAGTGATGGACGCCAGCAGCGACGCGAGCGTCGCCCGTTCCTCGGCGCGGCTGAAGCCGTCCTCGTCAACCCCGACCGAGTCCGCGAGCGTGGCTTGCTCTGCGTCGCCTGAGCCGCGCGGGGCGTCGAAGGACATCGCCCGGTACGCGCCGCCGGCCTGCAGCGCCTCGAGCACGTCCTCCTCATCTGCTCCCACGGCCGCGCCGATCTCGGCCACCGACGGCTGGCGGTGCAGCGTGTCGGCGAGCTCGGCGACGGCGCTGTCGACCTTCAGCGTCAGCTCTTGCAGGTCGCGCGGCACGCGGACCGCCCAGGTGCGGTCGCGAAAGTAGCGCTTGATCTCACCCAGGATCGTGGGCACCGCATAGGACGAGAACGCAATCTCGCGCTCGAGATCGAAGCGGTCGATGGCTTTGATCAGGCCCATCGAGGCGACCTGGAGGAGGTCGTCCAGCGGCTCGCTCGCACGCTGGTAGCGGCGCGCCAGCTGGCGCGCCAGCGGCAGGAACCGCTCGACGAGCTGATCGCGCGCCTGCGCATCGCCATCCTCGTGATAGCGCAGGAACAGTTCCCGGTCCCGTCGGGTCCGCTCGGCGCCGCGTCCGGCGCGGGTTATCGCCGTTGGCATGATTTCGTCCTCACTCGCCCCGCCACCGCACGGGCGCTCCGATTGCGAAGGATCTGTAGGACTTTTCGCCAGCACGACACCTCCGCGGGACATGCGCCGGAGGTTAGGGCGCGGGGTGAGCGCAACGGGGAGCTCGGCCGCGCATTCGCCATGATACCCATACGGCCAGCAAGCCAGCGCGGATGACCAATGACACAACAACCGAAGGTCTTCGCATTCTCGCCGCCGACGAGGACGAGGAGACGCTACGTGCCACCGACGAGATCCTCGCCGGACTCGGGCACGCGGTGATTGCACACGCCGTCAACCTCCCGCAGGCCGCGGAGCTCATCGCGGTCAACGATCCAGATCTCTCGGTGGTCGTGGTCCATGACGACGACGAGCACGCGCTGGACCTCATCGAGGAGATCTCGGAGTTCGCCCGGGGCCCGATCATCGTCCTGCTCGGCACCCACGACTCGCCGTTCGTACGCGCCGCCGCCGAGCGCGGGATCGACGCGTTCGCCCGTCCGCAGTTCCTCGACGAGGTGCAAGGCGCGATCGAGCTGGCGATGCGCCGGCATGCCGAGACGACCCGGCTGACGAAGCAGGTCGAGCAGCTCGAGAGCGCGCTGGAGCGGCGGGCGACGATCGAGCGCGCCAAGGGCATCATCATGGAGCGCCACCGCGTAGACGAGCGCCAGGCCTTCGAGCTGCTGCGCCAGCACGCGCGGCGCTCCAGCCGCCCGGTCGTCGAGCTCGCGCACGCCGTCACCGACGGCCACGCGCTGCTGCCGAACCGCCAATAGCGGCGGATTAGGATCGTCCGCGGGCGGGGAACCTGCGGCCACATGGTGAAGACCGTCAAGCGGGCCTTCAACCGCTTCCAGGGCGACAACATGCTCGACCACGCGGCGGCGCTCACGTACTACGTGATGATGTCGCTGTTCCCAGCGCTGCTGGTCGTGGTGTCACTGCTCGGCGTGCTCGGCAACGAGTCACTGGTGACCAACGCCGTTCAGTATGCGAAGGACCAAGGAGCGCCGGCCGAGGTGACCAACGCACTGGAGAAGTCGCTGAGCTCCATCGTGCAGAACTCCGGCGGCGCGGTCAGCGTTGCGCTCGTGTTCGGGATCGCAATCGCGCTCTACGGCGCCTCCGGTGCGTTCGGCGCCGCCGGCCGCGCGCTCAACGACGTCTACGGTGCCGAGGAGACGCGCAGCTTCTTCAAGCACAAGCTGAGCGACCTTGCCTGGACGCTCGTGGTCATCCTGTTGGCGATCGTCTCGCTGTTCTGCGTGTTTCTCGGCGGGGGCCTGGCCAAGGACCTCTTCGGAACGATCGGCCTTGGTGAAACGGCCGCGCAGATCTTCAGCTTCGCGCGCTGGCTGATCGCCATCGGTGCCGTGCTGCTCATCTACGCGATCGTGTTCGCGTTCGCGCCGAACATCCAACCGCGCCGCCGGCAGATCATCACGCCGGGCGGGATCGCCGGGGTCCTGATCTGGATCGTCGCCTCGTTCGGGTTCTTCTTCTACGTCTCGAACTTCGGCAAGTACAACGCCACGTACGGCACGTTCGCGGGCGCCGTGATCCTGCTGCTGTGGCTCTACATCTCGAACATCGCGTTCCTGTTCGGCGCGGAGCTGAACGCGGAAGTCGATGCCGAGCGCGGCCGGCTCCCAGCCGCCGGGGGCTCGGCGACGAGTCAGGCGGCGCTGTCGCAGGGCTGGCGCCGCGACAACGGCGCCGGTGACGGCCGGGTGGACGAGAAGTACGGGCGCGACGCGCTTTCGCAGCGTTAGGGGCCGCGATCTCGTCGGCGGCTCGGATCGGCGCTTACATCTCGGGGCGCTCGCGCATCGTCAGCTCCTCCGTGTAAGAGCACAGCGCACGGCGGCCGGGACACGTCGCGCACAGCTCGCGATGAGGGTGGTCCGTGACGGGATACTCGCCGCCGAGCATCGGGGCCGCGTCTGACAGCAGCTCAACCTCGAGTCGGTCGGCGTCCGCGGCCTCGAAGCGCTCGGCGACGGGCTCGTGCGGACGCTCGAGGAAGGCGTGGGCGACCTCGACGCGGGCGGCACCGCCGCGAAGGGCGGCCAGCGCGTAGGCGCGGCGCTGTACGCCATAGCGCTCCTGCACGTACGCGGCGAGGTCGGTGGTGGGGTCGACCGCGTCGGTCTTGTAGTCCACGACGAGCTGCGTCCCGCCGCGCTCGCGGGCCAGCACGTCGACGACCCCGGTCAACAGCGTCTCGCCGAGCGCGAGGGTGAACCCATGCTCGCGATGGACCGTGCGGGCCTTCGCGATCCGCCGTGCCAGCGGCGAGCCCGCGAACGCGTCGGTGAGCCGCGCGACGTCGGCCGCCTCGGCCTCGGTCAGCGTGACGCCCAAGCGGCTCGCGACATCGGCGACGCGCTCGGCGGCCGGGCCGTCCTGCTCGAGCAGCGCATGCACGAGCGTTCCGCGCATGCGTGCTTCAAGGCCCCCGGGGGACGCAGCGACAGCATCGCCGAGCTCCCGCTCGGCAGGCTCCTCGGGAAGGCCCAGGATTCGCGTGAGGTAGAAGCGGTAGCCGCACCGGCGCCAGCTTGCGAGCGCCGTGTAGGACAGCGTCCGCACGCCGGGCGGCTTTCCGGCTGGCTCGGGTGCGACGGGCTGCGGCGGCGGCGGCTCGGCGACCGGCAGGCTCGCCCCAGCGGGCGTGAGCGATTGCAAGCGCAGGACACGGCCGACCGTGGCGGACCGGTTGATCGAACAGCGCAGCCAGGCCGTGTGGCCGGCGCCTGCGGTCCAGTCAAGGTCGCGCACCGGCTCCTCGTCGGTGGGCAGCAGTGCCATGTCGTTCCCCAGCAGCGCGGGGCCGAGCCAGGACAGCGGCGACGCACCCGGCCCATCATTTGGCCACGCCTCCAGCGTCACGCCGCCGCTGAGGATGAGCCGCTCCTTGGCGCGGGTCGCGGCGACGTACATGATGCGCTCCTCCTCGCGCGCAGCGCGCTCGCGAGCGCGGGCGCGCAGGCGCTCGAACGCCAGCGCGACCTCGCTGGAGCCGTCCAGCCCGACGAGCCGCAGACCGACCTCTCCGTCGGCGACGAGCAGGTCGTCCTCTCCGGCGATCGGCCGCCTGCGTCCGAGGTCGGCGACGCAGACGACGTCGAACTCCAAGCCCTTCGCCGCGTGGATCGACATCAGCCGCACGGCCTTGAGGTCGCCGAGCTCGACCGGCGCGTCGGTCTCGCGCGCTTCGGCCTCGAGCTCGGCGGTCGCGCGGTCGGCAAGGCCGCGCACGTCGCGCCCGCTCACGCGCTCGAACTCCGCCGCCAGGCGCAGAAGCTTGTGCACGTTGGCCAGGCGGCGCGGCCCGCCGGGCAGCGAGAGGATGTGCAGGTCATAGCGCGTCGCATGCACGATTCGGCGCAGCAGCTCGTCGAGCGCCAGCCGCGGCGCGAGCTCGCGCTCGGCGGCGAAGCGGTCGGCGAACGCGTGCAGGCGCTCGCGGTCGACGTCGCGAAGGCGAACGCCAAGCGCCCCGTCGCCGCGAGAGATCGCGTGCCACGCGTTGCCGCGCCCGGCCCGCGCGATGTGCGCAAGCGCGTCGCTGGACAATCCGACCAGCGGCGAGGCAAGCACGCCGTAGAGCGCCGTCTCGTCGCGCGGGTTTGCCAGCGCGGCGAGCCAGGCGCAGAGGTCGCGCACGACCTGGCGGCCCCAGTAGCCGCCGCCACCGACCGACATCGTCACGAGCCCTTGATCCTCCAGCGCGCGCTCATAGACGGCCAGGTCGCCGAGGGCTCGCAGGAGCACGACGATCTGCTCGGGCCGCGCCTCTCTTGCATCGACGAGGTCGCGTATGCGCTGGGCCAGCAGCCGGGCCTCGGCCTTGCGCCACGGCTTGGCTCGGCCAAGCTCGCCGAGGTCGAAGGCATCGTCGGCGTCCGGGTCCCAACCGTTCTGGTCGGTCAGCAGCAACTCGACGAGCGGGGCGCCCGCCGGCTGCGCCTCGCGCCCTTCCCGCAGCGCGACGAAGCCCTCGCCCAGGCGCGGCGCGAAGGCCGCGTTGATCGTGTCGAGGATGGCGCCGCGCGCGCGAAAGTTCGTCACAAGCGTCGCGACGCGGCCGGCGCCGGCGAGCTCGACACGGCGCCGACGAAAGACGTCGACGTCCGCATGCCGAAAGCCGTAGATCGACTGCTGCTCGTCTCCGACGACGAACAGGTTGTCGCGGTCGAGGGCCTCGAACAGCGCGAGCTGTCGCGGGTTGGAGTCCTGGAACTCGTCGACCATGATCCGGTCGAAGCGGTCGCTGTAGGAGCGTCGCAGCGCCGCGTGGCGCTTGAGCAGGTCGCGCGCGAACAGCTCGAGGTCATCGAAATCGAGCCCCGCGCGCTTGTGCTTGGCCTCGGCGTACGCGTCCGCGTAATCGCCGAGCAGCTCGTCGAGCAGCTCCACCGCCGCCGCGGCGCGGGTATCGCGCGTCGCGGTCGTGAATTTCGCGAGCGCGCTGCGATAGCGCTCGCAAACGTCGCTCTTGAGCGCCTTGGCCGCGCAGCCGAAGCTCAGCGCGGCCAGTCCGCTGCGGGCGAGCTCGCCATGCGGCAGCGCCAGCAGCTCGTCGCCGCAACGCTGCAGCTTGTCGCGCGCTTCGCGCACGCGCAGCCCCTCCCCTGCCATCGCCAGCTCGGCAGCCGCCGCCGCGCAAGCCGCTTGCAGAGCGGCCCGCAGTGAATGGGGGTCGACAAGTCGCGGCGGGCGCGGCAGCGTCGGACGCGTCTGCCCTGCGCTGCGCAGTGCGTCGTGGACGTTGGCGATCGCCTTGCGCAGGCGATCGACGTCGTAGGCGGCGAGGAGATCCAGCGCCGGGCCCCCAGCTGGGCCGTCCAGTAGGCGCAGCAGCGCGACGTCCCAGGCGCGGTCGCGCAGCGCGCGCGCGGCCGCCTCGTCCAGCACCGTGAACGCGGGATCGAGCCCTGCGGGGATCGCGTGGCCGCGCAGTATCCGCGCACAGAAGCCGTGAATCGTCGATACCCACGCAGCCTCGGTCTCGCGCGCCTCCTCGCGGCGGCCGAGCTCGACGAAGCGCTCGCGCACGCGCGCTCGCAGCTCGCCGGCGGCGCGCTCGGTGAACGTGATCGCGAGGATCCGCCCTGGCCGCACGTCGTCCTCGACAACCGACCGGACGAAGCGCTCGACGAGCACCGAGGTCTTGCCGCTGCCGGCGTTCGCCTCGAGCAGGAACGAGCCGCCCCGGCGACGGATCGCGGCCGACTGCTCCTCGGTGAACGGGCGCTCCGCCGGGCCGATCAGCGTCTGGCCGCTCATGCGGCCTCGCAGCGGCAGATCGACGGGTAGGCGCAGCCGCTGTCATTCCACGTGCAGCTCTGCGGGCGCGGCTCCAGCGCTCCGGCGCGCAGCTCGGCGACGGCGGCCATGACGTCCTCTAGGACGCCGTCGACGATCGCGTCGAACGCGCTCCGCGGATGGCGATCGGTGGAAAAGGTGTCCAGATCCAAGTCGGCGCTCTCGAGCACGAGCCCGCGGGCTCGCTGCTCGCCGGCCTTCGCGCCGAGCGGCTGATAGAGCCCGCCGACTGGATCAAGGCCGAGCACGTCCCGCGCAGCAAGCATGTAGAGGGCGACCTGGAACTTGCGCTTGGAGCGCCAGCTCGCCGACGCGACAGCGTTGCGGCCCTTGTAGTCGTAGACGAGCGCCTGCCCGTCCGCGCCGGTGTCGACGCGGTCGATCCGCCCGCGCAGCCGCACGCTCCCAGCCAGCTCGAGCGCCGGATACTCGCCCGTGGACCCGAAATTGACTTCTAGCATGTCCGGGACGAGCGTCGATTCGCCGTTGCAGGCGTGCTCGAGATAGCGCAGCAGGTCGGCCCGCAAGCGGTGCGCAAGGGCGCGCTGGCGGCTTGGGTCGCGCGACATCGTCAGCTGCTCGCTGCTCTCCAGGCGCTGCAGTGCATCGAGTGCGAGCTGCTGCGCGGTGGCGAGGGTGTCAGGGGTCAGGCGCGCGCTGCCGGTGCGCTCGGCGAGGCCGCGCAGCGTCGCCTCCAGCACGCCGTGCGCGAGCGCGCCACGCAGCAGCAGCTCGGGATCGGGCGTCAGGCCCTCGGGCTCCAACAGGCGTTCGACGAACCACTTCACCGGGCAGGTCGCCCACAGCTCGATCCCCGCCGCCGACCACTCAGGTCGATCGCGCAGCCGTCCGAGGAGCTCGGGATCGCTCAGCGCGGCAATCGGCGCCTCGCGATGGCGCGGACCGCTGACGGCCTTGCCACGCAACCGCTCGCGCTCGGTCGGCGCGCCGCCCGGCCGCCATCCGACCTCGCCGAGCGAGCGCGTGCGCGCGCGGTGCGACAGCTCCGGCCCGAAGAGGTCGCAGACGTCCGCGACGAAGAACGATCGCACCGCTTGGTCGCCGTCATCGGTGGCGTCGTGCCAGCAGAGATATAGGCGCTCCTCGGGCCGCGAGACGGTCGCATAGAAGAGGTAGCGCTCGGCGCCAAGGTCGTCGCGGCGGCGCAGCCGCAGGCCCGAAGCGACCGCGATCTCCTCGCGCTCGGAATCGCCGAAGAACGGCGCGGCGCTCTGCGGCGCGGGGAACACGCCCTCCTGGAGCCCGCAGGCGAACAACGCGCGAACACGGCGCGCTCGCAGCGCCAGCGGATTGGCGAGGGTGACGAGCCCGGGTCCCGCTCGTGTCCCGGAGAAGACCTCCAGCTCCGCCAGCAACTCGGCGAGCTGCACGGGCGTGGGCGCCAGCGCGGCGTCCATGGCCGCGAGCGTCCCCAGCTGCTCGAGCGCGACGCGTCCTGCTCTGAGCACCGCCACGTCCTGCGCGGCGGTTCCGCTCAGCAC
>DASVPU010000070.1:0-3744 GCA_036389475.1 Solirubrobacteraceae bacterium
CCAGGAGCAGGAGCTGAGGGAGCGCCGGGTCGCTCTCGCGTTCCCGGGCGGTTTCCGCGGCTGACCAAGATCAGTTGGCGGCCACCGCACCCGGCGAGGCAGACAGCTGGTGAGGCGGCTCAGCGCCGAGCGCCTGAACCAGACGCGGTCGTCCTGCGCTTGGCTCCTCGCCGGCAGCGTCGAGTCTGTCCGTCTCGACCCCGAGCTGCGGCCGGAGCCTTACGGATGACACCGGGGCAAAGACGGGCAGCGCTACAGGTGGTGAAGCAAGGTCGGGCCGTGAAGGAGCAGCTGAATGAGCGCTGCGACGGCTATCCCGCGTGAGAGCACGTAGTAGAGGACGTCGGTCCAGTCGACGATGCGTTGGGCCAGGCGATCACGCGGCTGTGGCCGGGAGGGATGCGCGATGCGGAGTAGCAGCGTGTTCCAGGCAGACGTCGATGGGCTCGCCGGCCCAGTCGTCTCATCGACCTGTCTCGGATGACATCCTCTTCTTGGGATCTTGCACATCAGCTCCTCCTAGAGGAAGTGAGCCACCTAATCAGATGCTGGTGAGGCGTCGCAGGTCGTTGGAGGGGATGGCGAACCAACTCAGGCCGCAACGATCTCTGCGGTTCCGCGCAGAAAACGGATGCGTGACGTTTGCCACAATGGATTGGATTGAGGCCATGTCGAGCCGGAAGCAAGTGCCATCACTCGCTGTCGTCTCGCTCTCGTTCGCACGTACGCCAGAACGCCGATCATGTCTACAGCTGGCTTGAGCACGACAGCTCCTCGCGCCGCAGTACGGCAGCCCCGCGAAGGAGTGAGGGGAGGATCTGCCGCCTGAGGTGAAATCTTAGGATCGGCTGTTGGCACGGTGTTCGCGACTCCGAACTTCGACATCACCTCAGCCGAGGTGGCCTTGGGGGTGTCTACGGCGCAGCCATGCGTGGCGACGACGTAGGTGGCGTGGCGGACCGGATGTTCGTGGATGACCCCACGTAGCGGCGGATGGCGCGAGTCGGCATGACCATCGCGTCTTGGATGTCTCAACAACGGCTCGCGAAGCTTGTGCGCCGCTACGCGCCGTCGCGGGCTCCCCGACCGCCTCGCGCATCCGCGCGCGCTGCGCGGCTACTACGCCACGACGCTCGCCGAGGGCGTGCCGATCCTGAAAATCAAGGCCAGGCTCGGGCACGGCGTCATCGAAACGACCGCCCGCTACGCCGAGCTCACCCACCAGTCGTCGGTGTCGCTGACGTCTTGGACCGCGGCCACGAGCACAATCGCCCGTGACTTCAAATGCCGGAGCTCCCGCGATGCAACGGGAGCCGAACTCGCACGGAGGACGCAACAGCAACGACCGCAGGGCAACGCCATCGCGATCGCTAGGTCCCTGTCCGCCGGCTCTGATGCGATCATCGAAGTGTGCCTCCGCGCGTCCGGCGTAAGTGCTTCGTCTCCTACCACAGCGAGGACCTACCAGCCGTGGACCGGTTCATCTTACGCTTCGGCAAGCACAACTTCATCAAGCGCGGGATTACGCTGCCCACAGAGGTCATCAACTCTCAGAACACGCAGTATGTTCTGCGCCAGATCCGCCAGCTCTACCTGCGTGACTCGACGGTGACGATCGTTCTCGTCGGTAAATGTACGTGGGCGCGGCGCTTCGTCGATTGGGAGTTGCAAGCATCCCTTCAACGCCGCGCCGGCGGTCATCCGAACGGGCTCATCGGCATTCTTCTTGACAACTCTACGCGCCCCCCGCGGCCTCCGCGCTTCGAGCTGAATCGTATTTCGGGATACGCCTTCTATCACCGGTACCCGGGCAGCGTGGCGACCCTTGAAGAGTGGATCGAGGATGCCTACCAAGCCCGTGTTATACGGCGGCCCAAGATCAAGAACCCTCGGGAGCGGTTCCGCTATAACCGCTCGTGTAAGTGACCTGACGGAGCCCCCATCGTCCCACCGGGTGCTCGCGAGCTAAGCGCCCTACGCGCGCGGCGCTTTGAGGATCTCTTCCAGGCCTGCTGTCATGGCCTTGAACTTGGAGTGGACAGCAGGAAGCCGAAACCTGGTTCGGGATGCCGGGCTCCTCGCGAAGCCAGACGGCGCGGTCGCGATGCCGGTAGGTGCTGGACGCTTTGCGCGCCAGGCGCTCAGGATGTTGAGGCCGTAGGCTGAAAGGAGAGCAGGCGCTCGTACTCACTGCCGTCGAGGGCTTGGAAAGCTTGCACGCGCGGGTCCTCGAGCGACGGGCTTCCGGCCTACGGCGTCGTCTGCGTCTGCGTCTGCTTCAGTTGCTCGATGTCCTTCGACAGGGAGTCGATGCGCGCGGAGAGCTCCTCGATCGCCTTGGTCGGGTCCGTGGCGGGGCGTTCGGCGAGCATCTTGACGGCGCGCTCCAGCGCCTCGACGCGGCCGCCGAGCGCCGGGTCGCCGGCGCCGCCGCTCGTGGCCGGGTTCTCGACCTGGCGACTAAGGCTGTTAACGCGAGTCTCAATCTGCGATAGGCGTTCGTCGGTCTGCGAACCGCCGCTCGTTCCGCCGCCCACCAGCGCGTAGATCGCGACACCGAGCGCAGCGACGGCGATGACCCCGACGACCATGAGCCCTGTGCGCAGCGAGGCGATCGTGTCTTCCAAGCGCGGGAGGATAACGCTCGAATCGCCTCGCGCGGGTCAGTCGACGAGCAGGACGGCCTTGCCTGCGACGCGGCGCTCGAGCAGCGCCTCGATCGCGGGGCCCGGAGCGCGCCACGAGGCTTGAAGGTCGATCTGGGTATCGAGCTCGCTCGCGGCGACCATCGCGGCGAGCCGGGCGAGGTCGCTGCCGCCGGTGCCGGTGCGCTCGATCTCCTCGAAGACGAACAACCCGCGCAGGATCGCGCCGGGCGCGCGGCCGAAGAGCGCTCGCGTCGGGAACGTCGTCTCGGTGTCGCTTGACGCGAACGACACGACGACGCCGCGCGGCGCCACGCGCCGTAGCGCGGCGCCGAGCGTCGCGCCTCCGACGCCCTCGACGATCGCGTCGAAATCTGCGCCGCCTTCAAGATCGAACACGACCTGCGCCGCGCCGAGCTCGCGCAGGCCGCGGGCGCGCTCCGCGTTGCGCGAAACGGCGGTCACGTGGGCGCCCGCACGCGCCGCGAGCTGCACCGCGAAGCGCCCGACGCCTCCGCTGGCGCCGGTCACCAGCACGCGCTTACGCAGCACGAAGCCGCAGATCTCCAGCGCGCGTAGCGCCGTGATGCCCGCCACCGGCAGCGTCGCAGCCTGCTCGAACGTCACCTCGCCGGGCAGCCCGGCGAGGTTGTTCGTGGGCACCGCGACCTTCTGCGCCCAGGCGCCGCCGCGAACGATCCCGACGACGCGCGCGCCCTGCGGCGGGCCGCTGCCGTCGGCCGCGGCGCGCTCGACGACGCCGGCGACGTCCCAACCGGGGATCGACCCCTTCGGCCGGTCCGGAAGCTGGCGCGTCTCGCCGCGATTCAGCGAGAATGCCCGGACCGCGACGAGCGCCTCGAAGGGCAGCGGATCGGGGTCGGGAACCTCCGTCAACGCAACGTGCGGAGACTCTTCGGTGACCGCGAGGGCGAGCACGCGCTGAGCGTACGGCACGGGTGAGAGAATCGGTCGCATGGATGCAGCCACCGCTCCCGGCGCCGTCGCCGCGCGCTTCGCCGCGCGCAGGCGTGCCTGGGAGGAGACCGAGCTGTCGCCGCTGGCGGCGCGCTCGTACCCCGCGCGACGGGCGATCGAC
>DASVPU010000071.1:0-19479 GCA_036389475.1 Solirubrobacteraceae bacterium
CATTGCAGTGCTCGACTCTGCATCGCGGCCCCGAGCGCTCGAGTGAATCTACGTCGCGGTGGGCGCCCCACGCGCGATGATCTAATCAGCCGCTAGCGATCGCGGTCACCGCGTCCGTCGCCAATGCCCGCACGACGAAGACCACGAACAGCAAGAGTCCCGGATCGATGGTGGCCGCGTCATCGAGGACGACTTTCACCCGGCGCTTGCCCCAGCCCTTGCCCGTCAAGATGACGAGGGGGCGATCGCCATCGACGACGACGTAGCGCTGACGCCAAAAGCTGTCGCGCCGCAGGCTAAGCGGGCGATTGCCCCACTGCAAGGTGCCGGCGCCGTGCAGCGTACGTCCTTTGAAGTTGCCTACCAACGCACCGGTCGCGTCGGCGGCGTGGATAACAGGCCCGAAGATGCCGCTGCGCGTGATCTGCCAGCTGAGCCGGCCCGCCTCGGCAGTTGCCGCACGCGATGTCCAGCTAGTGAACCGCAGCGTACCGACACCTTCAAGTGCGTAAAGACGTCCCGAGATTCGATTCAGCTCCAATTCTGCCATGACATCGCGCGGACGCTTCGGCGCCGAGCATCACCTCTCCCTCTTCGAGTTCGTCGCTCGCCATGTGGAACATAGCGTCTGTAGAACGACGGTCGAACGACAGTGTTCCGAGAGCCGCGGTGGCGCGGGCGGGTTTGGCGTGCTCCTGTTCGTCCGAAGCAGTAGCTGACGGGGTGCCCACCGGCCGTCGATGTTTATCCGCGGGATGGAGTGCGGCCGCTTCGCTTCTGCGGGCACTATGTGACGTGTCAGCAGTCGTCGTCCGTCGGTGCCCCGGTGCCCTCGCGCAGCCGTGACAGCATCGCGTGAAACTGCTCGCGCTCTCGGCGGTCAGGGGGCGAAGAATGCGTCCTCGGCGTCGCGGAAGGCCTGGTCGGTTTGGGCCAGGCAGCGCTGGCCGGCGGTCGCGATCGTGACGACGTGGCGGCGGCGGTCGGCGGTGTCTCGCTCGCGCTTGATCAGCCGCTCGGTTTCGAGCGGGTTGAGCACGTTGACGAGCACGCTGTGGTCGATGCCCATGAGTTCGGCGAGCTCGCGTCGTCCGACGGGTCCGCGGTCGACCAGGAGGTCCAGGATGCGCAGTTGGCGCGGCCTGAGATCGTGCTCGGCGAGCACCTCGCGGCCGAGCCGCTGAAAGCTGTCACCGAGGATCGTGATGCGGTGAGCCATCCTCGGTTGGGTCGGGGCATGACAGGGAGTTCCTCTCTGCAGGACCGAAATCCTGGTTTGGAGGTCCGTCAGACCCGGGACGGCTCAAGTCGTCAGCGATCAACATGCCGGGGAGCCTTTCCACTTGGCCGCCGCCGACAAGATTCGCACCGCGACGTCTACGTTTCGGCTCGGGACAGGCTCAAGAGCTCAGGGCCGGGTAGCCTGGCAGGGTGCCTCAAGACCCAGTCAACATCATCAGCGACGCATCTCTGGACGCGGCAGTCGCGGCGCTCGCCGAACGCAACCGCCATCACCTGGAAGCGATGACCGATGCCGAGCGAGTCGATGCCGTCGCGCACTGGCACGACCTGGCGCTCGCGGTGCTGACGGCCGCCACGGCCGCGATCGGCGCGGAGGGGGTCGACGGCGAGTCGGAGGGCCTGGGGCGTGCGGTGCTCGTCTTCGAGGACGCGGGCGGCGACGACGTCAATATCCACGCCAGCTTCTACCCCGAGCTCGAGGACCTTGGCGGTGGTGAGGTGGCCGTCACGCCGGCACAGGCCACGGCGCTGGGACTGCTGCAGGAGATCTCCGGCGAGCCGGAGGAGGAGTAGGGCGCCGTTCGTCTGTGCGCTCGCGGGCACCGGCTAGCGCTCTGCATCTGAGCGGGGCAAGCGGACTTACCGTCGCGCCGTCGGGCACAGCACGCGCGGAGCGATGAGCTTGGGGTTGCGCCCAGTCTGTAGTACACACATGCAACGATCCGACCTCCGAGGAGCCAGATGACAACGCACCCCGCGCTCGCGATCGAAGCGACCGGCCTGGTCAAGTCCTTCAACAAGACGCGGGCCGTCGACGGCGTGGACCTGGCCGTGCGCAGTGGCTCGGTCTACGGCGTGCTCGGCCCCAACGGCGCCGGCAAGACGACGACGATTCGCATGCTCGCGACGTTGATCCGCCCCGATGCCGGCAGCGCCCGGGTCCTCGGGTACGACATCGTGGCGGAGGCGGACGCCGTTCGTGGCGCCGTCAGCCTCACCGGTCAGCTCGCATCGGTGGACGAGGATCTCACGGGACGCGAGAACCTGATCTTGCTCGGCCGCCTGCTCGGGCTCAGGCGCCCGGCCGCCAAGGACCGCGCGGCCGAGTTGCTCGACGCGTTCGGGCTATCGGAGGCCGCCGGCCGGCTCGTCAAGACCTACTCGGGCGGGATGCGGCGCAGGCTCGACATCGCAGCGAGCATCGTCGTCACGCCGCAACTGATGTTCCTCGACGAGCCGACGGCCGGGCTGGACCCGCGCTCTCGCAACCAGGTCTGGGACATCGTCCGCGCGCTGGTCGCGGAGGGGACGACGATCCTGCTCTGCACCCAATACCTCGAGGAAGCCGACCAGCTCGCGGACCGAATCGCCGTCATCGATCACGGCAAGGTGATCGCCGAGGGGACGCCCGGCCAGCTCAAGGCCTCGGTCGGCTCGGCCGCGCTGCACGTGCGCCTGCTGGACCCACAGCAGCGCGCTGAGGCCGAGCGAGTGCTGGACCGCGAGCTTGGCGCCGTCGCCCTGGAGCCCGATCCTGCTGTCCTCTCCGCCTCGTGCCCCGACGCCGACCGTGGCGCCGAGGCGGTCGCCGAGCTGACTCGAGCCGGCGTGCGGATCGCCGGCTTCTCACTCGGCCAGCCGAGCCTCGACGAGGTCTTCCTGGCCCTGACCGGTCACCCGGCGCAGGAAGCTCCGGACGAGCAACCCAACGGCGTCGACGCGGAGCAGGCAGCATGAGCGCCACCGCCACGACGCAGACCGCAACGACCGCCGGCGCCGACGCGGCGGCGGTGCGCAAGGCGATCTCCTCGATCTCGCGGCCACCCAGAGCAAGCGCGGTGTCGGCCGCGCTCACGTTCGGCTGGCGCGGAATGCTCAAGGTCAAGCACGTTCCCGAGCAACTGCTGGACGTGACGATCACGCCCGTGATGTTCGTCGTGATGTTCACCTATTTGTTCGGCGGCGCGATCGCCGGGTCCACCGGCGAGTATCTGAACTACATCCTCCCCGGGATCCTGGTGATGTCGGTGCTGTTCACCACCGTCTACTCCGGCGTCGCGCTCAACACCGACCTGACCAAGGGCGTGGTGGACCGCTTCCGCTCGCTGCCCATCTGGAAGCCGGCGCCGCTGGTCGGGTCGCTCTTGGGCGACGCGGTGCGCTACCTCATCGCCGGCAGCGTGATCATCGTCCTCGGCGTCATCCTCGGCTATCGCCCCGGCGCCGGCATTCCCGGTTTGCTCGCGGCACTGGGCCTTGTGGTGGTGTTCGCCTTCGGCCTCTCCTGGGTGTTCACGACCCTCGGACTGCTGCTGCGCTCGCCAAGCGCGGTGATGAACGCGGGCTTCATGGGGATCTTCCCGCTCACGTTCCTCTCCAACGTCTTCGTCGTGCCAGACACGTTGCCGGCGGGGCTCAAGGCCTTCGTCGACGTCAACCCGATCTCGATCCTGGCGAGCGCTTCGCGAGGCTTGATGGAGGGAACTGCCGACGCCGGCGACATCGCAATCGTGCTCGCCGTTGCGGTGGCGCTGACCGCCGTGTTCGCGCCGCTGACGAGCCGCCTATACCGCAAGCGCTGAGACCGGTTCCGGCGGCGCAATCATCTCGGCGGCGTGCGAGGCGCCGATGACGGTGCAGCCGTCCGCGGCATCCTGAGGTCACTCAAGAAAGCCTGTGTTGCGCCCGATATGGGAGCGGTGACACACGCGTACGACAGCCGCCCGCGAGGCAGCGGCCAGGCGGCGCTGCGCGCGTGGCGGTATGTCGTGGGCGCTGCGGTCACCTGCGGCGTGTTGCTCGGCGGAGTCGCACAGGCGGACGTCGCGCCGCCTCCGGCCGATGCGTGCGCGATCCAGGCGCAGACCAACCATCTCGTCGCAGACGCCACCCATTCCGGTGTGATCAGCCTCTACTTCCACGACGCGGGCGGCCGGCGCGTGCTCTACTGGGAGTGCATCGGCGATCGCCTCGTGCGGCTCGGTGCACGCAAGAGCGTGCCGCCGCTGCCGGCGATCCTCGAGAACGCGCTGACGTGGTCCTGCGATCGGCTGGAGCGCCGCTTTGTGGCCGCCGCCAGGATGGCCGACGGCTCGATCGAGATGGGAACGTACAGCGTCCGCACGCCGTCCTGCGCACATCGGTTCAAGCTCGATGTCCCGAGCCACGTCGCGCCCGGGAAGGTCGCTCGCATCCGCGTCGTCGACCTGTGGGGGATCGGCGGCGCCAGGCCGCAGCTCTGTGTCGCGCCCGCGAAGGCCAAGCGCGAGTGCGAGACGGTCGCGCTCCCAGGCGCCGTCGCGGTTGCCACGCGTCGCTATCGCGCCAACGCGCTTGGGCGCTGGAGCGTCGAGTTGCGCGTGCAGGGCCACACGCTTCGCCAAGCGCTTCAGGTCGGCGGCCACGGCTCACCGAAGAAGGCGCCGCTGAAGATCCTCACCACCGGCGACTCGATGATGCAGGGCGTCGACAGCTTCCTCTCCGACGAGCTCGGCGACACCGCTGAGGTCCACAGCGACGTCCTTCCCGGCAGCCAGATCAGCCGCGGCGATTTTTGGGCGAAGCATTCGCTATCCCAGACCAAGCGCCTGCGACAGGACGTCACGGTGATCTCGACCGGCGGCGCGAGCGACGGCCTGCCGCTTGCCGACCGCACCGGCGCGCTGCAGTCCTGCTGCGACGAGCCGTGGCTGCACCAGTACACCCGTCGCCTGCGCAGGATGATGCGGACCTACCTTCAAGGCGGACACGGCCGCGTCTTCTGGCTCACGCTCCCGGCGCCGCGCTATCCCCCGCGCAAGGTCATCGCCGACGCGGTGAACACGTCGATCCTGCGCGCGGCCGATGGACTGGACGGGGTGACCGTCGTGCGGATGGACCTGCTCATCTCCCCCGATGGCTACCGCGAGAACATCCGCTACCGCGGCCGCGACGTGGACGTCCGCGAACCCGACGGCATTCACCTCAACATCTCGGGAACGGCGATCGCCGCCAAGGCCATCAAGCGAGCGATGCGCGGACAGTAGCGCGTGCCCGACCGCCGCCAAGCGGGCGCGTGATGACCACTGGCGAACGCGGGGATTCGTAAGATGGCTGGATGGCGATCGTGAGGCTACGAGGACAGCTGGAGAAGCTTGCGGGGGGCTCGGAGCACCCGGTCGAAGGCGACACCGTCAACGAGCTGCTCGAGGAGCTTGAGCGCTCCCACGCGGCGCTGGAGGGATGGATCCTCGACGAGCGCGGGATCATCCGCCGGCACATCAACGTCTTCGTCAACGGGGAGCAGGCGGAGCCCGACACAGCGGTCGGCGCTGAGGACCGGATCGAGATCCTGCCCGCGATCTCCGGAGGATGACCGAGCTTCTCGTCGGGACCGCACGGGGCTGTTCGTCCTGAAAGGAGAGCCGGGCTCGGAGTTCGCGCTGAGGACACGGGCCTTCGAGGGGGGAGCCGGTCGAATACGCGACGCGCGAGCCGCACTCCGGCCGCTATTTCGCATCGGTGACCTCCTCCTTCTACGGCCCGACGATCTGGTTCAGCGACGATCCCGCGGGCGAGTGGCGCCGACGGCGCCAGCGAAGGCGTCGCTCTTGAGCTGTACTTCGGCGCGTTCTCCGGCGAGATCTCGGATCGGCCGATGCCGGTGCGAGCTGGTTTGAGGTTGCCAGGCGCCTGGCCTCGATCCAGTCGATACGCGTCGCGCGGTAGCGCTCCACGGTATCCCCTGGCAACGAGCGGATCACGCCGTCCACCACGCCAGCCGCTCGCGACAGGCGTAGCGGGCGGCGGGCACGGCGCTGTTCGTCGCGCGCGACGTTGCGCTGCCGTCGCCACTCGACGAGCGTCGGCTGGCGGGAGCTCGAAGGCTGGGGCTACGGGTCCGCGCTCATCAAGAGGCCGATGCAATGCGGCACCGCGTTCGGACACGACGGCGCCTCGCCTGGATTCATCGTCTACGCGTACACCGCAACGACGCGAGCCGGCAATCCGTGCTGCTCTTCAACGCCGGCGACGGCACGATTCGCTCACGAGGACAATGGGGCGTTCCAGCACGTTCTGGAAAGCGCTCAAGGCGAGCCGCCGCTGAGTAGCAGCCACTTGGCGGAGAACGCGATGAGCCGTGTTCGGGCGGACAGACCTACCGCAACCGGATCCGCACCGCGCGGCTTATCCCCGCGAGAGCGGTCCGCTTCAGGGCGATCACCACCCACGGCCGTTCGATGGACTGGGTGGCCAACTCGCCGCCGCCGTAGCGGACGCTGGCCGTGACCACGGCCTCCCCGTCACGCACGACCACGCGCGAAACGCGAGCGCGGTAGCCGCCCGTCGGCTGGTACTGCGCCAGCACGACGATCGCGCTCTCGCGGTCGAAGTCCACGGAGGCCGTCGCCGCCCTGTCGAGCCCCCACGCGCGCAGCACTCCTGCTGCCTGGGATGCGTTGCGCAGCACCCGTCCACCCACGTGCATGTGCTCGCCGCGCAGGTTGGACGCGCGGCTGCCCTCCGCCACCTCGCGGAACGCGACTTGGCCGCTCGCCGCCGACGCGTCGCCCGCCGTGCTGTTGGCCACCCCGACCGTCACGGCCAAGGCACTGCTCAACGCAACGACGCACGCCAACCCGCGTCTAGCGAGCCAGAGCCAGCCTACAGAGACCTCCACACCGGACTCCTTCTTAAAGCGCGTCGTGATGCTTCCCGATGCGCGACACATGACTCTACACCCAACGCCTCAAGTCGCTCAAACTCGCACCATGGGGTTTGGATCGATGACTACGCCTACGTAGCGCGCAGCGCCGCGAGGATCGCGGCCGCCGAGCGCTCGGCGTCAGCGGCCGTCGTTTGCCAGCCGCTGACGAGATCCGCATGACGGCTGTGCCGTGCGCGTCCTGTGTAGTAGCAATAAGACGGGACTGCCCGCAACCCCAACCGACCCGAAAGCAGAGCCACGGTGTACCACTCGCTGTATCCCGTGTCCTCGGGATGGTAGCGTCGCCGTTGGCGGTAGTGGTCCTGACTTCGAGGACAGGGGAAGGGCTTATGATGTGCGGTCGTATTGAGCGTCGCAGGCGAGGGCGCGTCGGTGCTGCTGTCGCCTGCGTGATAGCAGGCGTCGCCGCTGGCGTCGTATCGGGCATCGCCGTCGGGGGCGTGCCGATGTCAAGCCCAACCATCCAGACCCGCGAGGGAGCGGATGCTGCGCCACAGCGACTCGTCGCCACCGCCTACTATGGCACTGTCAACGTGCTCGCGCGCCAGACTAACCAACTCAAGGCGAAGCTCACCCAGTCCGACGGCACGCCGGTACCCGGGCTTCCGATCAAGTTCGCGATCTCCGCGGACAGCTCGTATCTGTGCCAAGCCATCACAAACCCCGACGGCTACGCAGAATGCACGAATTCTCCCTTGCCGGCGACCGTCCCGCTGGCCCAGCTCCTGCTCGGCGGCTACGACGCCTACTTGGACGGAAACGCCCGATACCTGCCCGTCGACGCCCACAACTCTGTCGGCATCTCGTAGTAGACAGCTCAGCACAAGCACGATGCCGACGCATCGGCCCACCCCCCCGCGACTGCTATCGCGGCGCTGTCGAGTGTTTGAGGCCACGCACAGGCGCCGCTGCGTCGCCGCTGGTGGAGACGATCGAGGACATCACCGACAGCGACGGCTGCGGTGGTCGTGAACGCGCCGCTTGTCCGAGATCAGCGAGTCCAGGAGTTCGGCGCTCCTCGTTGACGCCGGCGCGCACAATCGCCCCGCGGCGTACTTCAACGACGGCACACATCACGAGCACGATTCGACTTAACGGGCGTATCAGGCATGAAATCGTGCTGTGGCGGTGAGCTTGAGGGCGTGCAGCGCCATCTCAATCGCGCCGTGTTCGGGTGTTGCGAGGACCTTGAGCAGGAGTTTCCGTTCGGTAGTGGGGTGAGGCATTCGGCAGAGCTCGCAGGTCCCGGGAGGGTGTCCGATGAGTTTGCCGACGGCTTGAGCGAGGCCTGCCTGGTAAGGCTTCGATGTGAGTTCGAAACCCGCCTTTCGCAGTGCGTTTGACGCGTGCGCGGGAGCGAGCGCGAGGGCCGCGAGCGGGCGCAGCGGCGCGTCCGCCAAGGTGTCGCCAACGGCGAGTTCGAGTGGCCGGTCGTCGGGGGGTTGTTTGGGCTCATGGAGCTGTGCTGCGAGCGCGCGCACTGCGGTTCCCTTATTCACGGCGATGCCGATGAAGTCGGTCTGTCCCTCGCCGTGGACTGCACGGATCCCGTCGACCTCGGCTTGGGCCAGCGCCTGATCGATCGTCTCGCGCCGTAGGCCAGCGCGTTGGCCGCGCTCGAGCATGAACGCGCGCACGGAGAGCTGGTATTCGCCGTCGACGCCGATCCCGGGTGTCTGCTCGAGTGTCGCGCGAAGGCGCTCAAGGGCGGCGATCGTTTGGTCTGACACGAGTCGACGGACGGTTCCGCCGCGGTGTTCGTAGGTTACGGAGCCGTACTCGGCTACGCCTCCCGCCAGGGGATAGCTGCGGCAGCGGGTCGTGACGTCGTTGAGGCTTCGGCCGGTCGCGAGCAGGGGCTGGTAACCGTGCAGCGCGAGTGCGCGCAGTGCAAGGGCGGCGGCTGGCGTGAGGGCTGGGAAGCCGAGCTGCTCCGTCTCGAGGACGCCGTCCACGTCGAGGGCGCACAGCGGGCCGTCGGGCTGGATCGTGACGTCGGCGAAGTAGACGGCGGCGAAGTAGCGCTGCAGCGCGCGTGAGCGTGCGCGTTGTAGCTCCGGTTCGCTTGCCGGCTGCGTGCGTCCGCGACCCCAGAGATGAGCCAGCTCGTAGAGCAGCCAGCGCTCTTCGTCGATTTGCTCGTTGGTCAGCTCGGTGTACTTGTGGCGCAGCCGGCGCGCCAGCGTGGGAGAGTCCGTCATGGCGCTGACGCCAGCGAGATCGAAGGTCGCGTCAAAGCAGCACAGGCCGAGGTTGGAGAAGCGGTTCTCGCCGAGATCGACCTTGACGAGTGATTGCTTTGCGCGATCACCGTAAAACCAATGCGCAAGGTCCGTATTCCCGTCGACGATCGCCGGCCGCTGCACCCGCAGCACCCGCTTGACCGTGCGGTCGATGAGCAGAACCTTCGCGATCGGCCAGGCACGTCCGAATATGCGGCTGAGGATCAAGCTGGCGACTTCCCAGGCGGCATCTTGACCACTAAGGCGCAGGCTTAGGTCTGTGTCGACGGGTAGGACGAGCTGGCGTGTGGCCACGTACGTGGCGATCGCGGACGCGGTCGCTTGCTCGTCGGTGTCCTCCGATTTGACGCGCCGCTCGTCTGGTAGCCATTCGCGGTACAGCACCCCGTCGCGAAGTCCGAACACCTTTGGCATGAAGGGCTGCAGCTCGCGAGCCAGTGGGAGCACGTGCGCCCCGAGGAAGCCGAGTCCGACACCCTCGACGAGCACATGTGTCGCTGTCTGTTCGCCGGTCGCGCGGTCGCTGAGCACGACGCGAAACAGCGCGCGCACATGACCGCGTGACGGCGGCGAGCCGGGTAAGCGGGCAGGTTCGACCGCCAAGACGGACGTTGGCTCACCGAGGAGGCGCGACAGCGCGTTGCGGACCTCGCCGGGCGTCAGCTTGGCGGCGATTACCCAGCGACTTGAGGGGAGCAGCACGGCGTCGCGGCCGCGCAGCGACGGGGGCACAACGGCTTCGGATCCGAAGACCTGCAGGAGCAGCACGATGGCGTCAGCGCGGAGCCCTGCCCGCTCGAGCTCGCGTGCCGCTTTTACGATCGAGGAGCCGGTGACCGGAGGATCGTCGGTGAGCAGCACGAGACCGCGACGTTGAGACACTGACCTGATGAGGGCACGCTCGTATGCCAGCAGGGCGCGGTCCGGCCGCACCGTAAGCACGCGCACGTCGTGGTATCCCGTCTCGCGCAGTGCGGCTGCACAGAGCGGCGCGAGGTAGCTGCCTGACGTTCGCACGCCGACGACGAGCAGGGTTCGGCGGCGTTCAGGGTGGCGCTCGGCGAACTGCTCGATGAGTCGGTCGAGGTCGACCGGCTGCTGGTCAAAGGTGTGAAAGCAGGCCGGAAGCCGGACCACCGCTGCGCGCAGATCCTCGGGCAGCTGGGTGAGCGCGTCGGTGAGCGCAGCCGAGCGTCTGAGCGTGCGTCGCGTCGCGTCCACGACGCCCGCCTGCACGTCTCGTGCCACCATCTCGACGATCTCGTCGAGATCCTCGCGCCAGCGGCGGACGCGTCGCATCGACGGACGACAGGCTCGTATCGCGCGAACCGCGTTCGCGGTCGCGACCAGAAAGGCGGCAGCGAGTCTGCCGAACACGGGCAAGGATCTACTGATCTCGCCGGCCGCTCTGTCAAGCGGGTAGATCTCGGGGTGCAGATAGTCGTCAGTGACTTGTGCCATGCCAGCGGCGCGCAGGTACGCGTCGAGCATCCGCTCCTGCAGCAGGTCGCCGTGCAGCAGCGACGCCGCCGTGGCGAGATCGTTGAGCAGCGCGGGCGCCGGTGCGGTCCCCGGTGCCTGCGACCGCGGTGCAATGTTGCCCCAGGGCGAGCGCGGATTTCTCTCAGGAACAGCGGAAGCGCCCTTATGTGGGCCGAACAGGAGCGCGCGCGCGGCGAAGTCATTGGGCGACGAGGTCAGCTGCAGCAGCTGCCCCGCACCTTCAACCGCTCGGCGGCTCCGTTGCCTAAGAGCGAGCCGAAGCCAATGTCGCGCCCGGTGACCCGCAAGCCTGACGATCAGGGCCCTAACGCCCACCGCACGTTCACCCAGCGCGCGGTCAAGGTTGTTGGAGTCCCGCTGCCTGAGCGCAGCCATCGGACGTCGAGGCGGGGGTATCACGGTGTTTTGATGGGGCATCCGTTGTTGGTGCCGGGCTTGTTGGGGCAGTTGTCCTGGCTGTTGGGGACGCCATCGCCGTCACGGTCGCCGGGCTTGTCGGCAGGCGCGGGACGTGGCGTTGCCGGGGATGGTCCAGGCGTTGACAAGGATGGTTCAGGCGTCGATGGCCGATCGGGGCCGCCGCGTTGGGGTAGCGGGACCTGTTGCTCGGCGGCCGCGGCGTCGTGGGTCGGGCGTAAGCCTTTCTCGTGCCATTTGCCGTCGCCGGGCGCAATGGCACCCCGGGGACGGGGAGTCCGGGCGGTGTGGCGGGCGCGCGCGCCGGCGCCACCGCCGCTGGCAGCTGACGTGCGGTCGGCCCGTCCACCGCGGTCGTAGCGCTGGGCGTTGGGCGTGTCCTCGGCGCGCTGGGAGAGGTAGCGTTCAACATCGAGCGGCTGCCCGGTCGCCTGCGCGCGCGACCGGACGCCCTGGTATTCGTCGTGTCGTGGGCTGCTTATGTCCAAGTCCGGGGTCATGGCAAACGCCGCGGACACTGCCAAGACGCCGCCAAAGGCCATGCGGCGCCCGACAGCAAAACGACGTTCGCGCGGCCCCGCGGATGCTGGGCGCACAGAAAGCGCCGTCGCGTGCGCCACCGAGCCATCGGAGCGTGGCGCGGCGACGACGAGGCCGCTGGGGTGACGCTTTGGCGGCGTCAGACGAGCTTTCAACACTGCGAGCATCGGCGCCGCAGCGATCTGCGCAGTGCAGCCCAGCAGGCACAGCGCCTCCAGCGCGAGCAGGCCAGTGGCAGGCGACAGGTCGCCCACGAGTAGGATCGCGGTGGTGACGACGCTGTCCACGGCGATGCTTGCGATCACACCCAGGCCAAGCTCGGTGAGCGGTCGCTCGATCGACAGCAGCGGGACGAACGCCATGCCCGTGCAGACGAGCAAGAACCACAGCGCGAGCACGATGCGCACGGGGCTTTGCACGTCTGTGGCCATGAGCGTGGTCAGCAGCGCGCCTGAGAGAACGATGACTAGCGGCCAGCGCTGGCGCCTGCTTGTCACGTCGGCCGCCGTGGCGTGCGGGCAAGCGCGAAGACTGTCGCGTCGCGGTTGTGAAAGACCGCCGCGAACCGCGGAGAGGCACGCAACGCGCGCTCGATCCGGTCAAGGCTTCCGGGCGGCAGTACACCAAGCTCGCTGACCTCGATTTTCTGGCTGCGCGTGATAATCACGAACGCGCCACTGCGTGCAGGGTCGCTCATCCAGTTTGCCAGCACGGTCACGGGGTGCGCCAGGACGCGTCTTTGCGACGCAGGTGGCTCCTGAGCGATTGTGACGTAGTCCAGACGCTCGTAGTTCTTGAACTGGGCGGGATAGTTGTGGGTGCCTTCGATGAGCAACGCGCCCGAGGACCCGTGCGTATAGACGTAGCGTGCCGCGGAGACCTCCGCGGGTGTGAAGTAGTACTGGTGCTCCTTGCCGTAGTAGGCGACGAGGAACGCCGCCAACAAGACCGACCCGACCGCCGCGGACACGATCGCCGCCCGCCAGGACCGGCCGCGCGCCTTCGACGCGAGCAGGGCGTGCCCGGCGAGAAACGCCAGGAACGGGACGGCGAACAGGTAGATCCGAAACAGAAGTTCGCCGTCGTAGTCACCGCTGAGGAACAGCAGCAGCGGCGCCAGCGCGAGCACCACCGCCGGCCGGTTGAGGCCGCGGCTGCGCCACTGGCGCAGCGCGCCTGCCAGGGCCAGCACGGCTACCGCCACGACGAGTGCGCGCGCGACACTCGCCACGAGTACCTGCCCGTGGCTGAGCTGCGCGATATCGGTGAGGCTTGACTCAGTCGTCACCCACGGCAGGCGGATCTTCTCAGACAGCGTTGCCGCGCGGCTTTCAACGTAGTTGATTGCAAAGACAAAGTCCCACACAACGGTAAGCGCTAGGGCCACGACCGGCAGGCTACGTACGGCGCAGATGTCAAAGAGCACGAGGACGGTGAGTGCCACGGTAACCATGACTGCGGTCAGGGCGTGGCTGGCGGCGATCGCCGCCAGCAGCAGCACGGCGAGCGCCACCATCGCCGCGCGCATCGCGTCCTGGCTTGACCATTCGCTCAGGCGCGCCCACTGTTTGGGCCGCTGCTGTTCTGCGGTTTTCGAGCGCGTGAGCCTCGGCAGCCATTTCAGGACGATGCCGATGACGATGAGATAAAGAAAGAACGCGAAGGCTTGCGGCGAGAAGTAGTCCTGGCCGACCCAGCAGGTGATGAGATACAACCAGCCGCCGAGCCAAATCGCGCGTCGGTCGCGCGTCAGGGCGCAGAACACGAACAGCACCGCGCCGAGGGTGAGCACGTTGAAGAAGACTGGTGCCCAGGTGGCCAACGCGAGCGTGTCGTCAAGCCCGGCGAGATCGGTCAGGAGGCTGTCGAGTGCGAAGAACCCGGGCCAGTTGTGGTAGACGTCAAGCGCGTGGATGTCCGTCGCCACGCTGCCGTGCCGCTGGATGTAGTCAACGATCCCGACGTGCTTCCATGCCCAGGAGTAGCGCAGGGTGCCATAGACGATCGTCGGCGTGGCGTGCAGGAACGCGATCAGCGCGAGCAGATGTGCTGCCAGCAGTAAGCTGCGCCGCGGGCGCCGGTGCACGAGCGCAGCAAAGCTCATCGTCAGCACGAGCAGCGCGGCGAAGAAGCTGGCGGGCAGCACCGAAATCAGGCCCAGATCGGTCATCGCGGCCGGGTCGATCGCGCCCAGCGAGACGACCCACAGTGCGACCGCGGCCGCAAGCGCGACTGGCATAGCCGCGTGCTCTAGCGTGAGTCTTCCGATTATCGTCCGCATTGCTACGAGCCATCCGCGCAGTGCCGGTGCCCTAGCTGCCGGCGCGACAGCGCGCTCTCGCCTAGGATCTGCGCGAGCACGGGATCGATGTTCCACCGAACCCATGCACGGCTGCGCCCGTAGCGCGTGGACTTGCCCAGGTTCGCCGAGATGTGATGCAGCCAGGTCAGCAGGACGATGGTGCGCGTCTGTGCCTTCGGAGACGGTTCGCCCTGCGCGACGACGCGGGCCACGGGCAGTTCCTCTGGTCGCCACCGTGGATCGCGAAGCATCTGCACCACGACGGCGCCGAGTTCGCAGCGCTCGACTTGCATCCGCGCCGTCATCAGCAGATGCAGCAGGTCGAGCTGCGCGAGCCCGCGCTCGCAGCCCTGCTCCCAGTCGACGATGCCCAGAACGGCCCGAGCGTCGGAACTCATCAGCAGGTTGCTTGGGCAGAGATCTCCGTGGATTTGGCTCGTGGCGACACGCCTGTCCCCCAAGACTTCGTGCAGCTCGGCGCGCAGGCACTCAACGGCCATTGCCGCCTCTGACAGGCGAGAACGGCGGGCAATGACCGAGCGTAGCCGGGCTAGCGGCAGGTCAACCCAGTCTCGCAGCAGTTCGTCGTCGACGCGTGTCACGCGCCGGGTGGCCTCGTGCAGCGGGGCGATCGCCGTCTCGGCGGCGATGAGCAACTGCTCGTGGCTCTCAGGGTCTCGCAGCAGGCGATCGCCAGCGGTGCCCGGCAGGCATTTCTCGACGACGAAGCGCCGGCCTTCCGCGACGCCGCCTGCGAGCACCTGCGGAACAATCCCGGTCCAGCGCTCAAGGCCGGGGATGCCTCGCAGCCGCAGGACGGTGTCATGCTGCAGCCGTAGCGAACGCTCCGCCGCCTCGCTCGTGGCGAGCTTGACCAACGCTGACGGAGCCGCTCTCGGTGCGCCGATCATGCTCACCGCGACGTCGTTGCGTGTGCGCAGGTGCCGCTGCAGACGCCATTGCGAGCGCTCGGGGTCGCTGCGCCGCAGGTCATCGACGACCGTCCGGCGCGCGCGCGCCCCGCCAACGATCCGCCACACGTGCACGCCCCAGATGCGCGCGCTCGAGAGCGCCAGCAGCGCGTGCGTTGGCCACCGGCGCCGTGCAGTGGGTCGCAGTTGGCCGGCGATGATCGCGGTCGCCACTGCGGATTGTGCCGCCAGCCACGCCACCCCAAGCCCCTCGATGCCGATTGTGGCCAGCAGCGGTATCCCCAATATCAAGACGAGGCCGCTAAGCGCGACGTTCGCCCCGATGACCGCGCGCATCCTGCGCTGGACCCGCGCGACGTTCGTGTAGGCCACGAAGATGATCCACGGCAGCGCCGAGAGAGCTAGCAGCCTCAGCAGCACGACCGATTCTCGGGAGTACTGCTCGCCGAGTAGCCCGAGGATGTAGGGCGCGGCGACAACCACGACGGCGACGGCGGGCACTGTGAGTCGGGCCGTTTCGAGCATCGTGCGGCGGCAGTGGGCCCGTAGCAGGGAGGGGTCGAGCGAGGCCTCGGCGATCATCGACACACCCATGCCGCCGGCGATGAGATACAGCGCGTAAGACATCGACCAGGAGACAAAGTAGTACGCGCTCGCCTCAGGCCCTACGACGCCCAACACGATCAGCGGCAGCACCCCGATCGTCGCGGTCAAGATGAGATACGCGACGTAGTCGCCAGTGACGTAGCGGGCGATCTGGCGGCCTGCGAGCGTCTGCTCCTGCCCGCGCGTGGCCCGCACGTGGCGTGGTATCAGGCGACGGAACAGCAGCAGGTTCAGCGGCACCACGAGCGCCAGCAGCGGCGCCGTCCATGCCACAAACGTGCCGAGTGTCGGCGCGAGCGCTGCTAGGGCAACGAGCAACCCGATCTTCGTGAGGGCGTAGAGGAGGTTCTCGACTGGAACCCAGCCCGCCTGGCGAATGCCGGCGAGAACGCTGTCTTGGAGGACGAAGATCGTCCAGGCCATCGTGCTGGCGATGAACCACAACGCGAGCTCGGGACGTTCACTGAGAAACCCGAGCCGCGGGGACCATATGTCAAGTCCAGCGAGGAAGATCACGCTGGCCACGGCCGACGCGACGAGCGCGACGGCGTACGAGCGCATGACGAAACGCGCGGTCCTGCTGCCCGCTGTGGGCAAGAACCTGTTGAGCGCGCTCTTGAGGTTGACCTGAGCCAGGTTCGCGAGCAGTGTCATCGCCGAGATCAGCGCAGCGCTGACACCGACGGCGGCCAGCGAGTAGGTGCGCGCCGCCACGACCCAATAGACGAGGCCGAGCGCCGACGTCAACCCCGAGCCCACGACAAGCGCATAGCCGTTGCGATACAGCGGCAGCTGCAGGCGAGTCCTCAACCCAGGCATCGGTGCGCGGGCCGCGACCGCGGCCGCGATCGCCGACCCCTTCATCTCCACACCTTCACGCTGTCGACCAGCAGCGCGCCCGGGAACGTCGTCGAGGAGTCCGGTGCACCGGGCCAGTCCCCCCCGACCGCGAGGTTGACGATGAGGTACATCGGCGTGCTCGGGACGACAGTCCCGCGCACGCGCCAGCGAACGACCCCGTCGACGCGCCAGGTGAGGCTGCCGGGCCGCCAGTCGATCGCGAATGTGTGCCAGCCGCTGCGCAGGCCCGCGTTGGCCCACCGCTTCCCGCGCTGCTTGACAGTGCCGTTCCGAGCTCGCCAGTGCAGGTGAAACTCAACGAGGTCGGGGCGCTGGCCGACGATCTCCATGACGTCAATCTCGGGCTTGGAGGTGCGGCTCACGGGCAGTAGCCAGAACGCCGACCACAGGCCCTTCCCCGCGGGAACGCGTGCCCGGATCTCCGCGCGGCCATAACGAAAGGCGAACTTCGCCCTGCTAGAGCCGCGCGCCGGCCCGGAGCTGACCATCCCAGAGACGTAGCGATGGATGCTGTCGCCCGAGCCGCGCACGCGGCGCCGTTGCGCGACCAGCCGCAGCGCGCCGCCGTGCACGCGAACCTGCTCGGGCTGATACCACTGCAGCTCATGGTTGCTCGCGATCGTGCAGCCGCGGGCCGCCCACCAGTGACAGGTGCGCCAGCGGCTGCGATTGAGCTGCGAGCCGTCGAAGTCCTCCCGTAGCAGCAGTTGCGGCGGCGAGCGCGAGGCACCGCCATGTCGAGCCGTCACGACGCCCTGGGCAGCCGCCATCACCGGCACCACGAGCAGCAACGCCACCCTACGCATCCCTGAACCGAAGCGCCCGCTTGACCAGTCCGCGCGCTGCCGCGTCGGTCGCCGTCAACGCTACACGCTCGAACCGATATTCCGCATACGCCACGGGCCGTGCACCGAGCTTCTCCTTGAAGCGCGCGAGGGAGACAGAGGCGCCGCTCTCACCCATGTGGTAATGCCTGCAGCCAGCGTCGCACGCATCGCGGATCGCGAGCCAGTGCAGCAGCTCGTTTGCCGCCACTGGACCAGCCAGCTCCTTATCCATCGCGCCGCGCGTGTAGCTTGCGTCGGCGCCGAGTACCACGACGATCGAGGCGACGGCGACCCCGTCGCGGTAGGCGACCCAAACCCGCAGCGACGCGCCAATTGCTCGCGCGATGGATTGGAACTTCGCAAGCGGGTCGCGCTGACGAGCCCGCAAGCGCGCGAGCGCGAGCGGCTCGTGCTGGGCGTGCGCCCAGCGCTTGACCGAGCAGCCCAGCAACGTGTGAAAATCCGCCAGCAGCTCGTCGCTGCAGCCGGATTTGATCTGAAGTCCCGAGCGCTGGGCCTTGCGCACGGCTCGGCGCGCCGAGGACGCGAAAGCTCGCTGCCATACCTCTTCGCTGCCGCCTTGAAGGTCAAGCACATGAGCGCGGCGCGCCAGCGAGGTGACTCCGAGAGGAGCGGTCGCATCCGCCCACAGACCAGCCTGCAAGGGATTTGGCCGGATGCTCGTGCGCAGCGCAGGCAGTGAGGCGAGATCGGCGGTGATGAGCGACAGTTCCGCCGCCTCGATCGGCGCGTCAGCTACCACGCCGCCCATCCCCCACGCGTGAGGCATGGATCCCTGGGGTGCGAGCGCCCGCGGGAACGGCCCCCTGCGCCGCGCCAGCGGCAGGATCATCCGCGCTCCGTCACTCGTCTCGTAGAGGCGGCTTGCATCCTCGTAGCAGCCCGTCGCGCAGATCGCGTCAGTCCACTCGGGCGCCTGGAAGGCGAGCCCGTCGCGATCGGCGGCAAGCAACTCGCGCCATACGCCGCGCGGGGCGGGCGTCGTTACGAGCAGCCGTGCACGCCGACGAGCAACCGGACGCGGGGAATGCCCCAGCGCCGCCATCGCGCCTCTCATCGCGATGCTCCTCCCGCGCGAGCGACCCCAGACCAGCGCTCGACGAACGGCTCGACCCCCGCGCGACGAAGTGAGCGCCAGGCGGTCCGACGCAGCGGCCGGGGCCGCGGCGGGCGCCGCGCTCCATCGAGCATCTTCACCAGTGTTTCTGCGCTCGTCCCGGCCCTGACGATGATGCGCGGGATCGCGTATCGGTCGTCAGACGCCGAAGCCATCCCGTCTGCCACGGCCCACGCGCTCCCCAGCCCCGCGCGGCGAACCTCCTGGCGCACGTGCCGCGAGTGATATCCATGCGGGTAAGCGAAGGAGGTGACGGGGCCGACGACGGCCGCGAGCTCGCGGCTGCTGTGCACAATCTCCTCACGGGCGCGCGACCGCGCCACCGTGTCGAGCTGAACATGTGTACGGCTGTGCGCTGCGCACTCCACGCCCGCCTGGCTGATCGCAGCGATCTGCGACCAGCTCATCAGCGGCCGGTCGCCTTCGCCTTGGCGCTGCAGCCACGCGCTCGTGGCCCCCACGTGCCCCGTCGTCACGAACACGGTAGCTGTCAGGCCGTAGCGCACCAGCTGTGGCCAGGCAGCGGTGTAGAAGTCTTCAAACCCGTCGTCGAACGTGATCGCGACCGTGCGGGCGGGGAGCGCCGCGTCGTGGCCGAAGGCTCGCCGCGCGAGCTCGCTGACCGTGAACGCACTATAACCCTCGCTCGCCAGAGCATCCATGTGCGCCCCAAACAGCTCTGGGCTCACCGCCCAAGTCGCGAAGCCAGGAGCCACCGCGTCCGCGACGCTATGATACAGCAGCACCGGGAAACGCTCGCCGCTCACGTCGCCCTCGCGACCCTGCGGCGACTCGCGACGTACGCGAACGGCCCCGTGAGCATCCCCAGCCGCTCAAGGCGAAGGAGTTCCGGCGGATATCCGGCCGGCAGACGAGCATTCTTCGATGATGCCGCGCTGAAGACGTACGACGCCGCGGCGGGCAGGCGCCGCGTCGCGGACCCCAGCAGACGCGGCCGGTCGAGCACGCACTTCGTCAGATACGCCGTCAGACCGACGCCGTAACCATACACCTGACGCTTCAGTACGCCCACGTCGCGGGGATGGCGATGGCGCACGATCGCCGTGGGTTCGTAGACGAGGCTGTGACCGCGCTGAAGCACTTCGAAAAAGGCGGACAGGTCATCGCCGCCCATCGCGCGCGTCCCGGCGCCGAGCGCGG
>DASVPU010000072.1:0-12275 GCA_036389475.1 Solirubrobacteraceae bacterium
CTCCGGATCTCGACCTCGCGGCCGTCCGCAGTCAGCTCAAGGCGATCGCAAACGTCCTCGGCGGGCACGCGCACGGCGGCGCGCTCGGCAAGCTGCCGACGTCTGAGCGCTTCGGCTGGATCGTCGCGCCGTCGAGCACGATCATCCAGCCGTCCGAGGTCCACACGGGGCTGACCCACGACCCCGCGACCACGCTGGAGCACCTGTTCGATTCGCTGGTCGTCTGAGGCCGCGCCTGGATCGAGCTCAACACCGGCCGCTCGTGAACGATGTTCATCGGATCGTCACGCCGAGCAGGCGTGGGTGACCTCATCACCGCTGTGCTCGTCTGCGCCACAAAGTCGCGCGGTCGTCCATGAAGCCTGCTGACCGGGTAGGGGTGCCGCGATGAGCACCGGCGCCGTGGGGTTGGACACCCGCTTTCACCACCGCGTCGCCGCGCACGCCGCGAGCGGAGCGTTGCGCGACCTACTCGAGCACTACCACCTGTCCTACGCCCCCGAGCCGCTGTCCGAGGGCGCCGTGTTCGGACTCTCCGGGGCGCTTGACCTACGCGTACGCATCGCCGCCGACACCGCACCGGCAATCGACCTCGACGGGCGCGCGCCATCACTTGAGATCGAGCTGTGCCGCCATCTCGGGCTCGACGCCGAATGGTGCGCCACAGACGACCCGAGGGCGGGTTGGGAGCTGCTGCACGCCGAGCTGGAGTGCGGGTACCCGACGCTCGTGCGCGCCGACGTCGGCGCCCTGAACTACCGCGATGGGCGCTGCCATGACACGCGCCACGCGATCGTCGTCACGAGCTACGACGCCGAAGCCGGCCACGTGTGGGTCGCCGACCAGTGCTTTCCCGATCCGCAGCGCTGCACGCTCAACGCGCTGGCCGCCGCCCGCCGTTCGCAAGGCTGGCCGCTGCCCGCCCGCCACGCGCTGCTGCGCCTGCGCCCGCCCAACCGGCTCGGCAGCCCGCGCAAGGCGATCACAGCCGGGCTGATGCGAACCGTGCGAAGCTTGCGCGACCCGAGCGTCTGCGCGCATCCGCACGAGCACGCCGGGCTGGCGGCGATCGACGCTCTCGATGCCACCTGGCCGCAGCTACCGGAGATGACCGGCCCGATGCTCGGCCCGACGCTCGCCGCGCTGCGCTTCCGGATCCGAGACGGCGGCACGGGCGGCGCGCTGTACCGCTCGCTGCAGGCACGCTTCCTACACGACGGCGCAGCGCTGCTCAGATCGCCTGCGCTTGGGCAGGCGGCGCTGCATTGCGACGACCTGACGGACGCCTGGCGAGCGCTCGCCGATGCCCTGCACGACGACGATCCGAACCTCGCGCATCGCGTCGCGGAGCCATGGGTGCATCGCGTTCGCCAGCTCGAGCACCGCCATCTGGAGGCACTTGAGACGCACCTCGGCGCGCTTTGAGGCGCGCGCCGTACCTTCCAAACGCGATCGAGGATGACGCTGCGCGACGATCGGCGGCCGATCGGCGCGTGGGGGGATTAGTTGGACGACCTACTAGCATCGAAGCGGATGCGCGATTACACGTCGGCCATCCGCACGCATGTCATGGTCTACGACGGGGGCATGGGCGCGACGCTCGAGCAGTTCGACCTTTCGCTCGAGGACGACTACAAGCTGCCGGGCCGCGCGCATGAGGCGCTCGTTCTCAACCGCCCCGACGTCATCGCAGGCGTCCATGAGTCCTTCATCGACGCCGGCGCCGACGCGATCCAGACCGACACCTTCCAGGCCAGCCGCCTGAAGCTCGACGAATGGGGCCTGGGCGAGGCCACGACCGAGATCAACCAGAAGGCGGCCGAGCTCGCGCGACGCGTGGCCGGCGAGCACATCTTCGTCGCCGGCTCCGTCGGACCGACCGGCTTTTTGCCCGCCTCCGACGATCCCACCCTCGGCGACATCTCCTTCGCCAGGCTGCGCGAGTCGTTCGCCGAGCAGTGCTTCGGCCTGATCGAGGGCGGCGTCGACGTCATCCTGATCGAGACGGCGCAGGACATCCTCGAGGTCAAGGCAGCCGTCTTCGGCGCGCGCGAGGCGATGAAGCGGGCGGGTCGCGAGGTCCCGATCCACACGGACGTCTCGCTGCTGCCAAACGGAGGCAAGATGCTGCTGGGCACCGACATCTCAGCGGTGCTTGCGACGCTCGAGGCACTCGACGTCGCCGCGATCGGCCTGAACTGCTCGACGGGTCCGGAGGACATGCGCGACGCCATCCGCTTCCTCGGCGAGTTCTCGCCGCTGCCGGTCGCCTGCATGCCCAACGCCGGCATCCCGATCCAGGGCCACGACGGCGAAACGATCTTTCCCGAGCAGGCGGAGCCGTTCTCCAAGGCGCTCGTCGAGTTCGTCGAGCGCTACGGCGTGAGCATCGTCGGCGGCTGCTGCGGCACGACGCCGGACCACATCCGCATGCTGGCCGACGCCGTCAAGGGACGGCGCGCCAAGCCGCGACCGGTCCCGCGCCCGGCGCACATCAGCTCGATGATCACCGCGACGCCGCTCGTGCAGGAGCCGCGCCCGACGATGGTCGGCGAGCGCGTGAACTCGCAGGGCTCGCGCAAGGTCAAGGAGCTGCTGCTGGCCGACGACTACGAGGGCCTCAACCACATCGCCGAGGACCAGGTAGAGGGCGGCGCGCACGTGCTCGACCTGTGCGTCGCGCTCGTCGAGCGCGACGACGAAGCCGAGCAGATGCGTCGCGTCGCCGAGCGCGTGTCGCTGTCCCAGCCGGCCCCGATCCAGGTCGACTCGACCGAGCCGGATGTCATCGAGGCGGCGCTGGAGCAGATCCCGGGTCGCGCGATCGTCAACTCGATCAACCTCGAAGCCGGTCGCGACAAGCTCGACCGCGTCGTGCCGATCGCACTGGCACACGGCGCCTGCCTCATCGCACTGACGATCGACGAGGTCGGCATGGCGAAGACGGCCGAGCGCAAGCTCCAGATCGCCAAGCGCCTGAAGGAGCTGTGCTGTGACGAGCACGGGCTGGACCCCGAATCGCTCATCTTCGACTGCCTGACGTTCACGTTGACGACCGGCGACGAGGAGTGGCGCCCGTCGGCTGTCGAGACGATCGAGGGAATCCGCGCGATCAAGGAGCAGATCCCGTACGTCAAGACATCGCTCGGGGTCTCGAACGTCTCCTTCGGCGTCGCCCCGCGCGCGCGCGCCGTCCTCAACTCGGCCTTCCTGCATCACTGCGTCGAGGCGGGGCTTGACCTCGCAATGGTCAACCCCAATCACATCACGCCCTATGGCGAGATCAACGAGCAGGAGCGTGCGCTGGCCGACGACCTCGTCTTCGACCGCCGCGACGACGCACTCGAGCGCTTCATCGCGCACTTTGAGTCCAGCACGGCCGAGGCCGAGGACGAGAAGGCCGATCCGACCGCGGGCATGGAGCCCGAAGAGGCGCTGCACTTGCACATCCTGCGCCGCAAGAAAGAGGGGGTCGAGGACTGGATCGACCGCTCGGTCGAGAAGATCGGTGCGGTCCCGACGCTCAACGAGGTCCTGCTCCCGGCGATGAAGGAGGTCGGCGACCTGTTCGGCTCCGGCGAGCTGATCCTGCCGTTCGTGCTGCAGTCGGCGACCGTCATGAAGCGCGCGGTCGCCAAGCTCGAGGAGTACCTCGACAAGGTCGAGGGCTACACGAAGGGGACGGTCGTCATCGCGACGGTCTTCGGCGACGTCCACGACATCGGCAAGTCGCTCGTCAACACGATCCTGACGAACAACGGCTACACCGTCGTCGACCTCGGCAAGCAGGTTCCGATCTCGGCGATTCTGGAAGCCGCGCAGGAGCGCAACGCGACGGCGATCGGACTGAGCGCGCTGCTCGTCTCGACCTCCAAGCAGATGCCGCTGTGCATCGAGGAGCTGCACGCGCGGGGCCTGCAGTACCCGGTCCTCATCGGCGGCGCGGCGATCAACCGCGACTTCGGCCTGCGCGCGCTGTACCCCAAGGGACGCACGTCCGACGAGATCTACGAGCCCGGGGTCTTCTACTGCAAGGACGCCTTCGAAGGGCTGCACAAGATGGACCAGCTCATCGACGAGCAGCAGCGCGCCGAGCTGATCGCCAAGACGCGCGCGGCGGCTGAGCACTTCCGCAAGCACGGCAAGGACCCGCCGCCGCTGGTGACCGACGACACGTCGGTGCGATCGGCCGCACGCATCGACGCGCCGATCCCCGAACCGCCGTTCTGGGGCACGCGCGAGATCGACGTGCCGCTGGATGACGTGTTTCCGCATCTCGACACCCACGTGCTGTTCAAGCTGCACTGGGGCGGGCGCGGCGTCAAGGGCGACGCGTGGCGGAGCCTCGTCGGCGAGGACTTCCAGCCGCGTTTGGAGCGCATGTGGCGCGAGCAGGACTACCTGCGCCCGCGCGCGCTGCTGGGCTATTTCCCCTGTTACAGCGAGGGCAACGACGTCGTCGTGCTCAACCCTGACGACCGCACGACCGTGCTGGAGCGCCTGCGCTTTCCGCGCCAGCCCGGCCACCACCGGATCTGCCTGGCCGACTTCTTCCGCCCGAAGGACAGCGGCGAGCTCGACGTCGTCGCGCTGCAGGCGGTGACGGTCGGACCGCAGGTGACGCAGGTCATCACCGCGCTGGAAGCCGACGGCGAATACGCCGAGCAGCTGTTCACCCACGGCCTGGGCGTGCAGGCCGCGGAGGGCATGGCCGAGTGGCTGCACTCGCGCGTGCGAGCGGACCTTGGGATCGGGCCCGCCGAAGGCCGGCGCTATTCGTGGGGCTATCCCGCCTGCCCGGAGCAGTCCGAGCACGAGAAGGTCTACCGGCTGCTGGATGCGCCCTCGATCGGGCTGTCGCTGACCGGCGGCTTCGCGGTCGAGCCCGAGCAGTCGACGCTGGCGATCGTCGCCCACCACCCGCAGGCGGTCTACTTCGGCATGAAGTCGGGGTTCCTGCCCAAGGACAAGGCTCCCGACGACATCATCGCGGGATCCGACCGCGACGCCACGCGCCGCCGGGATCGGGATCCCAGGGAGGGTCCTCCGGAGGACGAGCCCGCGCTGGCGATAGACGCGCGCGCATGAATTGTGTGCCGTAGGCAGTTTGCGGTCTGCGACCGCGACGCCATCACGCGCGCTGGAGATCCTCCGTGTAGCGCATCCGGTGCGTGTCAAGCGTCTCGACGAGCTCGCAGAGCAGGTGCTGCACCGCACGTAAGCGCTTCACCGAAGCCGGATCGAAGAGGTCTTCGAGTATGCGCCTGAACAGCGGCTCAAAGCACTCGTCGTACACGTCGCAGAAGCGGGCGTAGCCCATGCAGATCACCTTGTCGTGCTCCTGGATGATCATCCGCTCGCCGATCGCCCGCTGCTCGTCGGCCCAGATCATCAGCGCCACATCGTCGTCAGAGGACGCGAGGCGGCGAGATACCCGGCTCTGAAGCTGGGAGACGTTGCGCGTGTCCTCGGCTTCGGGGAAGCTCAGAAACTGGATGTCGCGGCGCAGGATCTCGGTCCAGCCGAAATACTGCGCAAACCGGAACAGCGTCGTTCTCTGCGCCTCGGGGAAGCGCTCGTGGCCGGGGCCGAACTTGTCGAAGAAGTTGAGCGCCAGGATGTTGTAGCAGCGGCTCTGCAGGTCAAAAGCCGCCGACGCGAGTGGCTCGCGGTACTTGCTCAGGACGTCCTCGGCGCGCAGGTCGCGGTCCAGCAGCGCGATGCGCTTGTGGCGTTCGGTCTCCAGCTCGTCGTTGAGCACTGCGAGGTCGGCCTGAAGCTTGCTCTCCAGCCGCGCCATCTGCTCTTCGAATCCACGGTTGAGCTGCGCGAGGCGCTCGGACTCGCGCGTCTGTCGCACGGCGATGACGGCGCTCGCCAGGGTCCCGATGACGCCACCGGCGAACCCGATCCACGCTGGATCCACGGTTCAGGTCCCGGCTCAACCCGCGCGGCCCGGCAGCTTGAGAGAGCCGAGCGTTGTGGCGATGACGCGCGCCGCAACAGCGGCGGACGACGTGCGATGTCGCGGGATTGTGTGCATTGGCGCGAAGCGTATCGGCCGGCGGCGGCTACATGGTCGCCACATCCCGCGGGCAGGAGACGAGATGCCGGAGCGGGTGCTGATGCCGTACCGGACCGATGGCAGCGCCGGCGTCTGGATCGAGCTACCCGCGGCGGCGCCGTCGCCGCCCGGCACAACGCCTACGCCGGCAGCCGCGCCTCCTCCAGGTCCAGATCGCGCTGGATCTCGCGCATGACATCCCCCTTCAGCCGCCCCTCGTTGCGCAGTCCCAGCAGCGTCGCGCGCTCCACCCCGATGAGCTCGCGTCGCAGGTCGCTGTAGCGCGCGACGGGCTCGCGCGCCGCCTGCCGCGCCTCGCTGCCGTCGCCGCCGATGACAGCGATGCAGCGCTGGAAGCGGGAGCGGTACAGCTCGCGCATGCGGCGCAGACGCTCCTCGCTGATCCGCCCCTCCCGCTCGAGCTCGTCCAAGCGATCCAGCCCGGCTTGCGCGGCCTCGAGCCGCGCGATCGCCTCGTCCGGGCTCCACTCGCGAACCCCGCTGAGCCTCAGCCGGCGCAGGATCAGCGGCAACGTCAGCCCCTGGCCCACGAGCGTCACCGCGATGACGCCGACCGTGACGAAGATGAGCACGTCGCGGTGGGGCACCCAGGACGGGAGAGCGAGCGCGGCCGCCAGCGAGATCGCGCCGCGCATCCCGCTCCACCCCACGACGAATCGCTCGCGCCAGTTCTCGCCGATGTCCGCGCGGCTCGCGCGTACCACGACTCGCGCCAGCAGCGGCGCAACCCCCACCCAGGCCAGGCGCACGGCGACCACGACCGCGCTCACGGCGGCCACATCCACGAGCAGCTCGCCGACACCACCGCCCACGGTTTCGTAGACGCTCTCAAGCTGCAGCCCGAGCAGCACGAACAGCGTCGTCTCCAGCGCGAACACGAGCGCCTGCCAGAACGCGATCGCGCTCAGGCGCGTGTCGGCATCGAACATCTCGTGCGCATGCCAGCCAAACCAGATGCCGGCGGTCACGGTCGCCAGCACGCCCGAGACGCCTATCTGCTCAGCGCCGATGTATGCGCCGTAGGCGAACAGCAGGGTGAGGAATATGGCCAGCGGCACGTCGAACAGCTTGCGGTGCATGCGCACGCCGATCCAGCCGACGGCCAGACCGACGGCGACGCCTCCGGCCGCCGACGTGACGAAGTCCACGACGGCGTGTCCCATGGCGAACGTGCCTCCGGCCGCGGCCAGCGCGATGCGGAAGGCGACGAGCGCCGCGGCGTCGTTGAGCATCGCCTCCGCCTCGACTGCGAGCGCAACGCGCTCAGGCACTCCCAGTCGGCTGAACGTCGCTGCGGCCGACACCGGATCGGTTGGCGCGAGGATTGCCCCCAGCAGGAACGCGACCGGCCAGCTCAGCCCGGGAACCACCGCGTGCGCCACGACGGCGACCGCTCCCATGGTGACGAGCACGAGCGCGAACGTCAGCGATACGAGTTGCGCCGCGGCGGCGCGCAGCTCCTGGGGCGATGCGCGGAAGCCCGACGCGTGCAGCAGCGGCGGCAGGAACACGAGGAAGATCACTTCGGGGGCGAGCCGGATGTCACGCAGCCCGGGCACGAAGCCGATCGCAACGCCTCCGATGACGAGCACGATCGGGTAGGGAATCGAGATGAGATCGGCGAGGCGCACGAGCACCGCCGCGGCAAACAGAACCGCGATGAGGAGCTCGATGTCGTTCACGGCGAGGAGTCTAGGCGGGCGCTACGGCGCGTCTTGACCGCGCGCCGCGACCTGTAGGTTGCACCCGTGCCCCCAACCCGCCTCACCCCGCCGCTCGGCATCGACGACCACGTCGCCGGCCCCGACGACGCGCCGCTTGAGCTCCTCATGTACGGGGACTTTCAGTGCCCGTACTGCGTCGCAGCGCAGTCGATGGTCCGCCGCGCGCGCGAACGACTCGACGGGCGCCTGCGCTTCGCCTTTCGCCACATGCCCCTCAGCGAGGTCCATCCCGACGCCCAGAACGCGGCCGAGGCAGCCGAGGCAGCGGCAGCCCAGGGGGCGTTCTGGCCGATGCACGACGAGCTCTACGCGTCGCGCGGCAGGCTCAGCCTGAACGATCTGGCAGAGCACGCGGAGGCGATCGGCCTCGATTCCCAGGTTGTCCGCGACGAGCTGGCGAGCCACGTCCACGCCCCGCGGGTCAGCCGCGACGAGGACAGCGCGCGGCGCCTTGGAATCAGGGGCACGCCCGCGTTCTTCGTCAACGGCACCCTCCACGAGGGCGCGTTCGACGCGGGATCGCTGATCGACGCGCTGGAATCCAGCGCGTCGAGGTCCAGCGCGGGCTCATAGCTCGATCCGCGCGCCGGCATCAGGTGCAGACCGGGAGCCGCAGGCGGATGAAGACGGGCGATCGCTTGGGGCGGTCGGGTACGAACGCCTCACCGCTGTGAAACGTTAGGGGTAGATCAATTTAGGGTGTCTTCGCCGGCCTTGGGCTGACGATCGCCCGGACGCTGCTGTCGTCGCGTACGACGACCTGCACATAGCTGTCATACAGGCGCGCCAGCGCGACGATGTCTGCACGGCCGGCTCGGAATTCTTGAGCGCTGTCGGCCCGGGTGAAGGCGATGTCTGCTTGTCCGCGACCGAGTTGCCCGAGGCTCTGAACCGAGCCGCTGGTGGCTCTTAGCCGCGCGCTGAGGTTCGGCAGATCGCGGTTGACGGCGCTCGTGATCCCGCGGCCGTACGGGCTGTACACGCCGCCGGCGCTGCCGGTCGCGATCGTGAGCTGCCGCCTAGCAAGCGGCGGGTCGCCTCCGCCGCAACCCGCCGGCGCTGACAGCGCGACGGCGCCGAGCGTGATTCGCGAGCAGGCGGCGACGCACCATGGGCGTCATTCTGGCGCCCGGCGCGGAGCTCGACCGCAAGACGATCTCAACTCCCTGCGGTACGGGTTGTCCAGAATGTTGATGGCGACTAGGTTCGTTTCACGTTAAGAGAGGAATGGAGGCTCGATGACTCGCCGCCACCCGGCCGTACTGGTGCTCGTTGTTGCCCTTGCAGCAGCGGGCTGTGGGAAGGGGCAATCCAGTGACGCGGGCAGTCCCACTGGCGATACGCTGAAGATCGGCGCGGCCCTCTCGCTGACGGGATCGCTGGCCAAGGAGGGTCAGCTCACCAAGCAGGGCTATCAGCTCTGTGAGGAGATCGTGAACTCCAAGGGCGGTGTGAGCGCCGGTGGCAAGTCCTACAAGCTGGCCATCGCCTACCGAGACGACACGTCAGAGCCCGATACGGCTGCCCAGCTCGTGGATCGCTTCAACGACCAGGCCATCAAGCTGGTGCTCGGTCCGTACGGGTCGCCCTCTACGGAGGCCGCGGCCGCCGTGGTCGAGAAGAACGGCCAGGTGATGGTCGACAGCTCAGGTGCTGACAACAACATCTTCACCAAGGGCTACCGGCAGACCTTCGCCGTGCTCTCGCCCGCTACCAGCTACGCCAAGGTGATGATCCAGGCGCTGGCGTCGCAGGCCAAGCCGAAGCCAAGGACCGTGGTGTTCTTGTCCGCTGACGACGGCTTCTCCAAGACGGTGGCCAAGGGCGGCGCGGAGGAGGCGCACAAGCAGGGGATCAAGGTGCTCGCCACGGAGACGTTCCCCGAGAAGAGCACCGACGTCTCCGCCGCGGTGAACAAGGCCAAGTCGCTGAACCCCGATCTCGTGGTCGGCGCGGTGCACCTGGTTGAGGGCATCGCGATCATCAAGCAGAGCAAGGAGCTCGGCCTGAAACCGGCCGGCGGCTTCGCCGAGACCGTGGCTCCGCCGACACCGGACTTCGTCCGCACGCTTGGCGCCTCGGCCGAGGGCGTGGTCGGATCGACGCAGTGGGTGCCGCAGGTCACCGGCGAGGACAAGTTCTTCGGCACCGCCCAGGAGTACGCGTCGAGCTTCAAGAAGCGCTTTGGCAGCGATGCCGAATATCACAGCGCAGAGGCCGCGGCCGCGTGCTTGGCGCTCGTGCTCGGCACCGAGAACGCGGGTTCAACCGAGCCCGCGAAGGTGCGGGACGCGATCGCCAGGCTCGACAGCCCCTCGTTCTTCGGGCCGATCAAGTTCGACTCCACCGGCAAGAACGTGACCAAGCAGATGTCGGTGATCCAGATCCAGGACGGCAAGCCGGTGACGGTGTTCCCCACAGATCAGCAGCAGAGTGCGCTGAAGTGGCCGGCGCAGTGAGGCCCCTGCCGTGACGCAGTTCATCCAAGCAACGGTCTACGGGCTGCTGCAGGGCGGCCTGTTCGCGCTGGTGGCGGTGGGCTTCTCGCTCGTCTGGGGCGTGATGAACATCGTCAACCTCGCGCACGGCGCCTTCGTGCTCGTGGGCGCCTACATCGCCTGGAAGCTGAACACGGCGGCTGGGATCGATCCGTTTCTGGGCATGTTCGCCGCTGCGGCGTGCCTGTTCGTAGGCGGGTACGTCATCCAGCGATTGCTGATCAACCTGGTGGTCAACGCGCCGATATGGATGACCCTGCTGCTCACCTTCGGCCTGGAGCTCATGCTGGTGAACGGCCTGATCGCGCTGTTCACCGGGGACTTCCGCTCGATCAACACGTCATACGCGAACGACGCGTTTTCGATCGCGGACATTCGCGTGCCCTATGGGCGCCTGTTCGGCTTTGCGCTGGCGGTGGCGCTGACGCTGGCGCTCGTGGCCTTCATGTCCCACACGCGCTTGGGCCTCGCGATCAAGGCGACGGGCATGGACCGCGCCGCCGCCCGGCTGATGGGCATCCCGGCGCGGCACATCTACGCCCTCACCTTCGCCATTGCCGCGGCACTGGCAGCAGCCGCCGGCGCGATCCTCGGGACCATCGGCACGTTCAGCCCTGCGGATGCCGGCCGTCTGACGCTCCAGAGCTTCGTGATCGCAGTGCTGGGCGGTTTGGGAAACATGTGGGGAGCGCTCGCGGGCGGCGTGGTTCTCGGCCTGGCGGAGGCGTGGGGCGGTCAATACCTCTCGGGCACGCTGGTCAACGCGATCGCCTTCGGCGTCTTGGTGGTCGTGCTGATCGTGCGGCCCGCGGGCCTGCTCGGCAAGCCGTACTACGAACTGCGGGTCGACGGTTGATGGCGGGCATCGCAGCGGCTGTGGCCAGCTCGCGCGCACGGGGCCGGCGGCCCTTGACGCGCGGGACGCTGGTGGCGCTCACGCTGTTGGTCTGCATCGCGCTGCCGTCCCAGCTGTACGGCAGCCAGCAGCGCACGTGGGGCGCGATGTTCATGTTCGTGGTGCTCGCCCAGGGCTGGAACGTGATCGGCGGCTTCGCCGGCTATCCAAGCTTCGGAAACGTGGTGTTCTTCGGATTGGGCGGCTACACCACGGCCGTGTTGATGGCGAAGTCCGGGTGCAGCTTCTGGCTTGCGCTGCCGCTCGCCGGCATCGTCGGCTTGCTGTTCGCAGTGCTCGTCGGCATACCCGTGCTGCGCCTGCACGGACACTACTTCGCGATCGCCACGCTCGGCGTGGCCGAGGGCATGCGCGAGGTGATCATCAATCTGCCCGGGCTCACCGGTGGCGGCGCCGGGCTCACCGTCCCCGCGGTCGGCGTCGACGCGACGACCTCCTATCCCGGCAACGACGGCTTCTACTACATCTTCCTGACGCTGGCCGTCATCTCGACGCTGGTCGTCTGGCTCGTGGCGCGCAGTCGCTTCGGCTACGCGCTGCGCGCGATCCATCAAGACGAGGACGCAGCAGCAGCGGTGGGCATCGACATCATCCGCGCGAAGATCGGCGCCTTCGCCATCGCCGGCGCGCTCACCGCGCTCGCAGGTGCCGTCTATGCCTTCCAGCAGGTCTCGATCTACCCGGGGCGCCTGTTCGACGTGGACATCACGGTGCTGATGGTGGTGATGGCCGTGATCGGCGGCAGCGGCACCGTGATCGGCCCGGTGATCGGCGCGGTCGGGCTGCAGCTGCTGTCGGAGTACCTGCGTGACAACGTCACCGAATATCACACGTTCATCTTCGGGGCGATCATCGTGCTTGCGGTGATCCTTGTCCCGCAGGGGATCGTCAACTTCGTCCGCGATGCCCGCCTCAAGCACGGCGTGTCGCTGTCGGAGTCCGTCAGGGCCTACAGGCTGTGAGCCAGCCGATGCTCGAGGCGCGGGGCCTCACGCGGCGCTTCGGCGGGCTTGCGGCGGTGTCGGACGTCTCCTTCAGCGTGCACGGCGGCC
>DASVPU010000073.1:0-12504 GCA_036389475.1 Solirubrobacteraceae bacterium
AGCAGGCCGCCGATGCCCATCGATTGCATGAACGGCAGCGGCATGAACGCGAGCAACGCCAAGCCGATCGCGACGACCGCACCACTGAACAGCGTGGCCCTCCCGGCAGTGGCCATCGTCGCCGTGAGCGCATCGTCGACCGACGCGTGCCGTTCGAGCTCCTCACGGAAGCGGAACACGACGAGCATCGAGTAGTCGATCGCGATCGCAAACCCGATCAACGAGACGATGTTCGTCACGTACGTCGCCATGTCGATGAAGTGCGCGACGATCCACACCGCACCCAGCGCCGATGGGATCGTCACGAACGCGAAGGCGAACGGGATGGCGATGCCCACGACCGTGCCGAGCATGAACGCGAGCACCAGCAGCGCGATCGGAATGGCAATCGACTCGCCCCTTGCGAGGTCGTTGTTGTAGAGCTTCTGCGTGTCGTGCTGGATGGCCGGAAAGCCGGAGAGGTAGAGCTTCGCGCCGGGAATGTCGGGCAGGGCCCGGCGAACGTCGGGCGTCAGCTTGCCCGCATCGGCACCCTGAAGCGGCGTGTAGACCTGGACGGAGGCAACGTTGGGACCGGCCACGAGGACGGGGCCGGCGCGGCCGCCCTTGGCGGCGATTGCGGCCTTCGCGGCCGCCTGAGCGGCTTGCCGCTTCACGGTCGCGCTGCCGGCAACCGGCGCGTCGGTCTTCACCACGACCGTGAAGGCGCCGTCCGAGCGCTCGCCGAAGCGATCCGTGAGCAGGTTCAGTCCGTTCTCGCTGTCCGAGCCCGGGACGCTGAAGCGGTTGCTCAGCAGGCCGCCGACGTTCATCGCCCCGTAGAGACCGACCGCGGCCAGCACGACCCACAGGGCCAGCACGGTCTTGCGGTGGCGGATCATCGTCCTCGTCCAGGACTCCACGGGGTACCTACCTCAGTTATTCGTGGGGCTGAGGGCGGGGCGGCGATTCACCCGAAACTACGTTGACGCCCGGCGTCTTGGCGACCTGCGATCTTACGGTATCTAACAACCGAGGGGTGAAACGAGCGTCAGCACAAGCGCCATCAGCGTCCGAGCGTCCGCACCAGCTCACGGGCTCGTGCTCGCAGGCCGCCGATGAGCTCACGCACGTCGGCGAGTCCGGCGCGCAGTTGCGGATCGCCGACCTCGACCGGCAGCATCGAGTCCTGGAGCGTGGCGAGGCCGCCTTCTGCCGCGGCCACCGCGTCGACCGCGCGCTCGACGAGCGCCTTGGCTCCGGCCGAAGGCGCGGCGGGCGGTCGCGCTGCGACCGTCCCGATGGTGAGCCCGCGGCGCTCGGCGAACTCGGCGTGCGTGCGCTTCGCCCGGCCGAGCGCGAGCTGGACGGGCCGAAAGAGCTCCTGCTCGAGACGGTCGCCGCTGTATTCGTCCAGGACTTCGTACGCCTCGCCGAGGCAGGTCAGCGCGTATTCCAGCTCGCCGATCGCTTCGGCGACCATGTCGAGGAGGTGCTGCGAGCCTTCGGCCGCAGTGAACGCCATGGTGGGAGCGTAGCTGCGCCGGTGCGCGATTGGCGCGATACTCAGTTAAACATCGGGAGGTGGTGCAGATGGCGCAATCGCGCGAGCTCGGGGCCGGCGCGTGGTCGTACTTCGGGGATCCTCGCGCGATATCGCACGGCGGACACACGTTTACGGGATGGATCTCGACGGCGGGCCATGTCTGGGTCGCCCGGCTGACCGCGGGGGGCAAGCTCAGCAAGCATCTGCTCTTCAGGGGCCTCGGGCGCGACGATCACAACAACCCCTCGCTCGTCTTCCTGCCCGACGGGCGCCTCATCGTCTTCTTCTCGCCGCATTCCGGACATAACCTGCCGCCTCCCGGCATCCCGAGCAAGATGTACTACCGGATCGCGCAGCATGCCCACTCGATCGACGGCTGGGGGCCGCTCCACACCGTCAACACCAACGCACCAGGATCGCTCGGCTACACCTACCCGAACCCGATCCTGCTGCGCGACAGGCTGTGGCTGTTCTGGCGCGGCGGCGGCTGGAACCCGACGTTCTCCTATACCGACGATCGGCTGACGTGGGCGCCGGCGCGCGAGCTCGTCTACCACGGCGGCGGCGAGCGGCCCTACGCGAAGTACGTCGGCGACGGCAAGACGCGCATCCACGGCATCTTCACCGACGGCCATCCGATGGCGTTCAAGAACAACCTGTACTACATGCGTTACGAGAACCGGGTTCTGTTCGCCGCCAACGGCCGCAAGCTCGGAACGCTGGACGACGTGCCGTTGCATGTCTCAAAGCTCGATCGCATCTACAAGTACACCGACGCCACCGGACGGGCCTGGGGACACGATGTCGCGCTCAGCGCCAACGGTGGTCCCCGCGTCGTCTACACGCGCCGGATCGGAAACCGCGACACGTTCTACTACGCGTACTTCGACGGCACGCATTGGGTCAGCCACAAGATCGTCGAGGCCGGACCGATGCGACCGTCGTTCACGTCCGGTGGCGCGACGCTCGACCACGAAGATCCGCGGGTCGTCTACCTCTCGCGCAGGACGGGCACGTGGCACCAGGTCGAGGCGTGGTTTACGACCGACAACGGCCGGACGTGGACCTCACGTCGGCTCACCGAGGACCCCAGCCACTACAGCATCCGCCCCGTCTCCCCGCGCGGGCTCACGGAGGCCAACCGCGTTCTGTTCGTGCGCGGCGACGAAACCACGATCGGCTTCACGAACTACAGGACGCGCGTCCACGCGCTGGACTTCTAGATGGTTGACCACTAGCGCCGGCCGCCGTCCGGGCGCAGGCGCACACGATCGCCGGGCTGCAGCGTCTCGGGTTTGATACGCCGGTTGAGCTGCTGCAGGCGGACGATGTTCTTTCCGGTCTTGGCGGCGATCGAACCGAACGAGTCGCCGCTCCTCACGACCCAGAAGCGGGGCCCGAGGGGCTTGGGTCGCGGCGCCGGCATGTGCAGGCGCAGCTTCAGACGCTGGCCTGGGACGATGCTGCTGGGATCCGTCGTCGGGTTGAACGTCATCAGCTGGTCGACGGTCAGACCGGTGCTCTGCGCGATCTGCGAGTACGTCTGACCGCGCCGGACGGTCCAGTACAGCGGGAGCTTGCTCGTGATCGCATCAAGCGAGCTCGCTGAGTTTGCTGCCTGATCTGCGCCGAGCGAGGTGACGACGAGCACGATGATGGCGACGAACAGCACCACGAGCCCGGAGGGGATGAGGTACCTGAGCGTCCTGCTGTCGTCCTGCTCTCGCATGTCCCCGCTTCAAAATGCGATGACGTCCGCTGAGCGGCTGCGGTCATGGTTCCACAGCAGGCACGGGCGGCGTAGCAGTGCAGCCGCGAATGCATGGCGGCGGCTCAGCCCACGGCAGTGAGCGAATACACCGGAGGCAGGCGTACGGCAACGCTGAACCAACTCGCCCCGGCGTCGCCGGACCCGAAGACATCGCCGGATGTCGCCCCGAAGTACAGCTGCACGGGGTCGGCACCGGCGCGCGCGAACGCCAGGCGCAGGACCGTCAGGTACGCCTCCTCCTGCGGCAGCCCATCCCCGCGCGCAGTCCAGCTGGCGCCTGCGTCGCGGGTCTCGTAGACGCGCACGCGACCTTCGGGCGTGACGCGGTCGAAGTCGGCCGTCAGGGGGATGACGAAGGCGCTGTCCGGGTCAGACGGATCGACCATCGTCGGGAAGCCGAAATCCGACGGCAGCCCTGCCGCGATGTCCGTCCACGTCTCGCCCGCGTCGTCGGAGCGATAGACCCCGCCGTGGAACTGCATGAACATCCGCTCCGGCCGCAGCGGCGCGCGCTGCAGATTGTGCACGCATAGGTTCGTGGCGTCTTCGCGCGACTCCTCCGGCATATAACGCGGCACCAGCCCCTTGTTTCCTCGGCGCCACGTCGTGCCGCCATCCTCGGTCAGCCAGACTCCGGCGGCCGAGACCGCCACCGCGAGGCGATCGGCGTCGCCGGGCCATGGCACGATCGAGTGCAGGCACAGGCCGCCGCCGCCAGGCTGCCAGGACTCGCGCGTGGGATGGTCCCAGAGCCCGCGATTGAGTTCCCACGTGGCGCCCGCGTCGTGGCTCTCGAAGAGCACGCCCGGGTCACCTCCCGCGTACAGGGTCCCGTCGGCCTCGCCGGCGACGATCAACCAGATGCGCTCCAGCGCCTCGTCACCGCCCTTGGGCAATGCGACGCCGTCCGCCTCGTTCCACTCTCCTGCGGGGTCATCCGCGTACCAGATCTTGGGACCGTGGAAGGGAGAGGTCACCGATGCGAGCACGCGGCCGGTGCGCGGATCGCGCATCGCGTACTCGACCGGCTCGCCTGCAAAGGCGCGCACCGTCTGTTCGAACTTCCCGCCGGGCTCGCCCTCAAGCGCGAACAGGCCCTTCTTGGTTGCCACCAATAGCTCGGTCATCGTTCGTCGCAATCCTAAGCGAGCGACTCGGAGTAAGCCGGCTCCGGCCGCGCCGATTGGACCTCATGGCCGCGTGCTGGCCGGTCGGACCGCAACACGGTCAATGCGGCACCGATCGCGAGCACCACGAGGACGGCGCCGATGAGGTAGGCGAGGTGGTAGCCGGAGTTGAGCGCCGAGGCGGTCGACACGCCATCGGCGATCAGGCCGTTGGCGCGCTCGGTCGCGAGCGTGGCGAGGACGGCAAGGCCGAAGGCGCCGCCGACCTGCACGCTCGTGTTGACCAGGCCCGAAGCCAGCCCCGAATCGCTCGGCGTGGCGCCCGACATGCTGAGCGTCATCAGCGACGGGAAGCCGAGGCCGGCGCCGAGGCCGATCAGGATCATCGCGGGCATGATGTCGGTCACGTAGGTTCCGTGGACCGGCGTCCGCGCGAACAGGAGCATCCCCGCTCCCATGAACACCAGGCTGGCCACGAGCGTCGCCCGTGCGCCGAAGCGCATGGTGAGCGGCCCCGAGTAGCGCAGCGACATCGTGCCCATGACGATCGTCGAGGGCAGGAAGGTGAGGCCCACCTCCAGCGCACCGTAGCCCAGGATCCGCTGCAAGTAGAGCGCTCCGAGGAAGAACATCCCGAACATCCCGACCACGAGCAGGGCGATGACGACGTTCGCTGCGGACACGTTGCGCGAGCGGAAGAGGCGCAGCGGCATCAGCGGGTTGGGGATGCGCGCCTGGCGCGCGACGAACGCGGCCAGCAGGGCGGCCGCAACCCCGCCGAGCCCGAGCGTCTGGGCCGATCCCCAGCCCTGCTCTGCGACCTGCAGGATCGTGTAGACGCCGAGCATCAGGCCGGACGTCAGGAGCACCGCGCCCGGAACGTCGGCTCCTGCCGTGAGGCCGATCCCCTCGCGGTCTTCGACCAGCCGCGTCGCGAGGAAGGCCGTCGCCACGCCGATCGGAAGGTTGATGAAGAAGATCCAGTGCCAATTGATCGCCTCCGTCAGCGCGCCGCCGGCGATCAGGCCGATCGAGCCGCCGGCGGACGCGACGAACCCATAGACGCCGATCGCCTTCACCTGCTCCCGCGGCTCGGGGAACATCGTCACGATCATGCCCAGGATCACGGCGGAGGCCAGCGCGCCGCCGACGCCCTGGACGAAGCGCGCCGCGATCAGCATGCCCTGGCTCTGGGCGAGGGCGCAGAGCAACGAGGCGCCGGTGAAGATCGCCAGGCCGGTCAGGAAGACGCGCCGCTGACCGATGAGGTCGCCCATGCGACCTGCAAGCAGCAGCAGACCCCCGAAGGCGATCAGGTATGCATTGACGACCCAGGCGAGGTTGCTCTGCGAGAAGCCCAGGTCGTCCTGGATCGAGGGCAGCGCGACGTTCACGATCGTGGCGTCGATGACGATCATCAGCACGCCCGCGCAGAGCACGTACAGCGCGATCCAGCGATGGCGGTCGTTTGACGTATCAGCAGTCATGTCCTGGATCTCCTTCTCGTAGGCGCTGCATCTAAGACTGCGGACCGGCCGGAAACTCATCGCGCCCTGTCCGCTGCTCTGCTAATAGGACGGAGTAGTCGGAATATACTACTTGATGCATGGTTTGCACAACCAGTCCGGTACAATCGCAGCGTGGCCACCAAACGCACCTATGGCGATGCATGCGGCGTCTCTCGCGCCCTGGACCTCGTCGGGGAGCGTTGGGCACTGCTGATCGTGCGCGAGCTGCTGCTCGGTCCCAAGCGCTTCACCGACATCCGTGAGGGGCTGCCGCACCTCAGCCCCGACGTCCTCGCTCAGCGCTTGCGCGATCTCGAGCAGGCACAGCTCGTGCGGCGGCGCAAGCTCCCCCCGCCGGCCGCCTCACGGGTGTACGAGCTGACGGCGCGGGGGGCGGCGCTCGAGCCGGTGCTGATCGCACTCGGCCGCTGGGGCGGCGCGAACGCGCCGCCACCGCCCGACGGCGTTGGGATGAGCCTCGAGGCCCACATCGTGTCGCTGCGGACGCTCTTCGATCCACAGCTCGCGGGCGAATTTCATGCGACCTTCGAACTGCGGCTGGGCGAGCACCGCTTCCGCGCGACCGTGGCCGGCGGCCGGATTGACATCGACCGCGGTGAGTCGCCTGGCGCCGACGCGGTGATTGCTACCGACTCCGGGACGCTGCTCGCGCTGATCCATGGCCGTCGTGAGCTGGCTGACGCCTTGCGCGCGGGCGACATGGAGATCGAGGGTGACGAGCGGGTGGTGGAGCGGTTTCTTGGGCTGTTCCCTCTGCCCGCGCCGGAGGTGTAAGCGCGACGGTGCCCGGATGGCGCCCACACGCGCGCCAGTCGCTAACTGAAATAGCTCACACATGAGCCGTGGAGAGGAGATTGGGCCTCTTCCGCGGACCGCGAGCACGTACAGTTTGCGTGTCATGACCGCCGAGGAGAAACTGCGTCGAGCTCATCCAAGATCTCTCCGAGGCGGAAGCCCAGGACGCCCCGGGCAGCGACGACTCATCGAAGCACTCGACCGACTGACCATCGATCGACCGGCCGGTGACGTCGTGCGTCTCACAGGCGTTGAGGAGGAGTGGCGTCTGCGTGTCGGCGACTGGCGCGCCCGCTTCAGTCGAGACCTGTAGACCGCGTCGTCCAGGTCCTGCGAGTGCTGGCGCGCGGGCGGGCGTACCGCGACTGAGGGCGGCATCCAGCCCAGAGATTTCTCCTCGCCCGCGCCCAGACGTGCGATCGTCTCGCTTGACTGCTGCGACGGCGCTGGCGCCCCGATCCAGACCCATGGCACGCCGATGGCGACCATGAGCGAGGAGGTCTCCACGCGCTTCTGCTCGCATGAGACTGACGAAGGCGCGGACGAACACGGAAAGCCGCTCAGTCGAGCGGCTTTCCCACAAATCAGTGGAGACGGCGGGAATCGAACCCGCGTCCGCGATCGCGTGACGGTGACGTCTACGAGCGTATCCGGCGCTCTGATCTCGCCTTCAGGTCGCCTCGCCGGCGGGGTTCCTAAAGGCCAGCTCCCTGAGATGTTCCCGGTTCGGCGGGAGCGGACCTCCCCGGGTAAGCCGACATCTGATTCCGGCGATCCCCACGGTCGGCAGGCGGGGGCCAGAACCTCACTCGCCTAGTTTGAGCTAGACAGCGAGGGCGTACTCGTGAGAGTCCGCACGTATGGTTTTGCCAGGTGTTTTACGAGGCCTCCTGGCACCTCGGCTCGCAACCACCGTCACGAAGTCGACCACGTCGAAGCCATGTCGTCCCCGTGGCGGTACGCGGCCAAAGTCTAGCTCACCGAGCGCGCTGAGCGCACACCTCGACTACGGCGTCGGCAGCGGGACCGTTGGCGCAGGGCTAACCTCCGGTGGTACCGGCTCAGTCGTCGTGGGCGCAGGCGCTTCTGGCACGCTGCGAGCCTGGTCCGGCGGCACCGTCGTCGTCGGGATCACCGTGCTCGGCGGAACGGTGACGGTCTCCGCGGGCGGGACGGTGATCGTGTCGGTCGGCACGGTCGTCGTGTTCGTCTCGGTCGGCGTCGCCGAGTCACCCGATCTCTGCGGGCTCCCGAAGAGGGTCGTCTGGCCCTGGCTACCGGAGGCGGCCTGGCCGGCGAGCAGTTCGGGCACCGTGATGATCACAGCACCGACGAGGAACCCGAGCAGGCCGGTGATGATCGCCGTGCGCCACCCCCGCCCGCGCCGCGATCGCGATGGCCCCTGGATCTCGCCCTGCTGCGAAACGCGCCCGGCAACCGGATCGATCGGCGCGCGTAGCTCGGGCGGCTCGTCCGCATGCCGCGCGCTGCGCACCACGCCGCGCACCGGCACCGCCTGCGAGACGGCTTGTGCCGGCCGCGACAGCGCCTCCTTCATCACCGCCACGAGCACCGGCATGACCGCTGCCGAAGCGAGCGTGCCCGGCGCCCAGACCTGCGAGCAGATGTAGGCAGCCGCAGCCGACGCGATCGCGGTGATCGCAAGTGTCGGAAGGTCGATTCCGGACGACGACGAGCGCTCGGAGGTTGAGGGTGGGGAGATCGACATCCCGTCCCGCCTTCCCATCCGGCGAGCGGCCTACACCTGCTCCAACCGGGCCATAACAAAGGGCGACGCGGCTCCGGAGCCGCTTGAGGAACCCGCTGCTGGGTCGCGCTCCGAAGAGGCGCCCCGGCGTTTGGGTGGCGCGGCCTCACACCTCGGTGGCCTCGCTCTTTCGGCTCCAGTCCGCGTCGCAGAACGACCGTACATCGGCCCGCTCAGCCGGTGCAAGAGCCGGCCTGCACGAAGGCCGCAACGTGCGAAGAGATCGGCCTTCGAGGACGTCTCGACTGGTACGTGACGTAACCTGCGTTTCATGACTGTCGAAGACGTTTCCTGGGATCTCTCCCCCCTCGTCCATGGCCAGGACGATGCCGGCGCAGACCGGCTGCTCGACGAGGCCGCAACCCGCGCGCAGACGTTCGCCGAGCAGTACGCCGGGCGCATCGCCGAACTTGACGTACCGACCTTCGCCGCAGCGGTCCGGGAGCTCCAGGAGATCTCCGAGCTCGCCTCGCGCGCGGGCAACTACGCGATGCTGCGCTTCAGCATCGACACCGCCGACCCGGCGCTGGGAGCGCTACTGCAGCGCGTGCAGGAGAAGAGCACTGCGATCGAGACCCAGCTGCTGTTCTTCGAGCTCGAGTGGGCTGCGTTGGAGGACGAGCGCGCCGATGAGCTGCTTGCCGCCGACGGCCTCGACACGGCGCGTCACTTCCTGCGCTCCTCCCGCCGCTACCGTCCGCACCTGCTCTCCGAGCCCGAGGAGAAGATCCTCACCGAGAAGACCGTCTCCGGACGCTCGGCCTGGTCGCGCCTGTTCAGCGAGCAGGTCTCGGCGCTCTCGGTCTCGTTGCCGGGAGAGGAGGAGCCGGTCACGCTCGACGGCGCGCTGGCGCGGCTCATGTCATCCGATCGCGACGTGCGGCGCGGCGCGGCGGAGGCCGTGACCGACGCGCTTGCACCCGGTCTGCGCACGCGCGCGTTCATCTTCAACACGCTGCTGCACGACAAGGCGGTCGATGACCGCCTGCGCAAGTACCCCAACTGGCTCGCGGACCGCAACCTCGCCAACGAGGCCTCGGACGAGTCCGTTCAGGCGCTGCTTACCGCCGTGCGCAACCGCTACGAGCTGCCGCGGCGCTGGTATCGCCTCAAGGCGCAGCTGCTGGGCATCGAGCGGCTCGCGGACTACGACCGGATGGCGGCCGTCACACGCGACGAGGACGATCCGGTGGAGTGGGAGGAGGCGAAGGAGCTCGTGCTGGACTCCTACGACTCCTTCACGCCCGAGCTCGGCGATCCCGCGCGCGCGTTCTTCGTCGACCGCCGCATCGATGCCCCGCCGCGGCCGGCAAAGCGTGGCGGCGCCTTTGCCGCGTACACCGTGCCGTCCGAGCACCCGTACCTCATGCTCAACTACACGGCCAAGCGCCGTGACGTGCTCGTCCTGGCCCACGAGATGGGCCATGGCCTGCATGCCGAGCTCGCGCGCCCGCGCGGAGTGCTGGAGCAGCACACGCCGCTGACGCTCGCCGAGACCGCGTCGGTCTTCGGCGAGACGCTCGTCTTCAAGCGGCTGCTGGACAAGGCGACGACACCGGAGTCGCGGCTGTCGCTGCTGGCCGAGTCGATCGAGGGCTCGATCGCGACGGTCTTTCGCCAGACGGCGATGAATCGCTTCGAGGAGCTCGTCCACACGTCGCGGCGCGAGGAGGGCGAGCTGGCCGTCGACCGCTTCAACGAGCTGTGGGCGCAGTCACAGGAGGAGATGCTCGGCGACAGCGTGCAGCTGACATCCGGGTACCGCACCTGGTGGTCCTACGTACCGCACTTCATCTCCACGCCCGGCTACGTCTACGCCTACGCCTACGGACAGTTGCTCGCGCTGTCGATCTACAAGCGCTACGTCGACGAGGGCGAGTCATTCGTGCCGAGCTACCTGGAGCTGCTGCGCGCCGGCGGCTCAAAGAGCCCGGAGGAGCTCGGCCGGATCGTCGGCATCGATCTCGCCGATCCCGGCTTCTGGGACAGCGGGCTGGCGCTCGTCGAGGCTCAGCTCGAGGAGGCCGAGACGGCAGCGAACGCGGCGCTTGCCCGCGCCTGACCGGACGGACGTCAGCGGGGTCGGGCGCGCGCTTGTCACAATGGGGCGATGAGTTCCCAGTGGCCGCCCGCGCCACCGTATCCCGCCGCGGAACCGTCCAATCCGCAGCCCCCATCGTCCGAACCGGCACCGACGGCGCCCGAGCGCAAGCAGCCCGACGAGCGCCCGTGGTGGCGGCGCGCCATGGGGCTGCTCGCCGTCATCGGCGCCCTGCTGCTGAAGTTCGGCAAGGCCGCGCTGTTGCTGCTGCCCAAGGCGAAGGTGCTGACGACATCCGCGTCGATGTTCGTATCGCTGGCCGCCTACAGCCTCATCTGGGGGTGGAAGTTCGCGCTCGGCTTCATCGTGCTCCTGTTCGTCCACGAGATGGGTCACGTCATCCAGCTGCGCCGCGAGGGCATCGAGGCCAGCGCGCCGATGTTCATCCCCTTCCTCGGCGCGGTGGTGATGGCGAGGTCGCTCGGCGAGGACGCGACGGCGGAGGCGCGCGTCGGGCTCGCCGGCCCGATCCTCGGCACGCTCGGATCGCTCGCGCTGCTGCCGATTGCGATCTCGACAGGCGACCACTTCTGGTACGCGCTGGTCTTCACTGGTTTGTTCCTGAACCTCTTCAACCTGCTCCCGGTCGTGCCGCTGGACGGCGGGCGCGCGATGGCCGCGCTGTCGCCCTGGATGTGGTTCGTCGGCCTCTTCGCGATGGCGCTGCTGACGTTCCTGTCGCCCAACCCGATCATCATCCTGATCCTGCTGGTCGCGGTCTTCGACACCTTCAGGCGCTGGAAGGCGTACAGGGCCGGAGGCGAGAACGCTCAGGCGTACTACCGCGTCAAGCCCTCGCACCGGCTCATCATCCTCGTCGTCTATCTCGGGCTGATCGCGGTGTGCGTGGTCGGTATGGGTCTCACGTTCGTCGAACGCGACATCCCCTCGTAGTGCCGTGCCTGAGCTGACCGTCGAGCGCCTGGTCAAGCGCTACGGGCAAACGCTCGCCGTCGACGACCTCTCGTTCACGGTCGACAGCGGTGTCGTGACGGGATTTCTGGGCCCCAACGGCTCGGGCAAGTCGACCACGATGCGTGCGCTGCTCGGGCTCGTGCGGCCGACGAGCGGCAGGGCGCTGGTGCTCGGCAAGCCGTTCAGCGAGCTTACGCATCCGGTGCGCAGCGTCGGCGCCTCCCTGGACGCCAAGGACGTGCACCCGGGGCGCTCCGGACGCAGCCATCTGCGCACGCTGGCCGCCGCCGCCGGACTGCCGACAAGCCGCGTCGACGAGGTGCTCGCCATGACGGAGCTCACGCCGGCGCGAGACCGCCGCGTGAAGGGTTACTCGATGGGCATGCGCCAGCGGCTGGCTTTGGCGGCCGCGCTGCTCGGCGATCCGCGGATCCTCATGCTCGACGAGCCGGCGAACGGCCTTGACCCGCAGGGGATGCGCTGGCTGCGCGACATCCTGCGTGCGCTGGCCTCCGAGGGACGAGCGGTGCTCATCTCCTCCCATGTGCTGTCGGAGGTCGAGCAGACCGTCGACGAGGTCGTCGTGATCGGCGCCGGCCGGCTCGTCATGCAGGGGTCGCTGGCGGACCTCGTGACACGCGATCAGCGGCCCGCGCTCGTGCGCTCGCCGCGCGCGCCGGAGCTGCGCGAGCTGCTCGAAGCGTCAGGAGCTTCGGTGTCTGCCGACGGCCGGCCCGACACGCTGCTCGTCCACCACGCGAGCACCGAGCAGATCGGGACGCTGGCCGCCGAGCATGGGATCGCGCTGTTCGAGCTCACGCGCTCGGTCGGCACGCTGGAGGATCGCTTCCTCGAGCTCACCGGTGAGGGCGGTCACGTGCGATGAACATCCTGCGCTCGGAGTTCCTCAAGCTCGTCTCGGTCCGCACCACGTGGCTGTTGCTGGGCGCGATGATCCTCATCGAGGGGCTGG
>DASVPU010000074.1:0-3708 GCA_036389475.1 Solirubrobacteraceae bacterium
TCCTCCGGAGTGCCGTGCTTGAGGTCGACCGTGCGGTGCGGATGGATGAGCTCGGGGCGCCGGACTGGTGGAGACTGCAACGGAAGGCGCATGCGAATCAGTATCCCCCTCCCGCCTCGGTCCACGTGCGGACGTCGCCGAGGGTGACGGGCATGATGTCCGAGACGTCGATCGTGAACCGGAAGACCCGCCGGGCGCGGCGGTCGTTCTCGGGATCGAAGAACCGCAGGCGCACGTCCCAACAGTCGCTGTCGAGACGACAGAACGGGCTCTTTTCCACGTAGATCGTGTCGAGCACGCGACCCTCCGAGAGCGCGCCGGCGAACGTGTGGGCGGCCTGGAAGGCGTTGGTGGCGGCGAAGTTCAGGGCGCGGTCGGCGCTCGTCGTGCCGAGGTTGCGCAGGTCGTAGTAGACCTTCGTGAGGAACTCGCGCAGGTTGGCAGCGACGACATCGTCCGCAGCGGTGCCCGGCGCGGCCCGGGCGGCCGAAACGGCGGCCGAGACGAGCTTGTTGACCTCCCAGCCATACAGGCCGCGCAACTGCTCGCAGTCGATGACCGGGATGACCTGGCCGGAGTGCAGCTTGACGGTGCGGCCGGGGAGCCGGCCGGGGATCGCGACGCGCTCGACATAGCTCGGGGCATCGCTGGGAGCGACTTCGCCGGCCAACAGACGCGTCAGCATCTCGTAGACGGCGTGGGCGTACGGGCCCTCGGCCTCGATCGCGTAGATCGGGGTCAACTCGATGTTCAACGTCCAGATCAGCGAGCGCGCCTCGGACGGGTGCGCCGTGAGGTGGTCGACCATCTGGCGCGAGTCGAACGGGTTGGCGGGCACGACGATGCCCTCCACGTCGACCGGGGCCATGAGCTGCTTGAACGTGTCGCGGCGCGCGTCGGTCCCGAAGTCGTAGCCGAGCGTGCCCAGCGCGTAGACGGGTGGCATGACGCCGGGGCTGCTCGACGGCGCGGACGCGCCGGCCATGCCAACCGACGACAGCTCGCCGCCGAGCTCCGTGCTCTGCCAGACGCCCCCCGCTGTCGGTGGCGGTACCTCGGGCGCGGCTTGCGAGACGGCGCCGGCACGGGGCGGCGACGCGGCCGGCGCGGGCGCTGCCGTGGCGCTCGATCCGAAGGATGGATCGCCACCACAGCCGCACGTGGACTGTCCTACGGTTTCAAGGCTCTCGGACACGGCACTCATCGCTCTCCCAATGTTCAGGGTTCCGCTCAAGAAGCGTTCACATGGACCGGTTTCGTCTTCGGCACCGGGGTCTCCAAGCTCGCACGGGTCGGCCGTCTCGACGAGAAGCGCGCCAACCGACGACGGGTCCGGCTCCAGCCCATGCTGGATCTGTATGCTCAACAGCAGCGCCGCGACGCCGCTCACGATCGGCGCGGCAAAGCTCGTGCCGCTGCGCTTGATGACCCGACCACCCGGGCCCGCAACGAGGATGTTGGCGCCAGGCGCGAGGATCCCGTGACCGCGATACGCCGGTCCCCAGTTGCTCATGGCCAGCGGCTGACCGTCGTCGTCGAGGGCACCTACCGCGAGCACCGGCTGGAGCGCCGCCGGCACGTGGTTGCAGAAGCAGCCGTTGTTGCCGGCCGCCGCGACGACGAGCACGTTGTTCTCGCGACAGTGCTCGATCGCCCGCGCGAGAGGATCGTGGGCGTCCCCCCGCGGACTCAGCTGGCCACCACTGACGTTGATGACGTGTGCGCCCGCCTCGGCAGCGACCTCGATGCCGCGAGCGATCTCCAACTGCGACGTCGTGCGCCGGTGATCGGAGAACGCGGGAACGCTCAGGCCGCGACAGCCGGGTGCGACGCCCGGCACCGGCCCTCGGGGCTGTCCGAAGACGAGGCTCGCCACGTGCGTGCCATGGGCCATCTTGGTGCCGCCGAGCTCGTCCTGCGACCCGATGCCGGGCAAGAACGTGATCGCCGCACCAGCGAACGCCGGGTGGCGGTTGTCGACCTTGCCGTCGACGACGGCCACGCAGATTCGCTCGTCCCCCGTCGTTCGTTCCCATAGCTCGGCGAGTCCAGGAATTGCCCGTATCTCAGCCAACGCGCCAATCCCTCAGCAAGCCGGTCGAGAAATGAGCTGACACGGGTGTTACCGGCCGGCCAGGCCGGCCGGTAACCCCGCGGCAGTGCCTAGTCGTCGTCGCCGTCGTCGTCGTAGGCGCAGTGGCAGCAGGGGACGGAGACGTTGACGCCGCCGTCGTCGCTGTCGCTGATGCCGCTCGGGTAGCGAGCAACCGGCGGCGCGAGAAGGGGCTCCACGCTCGCGATGAGGTTCTCCGACATGCGGTGCACTCCTTTGGATCGGACACGTTGACGTGTTGTCGCCCGGGCGACGCATGTCGCGCTCTGGCTGAGCGCACGCCGGTTCGCACCTGCGGTCTGCGACCGCTCGGCGTGCGCGTCGTCCGGAGCGGACCGGTCCCCCGTGACGGCACCGCAGCGCAGATAACCACGTCGGGGCGCCGTCGTGGCGCCGTGGGCTGGGCAATGCGTGCGCACGGATCGCACCGCACCGCACGCCGTGACCAGGCGCGATCCCGCGTCGTGCCACCGGACGTGCGCGGCGCAACCCTAGCTTTACGCCTTCCAGCGGTGCATCGAGTGGACGCTGGGGGCGGCGACGGGTCGGTCCAGCTCGAAGCCTCGGTGCCCCGGGTAGCGCAAAGCTCGGCAGAAGCTCTGCACGCTCACTGTGCTGCCAGGCGCCGGGACTCCTCGGTCGCCGCGCAGCCGCTTCGCGTGCTCGTTCGTCAGCGCTCCGTGCGCCATCCGCCAGCGCCACGAGCCGGTCGCGCGCCCCGGCAGGTTCATGCGGGCGTCGCTGCCGAGGCCGAGGACGTCCTGCGCCTGGATCATCGCCAGGCGCGCCGGCGAGGAGAACGTCAGCCGGATGAGCGACCACCATGGCTCGTCCTCCTCGACGCCCGCCGCCGCGATCTGCTCGCGCGCGGCGCGGCGCGTCGGCTCGGGCAGCGTCTCCCACCAGCCGCGCAGCGTGTCGTTGTCATGCGTGCCCGTGTAGGCGACGCTGTCGTTCTGTGCGACTCGGCGCACGCGATCCAGCGCACTTGGCGCGCTCATTCCGGCTCTGAGTCCGGGGCGCGTTTTGCTGGCCGCGTTCCCCTTGGCGGGGGCGAGGCCGCGGCGGTCACCCTGGGCGGCTGAGCGGGCCGCGGCCGCCGTCAGGCCGCTCCACACGCGCCGTCGAGGAAGTGCAGGACTGGCTGAACGCCCCATCCGCGCTGGCGCTTCCAGTTCACCCCGACACCACCTTGTGGGATCGCGCGCTGTGGCGTCTTACCCTGCAATTTCCAAGCCGTCGGCGAACGTGAGGTAGGCGACCGCGCGGCCGAGCCCGATCGCGATGGCACGGTCCTGGACCGCGAGCGCCGTGACGGGCACACCGAAGCGCACGGACACGAGCGGCGTCGCATCCGCCAGGAGGTCCCACTGACGCACCGACGTGTCGTAGCCGGCGCTGGCGAGCAGCCGCCCGTCGGGGCTGAACGCGACCGCGCGCACCCCGCCTGTGTGGCCCTCAAGGAGGCGGCTCTGTGCGCCCGCCGCAAGATCCCATAGCCGCACCGACGCATCGTCGCTGGCGCTGGCGAGCAGGCGCCCGTCGGGGCTGAACACCACTGTGCGTACCCAGTCTGTGTGGCCCTTGAGGACACG
>DASVPU010000075.1:0-34672 GCA_036389475.1 Solirubrobacteraceae bacterium
TCTGGATGATGTCGCGCGCATGTATGGTGAAGTCTCGGCCAAGACTGCGGGACATCAAGTTCATGGGCACGTTTCGTGCGCCACGCGGTCGACGCTCGACCGCCCTGGCCGCGAGGATCTTGTCGTCGCTCACGCGGAGCGCGCAGGGGCCTTCGCTCGCCGCCGCCTGACACGGCGGTCGGATCGAGAAGGACGCCGAGCGATCTGGCTACCGGAGTTGTGCGCAGTAGGCGGCGAGAGCGGAGCGGCGAGGAGCGCCTCGCCCCTCCGCTCGCCTGGCTCGACCCGCTTCCGAGCAGCTCGCGCAGAAGCACGACCACCCGCTTATCGCTGCGGCGCATGCGAGGACCGCTGCAGATAGTGGTGCGAGCAGTCGCGTCAGCCGTGCCCGATCGATTCTCTGTCGAGCGCTCGTCGGGAGGCGGGCTTGATGAAAGGACGGCGATCGTCCGGTCGTGGTCGCTCAACTCGTAACGCTGGCTTGGTGAAACCCTGAATGAGGATTCGTGCGCGTCGACGTCCGGCGTAGTCACGGTGGCTGTAGCCGCGGATGAGCGCGGCGACGCGTTCGCGCAGGCTCCAGATGTGATCGCGTCATCGCCGTCATCGCGCCAACCGTGCCGAGGTTGCCTTGTGCGCCACCCGATCAGCAGCACTCGTAGCGCCCTCGGTCACGTTCGCACGCATGACGCGTTCGCGCGCGACATGCTCCTCAACATTGTCCTTGGCGAAACGCACCGGCCTCGTCGTCGAGCGAGAATCGGCCGGCCGCAGCGACGCACGTCCAGCCGGCGCCGGCCGAGATCACGGACGGCGGGACTGCCCCGGCCGGCCCGTTTGTGGCCGAGTCAGCTCCCGGGCGCGAGCACTGGTCGGCGCGCGATGGCAGGAACGCCTCGGGGTCGTCTGGCGCGCGCGCAACAAACGAGGGTGCGAGACGCGCGACGAGCTGCGCGGCATCCGCGAGCTCACCAGAAGCCGTCGGTGCTGTGCGGCGCGAGCTCGCCGTGCTTGTCGGCGACCTCGCGGCTCAGGTGCTCGCCCAGCGTGGCTGGGGAGACCTCGCACGCCGGATCTGGCGTCCGAACCTGCCACTGGATCCTGGCTCGCCAACTACGACTGCTACTGATCGGTCCTGGCGGCGCGTGAGCCGGGCCCGTCGTAGCTCGGATCGGCATGCAGGCCGCCATTGGCGGGGGAGTAGATCGTGGTGTTGCCCTGGTCCCAGCGGATCTCGTAGCGCGGGTTCGGCTCGCCGCGCAGGACGCGGACGATCTCTCCGTGGCGGCCCGGGCGCAGCGGCTGCTTGGCCACCCGCCGGCGGCGTCCCGATGTCTCGGCGACGACGCGGTCTCCAACTTCAAAAGCCATGGCTTCCTCCATAAAGGTGTGTGTTGCGGGTGTTTGGCTCGGCAGGCTCTCGCGCCTGCTGGCGAGCGCGATGATGTCAGAGCGCCGGGCGAACGTCGGATCTCTGGCGGCCCCACCGTAGCGAACAGCTCTGCTGCGATCGTGAGCAAGGTGGCGCACGCTGGTCGGGCTGGGCGCGGTCTTGCGTTTCCAGCTCACCGCCCGACACGCGTGGAAGCGACGTTGTCGCGCTCGGCGACGCTGACGTCCTCGAAGCCGGCGCCTCAAGCCGCGGCTCGAGCCCCTCCGGGTCGATGACCACCCTGATGTCGCAAGGTGCATGAGGGCGAAGCCGATGCCGCGGCCGGTGCTGTCCGTCCCGACGAACCCGGCGCCGGGGCGCAGCACCCGGCGAACTTCGGCGAAGAGGGGATCCTGCAGGGCGGGCGACGGGACGTGGTGCAGCGGGGTCGATCTCGATCGCAGTGAGGTGGCCGGCGCGGCGCGAGAGCACCTCGGGCGCCGGACCGAAGCCGGCCCGACCTCGAGCACCTCGCCGGAGAGGTCGAGCCGTCGAATGCCGGCAACACGAGCTCATCGCGAACGTGGCGCTTGCATGCCTCGCGGGTTGCAATACCAGTGATTGCACGCGATTGATGGCCGGCAGCGAGAATGCCACGCATGACCGACCAGGCTCAGAAGGCGAAGCGATTTCTGGAACTGCACGCGGGGGAGCACCCGCTGTTGCTGCCAAACCCATGGGACGCCGGATCGGCGAAGCTGCTCGCCTCGCTCGGGTTCGAGGCGTTGGCGACCACAAGCGGCGGCTTTGCCGCGACGCTCGGGCGGCTGGATGGCTCCGTGACCCGCGAGGAGGCCGTCGCGCACGCCGCCGCGATTGCCAGATCCACCGACCTGCCGGTCTCGGCGGACTTCGAGAACGGCTTCGCCGACGACCCGGCCGAGGTGGCGCAGACCGTGCGGATGGCGATCGATGCGGGCCTCGCCGGCTGCTCGATCGAGGACACGACCGGCGCTGACGAGGGCCCGGCCCTCTATGACCCCGGCACGGCGGCCGCCCGCATCGAGGCCGCCGCCGAGGTCGCTCATGGCGGCGCGGTCCGGCTCGTCCTGACCGCCCGCGCCGAGAACTACCTTCACGGGCGCCCGGACCTGCGCGACACGATCCGCCGTCTACAGGCCTACCAGGACGCAGGCGCGGACGTCCTCTACGCGCCGGGCCTGCACACCATCGACGACATTCGCGACGTCGTGTCAGCCGTCGACCGTCCGGTGAACGTGCTGGCCTGGCCAGGCGCGCCGTCGGTCTCGGAGCTGGCGGCGGTCGGCGTCGCGCGCGTGTCGGTCGGCGGCGCGTTCGCGTTTGCGGCGCTCGGCGCGGCCGTGGAAGCGGCGCAGGAGCTGCTGGAGGCCGGCACGTACGGGTTCCTGGGGTCGGCGCGCATGGGCATGCAGCGCGCAAAGGCGGCCTTCGGCTCAGCGACGTGAGGCTCCGCGCAGCGCGTACGCTCGGCTCGGTTGAACCGGCGCTAGGCGGCCACGAACTTCGCGACGCCGCGCAGCGCGATGGTCTCGTAGCTCTGGGCGACGGGCGGAGGACCGGCAATCGTCGTGTGGTTCGTGGTGAAGATGCCGATGGTCTTGAAGCGGTGCTCCTCACCGGGCTTCTGCTCGACGTGCGGCAGCACCACGGTCAGCGTGATCGTGTGCAGGTCTGGGATCGACTCCAGTGTCACGGTCACCTCGGTCCCGAGGGCGGTGCTCTGCGTGTCGATCTCGTCACCCGAGAACCTGTGCTTGCCCTTGGGTCCCGAGTACGAGAACTGCGGGCCGCCGCCGAAGCTCGTGGTCGAGAACGTGATCTGCGTATCCGGGCCACGCAGCTCGAACAGGTTCGCCGCTACTACGGTGCGCTGGGCCATGGTGCGATACCTCCGTTATGAAACGTATTCCTACCGACGATGGTGCTCCAGCCGGACGCCGCCAAGCGTGAGATCGCTCACACTCGGCCGATGTCTGAGCCATTCAAACAAGTTATGTTGACTTTCAACTGCGAAGTCGTTAGAAACGTGAACCTTGGGGTGGGCCGCGGCGAATGATCGGAGGTACGATGGCAACGTCATACGTAGGCGCATGGCGGGCGGGTGGGGACGGGCATTATCTGTGGCAGGGTGTTAGTTGGACATCGTTCGAGGCAAAGTGGAAGGAGCTGTCGGATAATGGCCTGCGGCTCTCCTCGATCACGACCTTCGGTGATGGTGCGCAGCGCAGGTGGTCAGGCGTCTGGCGGGCCGGCACCGATGGCCATTACCTGTGGGTAGGAGTCGACTGGACCGCCTTTCAGGCGAAGTGGAAGGAGCTGTCGGCGAACGGCCTTCGTCTGGTGGACATAAAGCCGTATGTCGATGGCGGCCAGCTGAAGTGGGCGGGAGTCTGGCGCGCGGGCACCGACGGTCATTACCTGTGGGCGAACGACTGGGCCTCGTTTGAGGCGAAGTGGAAGGAGCTCTCAGGCGAGGGGCTGCGGCTCACCCGGATCGATACGTACATGGACGGCTCTGTGCGCCGCTGGGTCGGCGTGTGGCGAGCAGGCAGCGACGGACACTACCTGTGGGCCGGAAAGAACTGGAAAGACTTCACCGCCAAGTGGAAGGAGCTGGCCGGTCAAGGTCTGCGGCTCGTTGACGTGGCGACGTACGTCGAGAGCGGTGAGCGCAAGTTCGCTGGTGTGTGGCGGGCAGGCACGGACGGCTACGTGCTCTGGCGCGGAGCGGATGTCGAGAACTTCCTCGGACAGTGGAACCAATCCTCGAAGGCGAACCTACGGCTTGTCGCTCTCGAGGCCCTCGACGCGCCATGTTCTGGGGACTGCTGCAACCACGTGTGCGCGATCGACGAGAACGGCCAGCCTGCGCCGTACAACTACTACGTCAGCGGGGACCCTGTCGGCCCCTATCGCTGGCCTGTCGACGACAACCGCTACGTCCGCGTCTCCGCCCTGAACTTCGACGGGCAGCCGTTCAACCTGCCGTTCAAGGACACGGCCGTCGAGCGTCGAGGCACCTGGATCTATCAGGCGCCACCGGCGGGCAACTACCACCACGCCATCGACTACTCCCGCGACGACGTGAAGACGTTCGACGTGGTGGCAGCGGCGGCCGGTCGCGTCGCATTCGTGGGGTGGGACAACTGGTCGGGCAACACGATCGTGGTCAGCCATGACGTTGGCGGCGCGACCGACAACTTCCGCACCATTTACATGCACCTGCGCAACGGTCCCACGCACGACATCGATGCCTCGTGGAAGGCCACCGTTCCCACGCTCAGCGGCTCGCAGCTCACGAACTACGAGAAGTACCTGAACGCCACCGGTGCCGCCAAGGATCCGGCCAAGCGCAAGCCGGATTCCGACTACTGGGGCACCGCTGGGCAAGCAATCGACCCCACGCTGACCGGCAAGACGGTGAAGGCGGGCGAGCATCTGGCATGGGCGGGATGCACGGGTCCGGGAGGCTGCGGGTGCACCGGGGGCCCGCGAAGCTCCCCTAACACGCACCTTCACATCTTCTTCTGCCGCAAGGACGCCGACGGCAGGTGGTATTTCATCGACCCCTATGGGATCTACTCCTACGTTGCGTCCGGTTACCCGCCCGGTCCAACTGAGGCGCCAAGCGGACCATGCGTCCGCTACTCGGTCGCATGGAAGGGCGGGCATCCTCAGTACCCGTGACTGGTCTGCTCACCCGGCCGGGATTGGAGGCGACCCGCTCGCCGTGTTGAGGTGAAGCTTGCGACGAACTCGATCGGTGTTATGTCGTGCGCTCGAGCAGCGCCAGCCCATGGGACTCGACCAGCCGCCCCACCGGCGTCGCGCCCGCGAGATCGTGCTCGGCACGGGACAGCACATCCCGGTAGCGGCCCGGCGGGACGTCGACCGACGCAGTCTCGCCCCGTGGCGGCCGCAGCGCGACCGCCACGAGCACCTCGTCGTCGCCACGGGTGAACGCGCACGCGTCGGGGCCGGCGTCGATCGGCGAGTATGCGCCGGCGAACGCCTCCGCGCGCCGCGCGCGCAGCTCGAGCGCGCGTGAGATCACGTGCAGCTTCATCGTCTCGCGGGTCGGCTCGGCGCCGCCGCGCAGCTCGGTCAGCGCCGACCGGCGGGCGTCCCAGTCGACCGGCCGGCGGTTGTCGGGGTCCACGAGCGAGAGGTCGATCAGCTCGTCGCCCTGGTAGACGTCGGGTAGACCCGGGACCGTGAGCTTGAGCAGGAGCTGGCCGAGTGCCGAGCGCTCGCCGGCAACGGCCACAGCCTCGGCGAACGGCACGAAGTCCGACAGAAACGGCTCATGGGAGAGCAGGGCGACGGCGAAGCGCTTCACGCGTGCCTCCCAGTCATGGTCCTGCTCGACCCAGGTCGTGTTGCGCTTGGCCTCGCGCAGCGCTTTCTCGACGTAGCCCTCCAGCCGCTCGGGCGCGAGCGGGTAGACGCCGGCGAGGGTCTGAAAGAGCAGGTAGCGCTCGTGCGCGTCGGGAGCGCCGTCCTGCACGAGCTCCTCGGTGACGTCGTACCAGCGGCGCACGTGCTCCGCCCACTCCTCGGCCATCCCGCTCAGGGCGCCGATCCGCGCGCGTGCGTCGCCGGAGCGTTTGGTGTCGTGCGTTTGGGTGACGAGCAGGTTGTGCGGAGAGCGCAGCGCGCGGACCTCGTTGGCCTCGTGAAAGTCCTCGACCGTCACGCCGAACCGCCCTGGATCGCCGCCCACGTCGTTGAGCGCGAGCAGGCGCAGGTAGCGGTAGAACGCGGTGTCCTCGATGCCCTTCGCGGTGACCGGCGGCGAGGTCTGCTGAAAGCGCGTGACGAACTCCTCGGGTGCGTCGTCGAACAGTTCAGGTCGTCCGGCTGCGGCCAGCGCCGCCGTGTCGGCCGGCTCGAAGTGGCCGTCGCGGACGTACGTGCGGTAGACCGGCAACCGCGCAAGCGCTCCCTCGAGGTCACCCGGGTCGTGGATCGCCCGCAGGCGCTCCAACTCGCGGTTGAACGTGCTCGTCGCCTGCTCGAGCTGGGCTTCCAGCGCGACCTCGTCGAACGAGCGCTCGTCGACCAACTCGGCGTACAGCGTCGTCAGCGGGGCCTCGCCCGCCGGATCGATGAACAGTCCCTGCACGTCGTTGAGGAACTCGTAGCCGACGGTCCCCTGGACAGGCCAGTCGCGCAACTGCTCGCCCGGATGCAGGATCTTCTCGACCCAGACATACGCGGCGCCCGCGTCGCGCAGGCGCTCCAGATAGCCGGCCGGATCGGCGAGGCCGTCGGGGTGGTCGACGCGCAGCCCGTCCGCCACGCCGTCGGCGACGAGCGACAGCACCTTGCGGTGCGTCAACTCGAACACCGCCGGGTCCTCGACTCGCACGCCGGCAAGGTCGTCGATGTCGAAGAAGCGACGGTAATGGCCAGTCGCGGGATCGACGTCGAAGACTCGCAGGCGCTCGTCCGGGTCAGCCCACCAGCGATTCTCGTCGCCGGTCCCCATGTGGTTGGGCACGATGTCGAGGATCAGGCCGAGCCCGGCGCCGGCCAGCTCGCGCAGCCCCTGCTCGCCCCCCAGCTCCTCGGACACGCGCGCGGGGTCGACCACGTCGTAGCCGTGCGTCGAGCCCGAGCGCGCCTGCAGCGTCGGCGAGAGATAGAGGTGGCTGATGCCCAGGTCACGCAGGTAGGGCACGAGCGCGCGCGCGTCGGCGAAGCGCATCCCCGGACTCAGCTGAAGCCGGTAGGTGGCGCGCAGATCAGGCACGCTCGGGATTGACCTGCTTGAGCACGGTCACGGACCTCGCCATCACCTCGACCGCCTGGCGCGCCTGCGACGTCAGCGTTCCGGGCTGGTGATCGGGGTCGGCGGTCGTCAGCTCCAGCGCCCAGGTCTGGCCGAAGCGCCGGGCCGGGAGCACGAACGTCACGTCCTCGTGATGGCCGTTGATGAGCAGCAGAAACGAGTCGTCGGTGATCTGCTCGCCGTGACGGTCGGGATAGGGAAACTCGTTGCCGTTGAGGAACAGCCCGAGGACGCGGCCGTTTCTCTCCCAGTCGCGCCGTGTGAGCCGCCGACCATCGGGCCGAAACCACCATGCGTCGGGGAGCGCGGCGCCGGCGACGGTGGCCTCGCCCGTCAAGAAGTGGCGGCGGCGGAAGACCGGGTGCTCCTGGCGCAGCGCTATCAGCCGCTTCGTGAACGCGCGCAGGCGCTCGCCGCGCTCGTCATGGTTCCAGCCAAACCACGAGATCTCGTTGTCCTGGCACCAGGCGTTGTTGTTGCCGCCCTGGGTCCGCGAGAACTCGTCTCCGCCGAGCAGCATCGGCACGCCCTGTGAGAGCAGCAGCGTCGTCAGGAAGTTGCGCTGCTGGCGCTCGCGCAGCGCGTTGAGCGCAGGGTCGTCCGTCGGGCCTTCGACGCCGTGGTTCCACGAGCGGTTGTCGTTCGTGCCGTCCTGGTTGTCCTCGAGGTTCGCCTCGTTGTGCTTTTCGTTGTAGGAGACGAGGTCGGCGAGCGTGAAGCCGTCGTGCGCCGTGACGAAGTTGATCGAGGCAAAGGGCTCGCGTCCGTCGCCTTTGTAGAGATCGCTCGATCCGGTGAATCGGTTGGCAAACTCGGCCGCGCTCGCCTGTCCCCGCCAGAAGTCGCGGATCGTGTCGCGGTAGATCCCGTTCCACTCCGTCCAGAGCACGGGGAAGTTGCCGACCTGGTAACCACCGGGCCCGACGTCCCAGGGCTCGGCGATGAGCTTGACCTGCGACAGGATCGGGTCCTGGTGGATCGTGTCGAAGAACGCGCTCAGGCGGTCCACGTCGTAGAACTCGCGCGCCAGCGCGCTCGCGAGGTCGAAGCGGAAGCCGTCGACGTGGCACTCCAGCACCCAGTAGCGCAGCGAATCCATGATCAGCCGCAGGACGCTCGGGTGAACCGGGTTCAGCGAATTGCCGGTTCCCGTGAAGTCCATGTAGAAGCGCGGATCGTCGGGCATCAGCCGGTAGTAGCTCTTGTTGTCGACGCCCTTGAACGAGAGCATCGGGCCCAGGTGGTTGCCCTCGGCGGTGTGGTTGTAGACGACGTCGAGGATCACCTCGATGCCCTCCTTGTGCAGCGCCTTGACCATGCCCTTGAACTCGCGCACCTGCTCGCCGGTGGAGCCCGTGGCGGCATAGTCCACGTGCGGCGCCAGATAGCCGATCGAGCTGTAGCCCCAGTAATTGGACAGCCCCTTGTCGATGAGGAAGTGCTCATCGGCGTTCTGGTGCACCGGCAGCAGCTCGACAGCGGTCACCCCGAGGTCCTTCAGGTACTTGATCGCCGGCTTGGAGGCGAGGCCGCCATAGGTGCCGCGCAGATCCTCGCGGACGTCAGGATGAAGCTTGGTGAAGCCCTTGACGTGCGTCTCGTAGATGACGGTCTGGTTCCAGGGCGTGGCGAGCAGGCGGTCGCCTTCCCAGTCGAACTCCGGGTCGACGACGAGCGACTTCGGGATCGCGTCGGCGTCGTCGTCGTCGTCGGCCTCGAGATCGGCGACGTCGGTGTCGTCGGGGATGTAGGGCAGCACGCTCGCCACCTGCCACTGCACCTCGCCTTCGATCGCCTTGGAGTAGGGATCCAGCAGGAGCTTGCACGGATTGAAGCGGTGGCCCTCCTCGGGTTCGTAGGGCCCGTAGACGCGGTAGCCGTAGCGCTGCCCGGGGCCGACGCCCGGCAGGTAGCAGTGCCAGTTGTACGCCGTGCGTTCGGGTACCTCGATGCGCTCTTCGACATCGTTGTCGTCGAAGAGGCACAGCTCGACGCGCTCGGCGTTCTCGCTGAACAGGCTGAAGTTCGTCCCGCGGCCGTTCCACGTGGGGCCCAGAGGGAACGGGCGACCCGGCCACTTCTCGCGCTTGCTCACGATCGCGTGCCGTTGCTCGACGATGGGAATCTGGCCAGGCTCATCGCATGTCCTCGTTACCGCAGCAACGCGCCGGACAGCGGCTGCAGCCGGACGGAGTCGCCGCGCAGCTCGGCGTCGTCGTCCCGAGTCGCGAGCACGAGCTCACAGCGACCCCCCGTCGGCACGGACTGCGCCTGGTCGGAGAAGTTGCAGGCCAGCCGGAACGGGCCGCGATCGACGGTCAGCCAGCGCGCATCCTCGTCGTGCTCGGTCGTCACCTCGTCGTGGGGAAGCGTTTTGCGCACGCTCATAAGTCTGGCGTACAGGCGTTCGATCTCTGGATCTCGCCTGCGCGTGAGCTTCGAGCGCTCGAACGTCGCCGGGTCCTGAGGATCGGGCACCTCCTCACCGACAAACTGCGCGAATGCCGCAAACTCTCGTCGCCGGCCATCGCGCGTCGCGGTCGCGATCTCTTCGTCGATGTGGTCTGAGAAGAACTGAAACGGAGCCTGTTCGCCGTATTCCTCTCCCATGAAGAGCATCGGGACGAACGGCGACAGCAGCGTCACGAAGGCGGCCAGCGGACGCGCCGGCGCCGGCAGCCGATCGCCAAATGCGCGGTTTCCGACCTGGTCGTGGTTCTGGTCGAAGACGACGAACTGCTCGAGCCGGCGGTCGTTCGCCGGCGCGCCGAAGCGCCGCTTGCGAAACGTCGAGAACCCGCCGTCGTGGACGAACGGGCGCCCGAAGGCTTTCGCGAGATCGGCGATCGTGCCGAACTCCTCGTAGTAGCCCTCGCGCTCGCCCGTCAGCAGGACGCGCAGCGCGTGATGGAAGTCATCGGCCCACTGGGCGTCGTGGCCGAAGCCGCCCTCCTCGCGCGGGCGGATGACCTTGGGATCGTTCATCCCCGACTCCGCGATCACCAGCGCACCCGACCGCGCCGCCTGCACGCGCTCGGCGAGCTGCGCCATGATCGGCTTCGCGCCGGAGTCGAAGATCGCGTGGATCGCATCCAGCCGCAGACCGTCGACGTGAAAGTCGCGCACCCAGCCCTCGGCGGACTGGATGACCCACTCGCGCACCGGGTCCGACCACTCGTCGTCGTAGTTGATCGCCTGGCCCCAGAACGTCGAGTAGCGCTCGGTGAAGTAGGGGCCGAACGCCTCCAGCGCCGTGTTGCCCGAGGCGCCGACGTGGTTGTAGACGACGTCGAGGATCACGCTCAGGCCAGCCGCGTGGGCGGCGTCGACGAGCCGCGCAAAGCCCGCCGGTCCGCCGTAGGACGACTGTGGCGCCGACAGGTAGACGCCATCGTAGCCCCAGCCGTGGGCGCCCGGAAACTCGGCGACCGGCATGATCTCGATCGCGGTGACGCCGAGCTGGGCCAGCGCCGGCAGGTGCTCGATCGCAGCGCCGAAGGTCCCTTCGAAGGTGAACGTGCCGATGTGCAGCTCGTAGATGACGAGGTCGCGCAGCGCGTGCGCGCTGAATTCCCCGTCGGTCCAGGGGAAGGCGCCGGCGTCGACGATCCGCGATGGGCCCCGCAGGCCCTCGGGCTGGTGGCGCGAGTTCGGATCGGGCAGATCCTGCCCGTCGAGCACGTAGACGTAGTTCTCGCCGGCCTGCGCCGGAACGCGCCCCTCGTGAATCCCGTGGCCCGCTGGGGTCAGCGCGTGCTCGCGATCGCCGACGCGGACCCAGACGTCGTCGCGCTGCGGCGCCCAGACCCGGAACTCGACCGACCGCTCATCGAGTGGGGTCGCACCAAGGCGGCGCTCCCATGGATAGAGCTCGATGTCAGCGGGCATCGCCCCAAGGTACCCATCCGCGCTCGCCAACTACCGCTCGTGAGCGTTGGTGTTCGGCTGCGGGTCTTCTGGCTCGCCCGTTCGTTCTTCAGGGGAGGTCGAGATGGCGAAGCGCCATTCGCGCGCGCGACGATCCGCCGGGTCAGCAGCCAGACGGGCGACCTCATCGCGAAGCCCAAGCCGTCGGCGACGGCGCTCATCATTGTCTCGGCCGAGGACGTTGACGCGACGTTCGAGCGTGCGCGCGACGCCGGCGCCGAGACCACGGAGGAGCCCGCCGACCAGGAGTACGGCGAGCGCCGCTTCGGTGCGCACGACCCGGAGGGGCACCCGTGGTACTCCTCGCAGACGATCCGCAAGGTTGCGCCCGACGCGACGACGGCGGCGTAGGGACCGCCGAACTCGCGACGAACTTCGTGCCGTGCCCGCTTTTGATCCGCCGGCGCGGCCGCCGGCCTCCCGCTGGACATCGTTCGTCGCCGATCGCGACGATCCGCGCCCGCGCATCCTCGCCGAGGAGGCCAATCCCGTTCATCGCCTGCGCGTCGAGCACGATCGTCACACCTTGCTCGTCCACCTCAGCGACGAGCACGGCAAGGGCTGGACGGTGATGGCCGTCGACCGCGCGAGCCGGCGCTGGGCGGTGGCGCAGGCACGGCGACAGATGGACGCCGCGAAGGATGCGTTCTCGCAGTTGTACGGCTGACCAGTGGTGCTCTGGCGCGCCGCTCTCCTAGGCGGGCCGCTTCTCCGGCACCAGCCACACGACAGCCAACGGCGGCAACGTCACCTCTGCCGAGCAGGGCTGGCCGTGCCACGGCACGGGCTCCGCGTCGACGCCTCCGAGGTTGCCGGTGTCCGTGCCGCCGTAGAACGAGGAGTCGGTGTTCAGCGCCTCGACCCAGCGACCCGATCGGGGCAGGCCGAGGCGGTAGGCGGGGCGCGGCACGGGGGAGAGGTTCGCGACGCACACGAGGACGTCGTGATCCGGATCGTCGCCGGCACGTGCGAAGGCGACGACGTTCGCGTCGGCGTCGTTGGGCTCGATCCACCAGAAGCCGCGGTCGTCGAAGTCGACCTGCCACAGCGCGGGCGTGTCGCGGTAGACGTGGTTCAGGTCGCGCACGAGCGACTGCACGCCGCTGTGCTCGCCTTGCTCGAGCAGGTGCCAGTCCAGCGAGCGATCGTGGCTCCATTCGTCGTGCTGGGCGAACTCCTGGCCCATGAACAGCAGCTTCTTGCCCGGATGCGCCCACATGAACGCGTAGAGCGCGCGGAGGTTCGCCAGCGACTGCCAGCGGTCGCCGGGCATCCTGGCGATCAGTGAGCCCTTGCCGTGCACCACCTCGTCGTGTGACAGAGGCAGGATGAAGTTCTCCGTAAACGCGTAGACGAGCGCGAACGTCAGCTCGTGGTGGTGATAGCGCCGGTGGATCGGGTCTTGCTGAAAGTAGTCAAGCGTGTCGTGCATCCAGCCCATGTTCCACTTGAAGCCGAAGCCCAGTCCGCCGAGGTAGGTCGGCCGCGAGACGCCCGGCCAGGCCGTCGACTCCTCGGCCGCGCTGATGACGCCGGCCTCGTCGCGGTGCAGCACCTCGTTGAACTCTTTGAGGAAGGCGACCGCCTCGAGATCCTCTCTGCCGCCGAATTGATTGGGCACCCACTCGTTCGCCTTGCGCGAGTAGTCGAGGTACAGCATGGACGCGACCGCGTCGACGCGGATGCCGTCGACGTGAAACTCGCGGGCCCAGAACAGCGCGTTGGCGACGAGGAAGTTGCGTACTTCGTTGCGGCCGAAGTTGAAGACGAGCGTCCCCCAATCCGGGTGCTCGCCGCGGCGCGGGTCCTCGTGCTCGTACAGCGCCGTGCCGTCGAAGCGGGCCAGCGCCCACGCGTCGCGCGGGAAATGAGCCGGAACCCAGTCGAGGATCACGCCGATCCCGTGCGCGTGCATCCGGTCGACGAACGCGCGGAAGTCGTCGGGCGAGCCGAAGCGCGGCGACGGGGCGTAGTACGACGTCACCTGGTAGCCCCACGAGCCGCTGAACGGGTGGCCCATGACCGGCAGCAACTCGATGTGCGTGAAGCCGAGATCCGAGACGTAGGCGGCGAGCTCGTCGGCGAGCTCCAGATAGGTCAGCGAGCGGTTGTCCTCCAGCGGGTTCAGGCGCCAAGAGCCGAGGTGCACCTCGTAGATCGACATCGGCTTGTCCAGCGGTGGGCGCTCCGGACGCGCCGCAAGGTACTCGCCATCGCCCCACTCGTACTCGGAGCGGTGCACGATCGACGAGGTCTGCGGCGGCAGCTCGGTCTCGAAGGCGAACGGGTCGGCTTTGAGCAGCAGCTCGCCGGACTGCGCACGGATCTCGTACTTGTAGCGCGCGCCCGCGGCGACCCCGGGGACGAAGAGCTCCCAGATCCCCGACCCGCCGAGCGCGCGCATCGGGTGCAGCCGACCGTCCCAGAAGTTGAAGTCGCCGACGACGCTCACCGATCGCGCGGCCGGTGCCCAGACGGCGAACGAGGTGCCCTGCACGCCATCGATCTCGCGTACGTGCGCGCCCATCTTCGACCACAGCTGCTCGTGCCGGCCCTCGCGGAAGAGGTGCTCGTCGAGGTCCGACAGGGTCGGCTCGAAGCGGTACGGGTCGGGCGTCGTGAACGTGTTGCCGTCCGGGAAGCGGATCTCGAGCTCGTAGTGCAACGGCAGCGTCGCATCGGGCAGCACGCCTTCGAACACGCCGCCGGGGTGAATTCGCGTGAACTCCACGCCCTGCACGGAGACCGACTCGGCGGCAGGCTGCAGCGCGCGGATGATCGCCCCCCCGCCGGGCGCCGGGTGCGCGCCCAGCAGCGCATGCGGGTTGTGATGATCGCGCGCGGCGAGCCGCTGGACGTCGCCTCCCAGCGCCAGAGGGGGAGGAGGAGGCGTGGACCCTGACACGCGCTTCCCCTTTGGCGGCGCGGGTTTCGGCGGCGGCTTGCTTGCGGCCTTCTTCGATGGTGGTCGTTCGCTCATCCGGTTACCTCCGCTTCCAGAAGCCGCGCGATGCCCGCGACTGGGATCGGCGCCCAGTCGGGGCGATTGTTGAGCTCGTAGCGCAGCTCGTAGACGGCTTTTTCAAGTTCGAAGATCGCCAGCAGCTTGTTGATCGCGCCCTGCCCGGCGGGCAGCAGCGACGGCTCCACCTCGTCGAAGTACGCGTCGAGGAAGCCCTTGCGCGCCTGCTGCTCCCATCCCTCAGGCGCGGGCGTTCCGCGCAGCAGCTCCGCCGCCGACGCCGCATAGGCGAACGAGCGCAGCATGCCCGCGACGTCGCGCAGCGGCGAGCGCTTGCGCCGCCGGTCGCGCAGCGAGCGCGCGGGCTCGCCCTCGAAGTCGAGGATGATCCAGCGCGATTGGATCTCCGGGGGGGCGGGCTTCACCAGGAGGGTCTGCCCGAGGTGGTAGTCGCCGTGGTGGCGGATCAGGCGACCGCCGACCCCCACGTGCGACATCAGCTGCAGGCGGTCGCGCACCTCCTCGCCGCGTCCGAGGATCGGCGCGAGCGCTGGGTTGTTGCGCGGCAGATCCAAGAAGACATGCTCGATCTGCTCGTCGATCGTGGCCGTCAGCAGCGACAGCGCCTCGTCGCTGGGCTCCTCTGCAGCGAACGCGGAATCGGTCGGGTCGGAGGCCAGCGCGGTGTGCATGCGCCCCGTCGCGGCTCCGAGCGCGGGCACGCGCGCGAGCAGTCCCTCCGGGTCGTCGAGGGCGACGTCCCAGCCGTCGCGCGCTTCGCCGACGAACTCCTGCAGGATCCCCAGCGTCGCTTGCACGAGCTCGCCGCTGTACTCATACCACCCCGTGAGCGAGGCGATGTTCTCGTAGCCGCGATTGGACAGGAAGCGCAACATCTCGAGCTCGGGGTTGATGCCGGGCTCGACGCGGCGAAAGACCTTCAGCACCTGCTCCTCACCGAAGACGATCGACGAGTTCGACTGCTCGGCTCCCATCGGCCGGACGTCTCCGCCGGGCGTCAGGCCGCCGTGGAAGGCGACGCCATCGACCCGCGCCTCAGAGCCGAGCATGGCGGCGAGGACCTGCACGGCGCCCTCCTCGCCCGGCAGCAGCTGATAGAGCTCGTGCGTGCCAGACTGAAAGCGAGCCTCAACGAGCGCGAGCGCCAGCGCGGGCTTCTCACTGAGGGTCACGCGCTCGAGCACGTTCACCGACGCGACCTCGCGCGCCTTGGAGGCAAACCAGCGCTGCCGGGTCACCCACTCCTCCAGGGAGCCGTCGATGCGGTCAGGCAGACTCATCGTCCTCCTCCAAGCGAAACCAGAAGAAGCCGCGCGGCGCGAGCGTCAGCAGGTACGGCAGCTCCCCGATCTTCGGAAAGCGCGAGCGCCCGAACAGCTCGACGGGTCTGCGGCCGTTGTACCAGCTGAGGTCAAGCTCAACCGCCTGCGCCGAGCGTGCGAGGTTGTGCACGCACAGCACGACGTCGTCCTCGTAGGTGCGAATGCAGGCGAAGATCTTGGGGTTCGGCGGGGTCAGCGCCTCGAAGCTGCCAAGGCCGAACACGGGGTGCTCCTTGCGCAACGCGATGAACCGCCTGAGCCAGCGCAGCAGCGAGGTCGGGGTGCGCAGCTGGGCCTCCACGTTGACAGCCTGGTAGCCGTACACGGGGTCCATCAGCGGCGGTGCATACAGCTGGGCGAAGTCCGCGCGGCTGAAGCCGCCGTTGCGGTCGCCGGTCCACTGCATCGGCGTGCGCACGCCGTCGCGATCACCGAGGTAGACGTTGTCGCCCATCGCGATCTCGTCACCGTAATAGAGAACGGGGGAGCCGGGCAGGCTGAAGAGGATCGCTGTCATGAGCTCGATCTCGTCACGACCGTTGTCCAGCAGCGGGGCGAGACGGCGGCGGATGCCGAGGTTGAGCTTCATGCGCGGATCCTTCGCGTACTCGGCGTACATGTAGTCGCGCTCTTCGTCGGTGACCATCTCGAGCGTCAGCTCGTCGTGGTTTCTGAGAAACAGGCCCCATTGGCAGTTCGACGGGATGTGCGGCGTATTGGCGAGGATCTCCAGGATCGGTGCGGCCTCCTCGCGGCGAACGGCCATGAACATCCGCGGCATGACCGGGAAGTGAAAGGCCATGTGGCATTCGTCGCCGTCGCCGAAGTACTGCACGACGTCGGCCGGCCACTGGTTTGCCTCGGCGAGTAGGACGCGGTCGGGATACTCGGCATCGACCGTCGCCCGCACGCGCTTGAGGAACTCGTGCGTCTCGGGCAGGTTCTCGCAGTTGGTCCCCTCGCGCTCGATGAGATAGGGCACCGCGTCCAGTCGAAAGCCGTCCAAGCCGAGATCCAGCCAGAAGCGCAGGACGTCGAGCATCGCCTCCTGAACCTCGGGGTTGTCGTAATTGAGGTCGGGCTGGTGATGAAAGAAGCGGTGCCAGTAATAGGCGCCGGCCTTTTCGTCCCAGGTCCAGTTGGACGTCTCGGTGTCGATGAAGATGATCCGCGCCTCGTCATAGCGCGTCGGATCGTCAGACCACACATAGAAGTCGCGCTTGGGATTGTCCGCACTCGAGCGCGCCTGCTGAAACCACTCGTGGTCGCTGGAGGTGTGGTTCATGACCAGGTCGGCGATGACGCGGATGCCGCGCTCGTGGGCGGCTTCGATGAACGTGCGGACGTCCTCGATCGTTCCGTAGTCCGGATGGACGCCGTAGAAGTCGGAGATGTCATAGCCGCCGTCTCGCAGCGGCGACGGATACATGGGCAGCAGCCAGACCACGTCGATCCCGAGCCATTGCAGGTAATCGAGCTTCTCGGTCAGCCCGCGGAAGTCTCCGTGGCCGTCGCCGGTGCCGTCGAAGAAGCCCCGTAGGTGAATCTCGTAGAAGATTGCGGTCTTGAACCACAGCGGATCTGATTCGAACCACTGCCCTGCCGGTTGGTTCACGCGGTGACCTTCAGCAGGTGAGCCACGCGGTAGGGATCCAAGCGTACGAAGTTGCGCCCCATCCGCCAATCGAAGCTCTCGCCGGAGAGCAGGTCCGTGACGGTGAAGACCGGCGCGAGCCCGAGGCCGTAAGGCACCACGACGATGCCTTCCTGAGCGTTGACGGGATCGAGCGTGACGACCGAGATGATCGTGTTGTCGCCGGTGCGCTTGGCGTAGGCGATCAGCGCATCGTTCTCGGTCGTGAGAAACGTGATGTTGTCGAGGTGCGCGAGCGCCTCGTTGTCGCGGCGGATCGTGTTCACGCGTGAGATGAGCGCCAGCAGCGGCCCCTGAAGCGAGCGCTCCTTGAGCTCGTACTTCTCCGAGTGGTCGTACTCCTCGCTGCCCGGGCGGACCGGCGTGCGCTCAAAGGACTCAAAGCCCGAGTAGATGCCGTAGCTCGGGCTCAGCGTCGCAGCCAGCACGAGCCGGCTCGCGAACTTCGGCGGCCCGCCATGCTGCAACTCGGCGGTGAGGATGTCGGGCGTGTTGACGAAGAAATTCGGGCGGTAGTACTCCTGCATGCCGCTGGTGGCCAACTCGGTGATGTAGTCGGTGAGCTCCCACTTGGAGCTTTTCCACGTGAAGTACGTGTAGGACTGGTTGAAGCCCACCTTCGCGAGCTGGCGCATCATCGCCGCTCGTGTGAATGCCTCGGCGAGGAAGATGACCTCCGGGTACTCGCGGCGCATCCCGGCGATGAGCCACTCCCAGAAGGCGAGTGGCTTGGTGTGCGGATTGTCGACGCGGAAGATGCTCACGCCGTGGTCGGCCCAGTAGCGCACGACATCCCTCAGCGCCTCCCAGAGGCCGCGCCAATCCTCGCAGTCCCAGTTGACGTTGTAGATGTCCTGGTACTTCTTGGGCGGGTTCTCGGCGTACTTCAGCGTCCCGTCCGGGCGATGGTTGAACCATTCGGGGTGCTCGTGCAGCCAGGGGTGGTCGGCTGAGCACTGAATTGCGAAGTCCAGCGCGACGTCGATGCCATGCTCGTTGGCGGTGCGGACGAGGGCATCGAAATCGTCCATCGTGCCGAGGTCGGGATGTAGCGCCGTGTGGCCGCCGGTCTCGTCGCCGATCGCCCAGGGAGAGCCGGGGTCGCCGGGTTGCGCAACAAGCGCGTTGTTGACGCCCTTGCGGTTGGTCACGCCGATCGGGTGCACCGGCGGGAGGTAGACGACGTCGAACCCCAGCTCGGCGAGCTCGGGGATCTGCTCCTGCACTCCCTGCAGCCCTCCCCAGGAGCGCGGGAAGAGCTCATACCACGCGCCGAAGCGTGCGCGCACGGGGTCGACGTCGACGTGCAGGCGCTGCTCCATGACGCTGCTGCGGCTGCGATCGGGATAGCCCTCGACCGCCTCGAGCAGCTCGGGATCGAGGGCGACTTCGGCGCGCGCCTCGTCGGGCGCCTTCTTGTCGCGAAGCCGCTTGAGCGCCCGCTCGATGCGCTTGCGGTCGGCCCCCTCCGCGCGCTCGGCGGCCTGCTTGAGAAGCACGACGCCCTCGGAGAGCTCCCCGGAGAGGTCTGCCTGACCGGCATCGACCTTACGTGCCAGCTCCTGGCGCCAGCTTGCGAACGCATCGACCCATGCCTCGATCGTCCAGCTCCAGCGGCCCAGCTGCGGAACGTCGAACTCGCCCGCCCAGCGGTCGCCGTCGACATGCGCGTCGATGCGGCGCATCTCGCTCTCCCGCCAGTCCTCGCTGCCGGGCGCGCAGCTGCGCACGACCGCGCGCAGGACATCGTGGCCGTCGCTGAAGATGTCGGCGCTCACCTCGACGGCGTCCCCGATCGTGCGCTTGGAGGGATAGCGCCCGCAGTCGATCATGGGAGCGGGCTGCCCGATGTGAATCCTGGGGGGTGGCGTTGCGGTCATCGGCACAGCCATCGTCGCAGGTGGTTTCGCGGTCGTTGGGGTGGGCATTCCCCACACTCTGTCCGTTCAGGAAGGTTCCTAACGTGAAACTCCAACATCTGCGGCGATCGTCGGGGGTGCAGCTGCATCCGACCAGCCTGGCCTCGGGGAGGCTTGGCGACGACGCCTACCGCTTCGTGGACTGGCTCGCGGCGGCCGGCCAGTCGTGGTGGCAGATGCTGCCGCTGGGTCCGCCGGATCGCGCGGGCTCGCCGTACAAGTCGCGCTCGGCGTTCGCCGCATGGCGCGGGCTGCTGGCGGATCCGTCGGCTGTGGTGGACGGGGACGAGATCGCCGAGCTTCGGGATCGCGAGGCGTTCTGGATCGCGGACTGGGAGCGGGTCGCGGGCGGCCGCCGCGCGGTCGCCGATCAGGTGCGCTTCGCGCGCGAGTGGAAGGCGTTGCGGTCCTATGCGGCGTCGGCCGGGGTGGGGTTGATCGGCGACGTGCCGATCTACGTCGCGCCCGGGAGCGCCGACCACCTGGCCTGGCCGAAGCTGTTTCGCAGCGGTGAGGTTGCGGGCGCGCCGCCGGATGCGTACTCCGACCTCGGCCAGCTCTGGGGCAATCCCCTGTATGACTGGCCGGCACTGCAGCGGCGCGGTTACGCGTGGTGGACCGAGCGGCTGCGGCGGACGTTCGCGCTCTTCGACGTCACGCGGATCGACCATTTCCGCGGATTCGTCGCCTATTGGGCGGTGCCCGAGGGCGCCGCAGACGCCCGCGGGGGGCGCTGGCGGCGAGGCCCCGGCTCAGCGGTGTTCGATGCGGCGGCGCGTTCGCTGGGCTCGTTGCCGGTGATCGCCGAGGATCTCGGAGTCATCACGAAACCGGTCACGCGGCTGCGCCGCTCGCTCGGCTTCCCCGGCATGGTCGTGATGCAGTTCGGCTTCGACCCCGACGATCCGCACGGGCCGCATCGACTGGAGAACCACGAGGACGCCAGCGTCGTCTACACGGGCACCCACGACCACGACACGCTGCGGGGGTGGTGGGAGGGGCTGTCCGATCACGTGCGCGCGGCAGCGGCGCAGCAGATCGCGTCGGCCGGTGTCGAGGAGCGCGAGCCATGGTGGTCGCTGATCCGGCTCGCGTTCTCCTCCCCCGCGCGTCTGGCGATGATCCAGGCGCAGGACGTGCTCGGCCTTGGCAGCGAGGCGCGCATGAACATCCCGGGTCGCGCGACGGGCAGCTGGCGCTGGCGGATGGCGCCGGGGGCGCTCACCGGCGAGCACGCTCAGCGGCTGCGAGCGGCGACAGAGGAGGCCGGGCGGCTGGGCGGCGGCGGATAGCTGGCCGGAGCGGCGGGTACTCGGCGCGGGGTGACCTTCACAACCGCGATCGTCACCGGCGCGGACTCCGACGGCATCGGCCGGGCGACCGCGCTCGCGCTCGCCCGGCGCGGCCTCGATATCGGCCTGACCTGGTATGCCGACGAGGCTGGCGGGCGCGAGACCGCTCGCCAGGTGCAGCTGCTGGGCCGCGTCGCCTGCGTCGCCTGTCTCGACACGTCCGCACCCGAGGAGGCGGCGCAGATCGTCGGAGCGCTGGCCGACGAGCTCGGCGGCGTCGACGTCCTCGTCAACAACGCCGGCACCGGACAATCCAGTCCCGTCCTCGATGTCGAGATCGACGATTGGCGCCGCGTGATCGACACCGACCTGACCGGCGCGTTCTTCGTCGCGCAGGAGGCGGCGCGGCGGATGATCGCCGCCGGCCGCGGCGGACGGATCGTGAACGTCACCTCGGTCCACGAGCAGGTCCCGCTGCGGCGCGCGGTCGCCTACTGCGCTGCCAAGCACGGGCTCGGAGGCGTGACGAAGGTCATGGCGCTCGAGCTCGCCGAGCACGGGATCACCGTCAACTCCGTCGCCCCTGGCGAGATCGCCACGGCGATGAGCGGTAACGAGGGCGTCGATCCGCACACCCTGACCCGGCCGCTGATTCCGGCGCGGCGGCCCGGTGATCCACGGGAGATCGCCGAGGCGATCGCCTACCTCACGTCGCCCGAGGCGTCCTACACGACGGGAGCATCGTTGGTCGTCGACGGTGGTCTCACGCTCATGGCCGCGGTCGCAAACCAGGACGCATTGGGCTGCTGACCATCCAGGCTTGGCGCCATCCGCGGCGTAGACTCGGGCCCCAATGGCAGCTCCCGCCACCGCCGAGGCGATCCGCGACGTCAACACGCGCTACCACGACGCAGCCGCCGAGCACTACGACACGAAGTGGGGCGTCGACTTCGGCGACATCGGACGCCATCAGGTGCGCGGCAAGCTGCACAAGATGCTCGGCAAGCCGCTGCCGACCTTCGAGCGCTCGCTGGAGATCGGCGCCGGCACCGGCTACTTCACGCTGAACATGGTCCAGGACGGCGTCGTGCGCGAGGCGACGGCGACGGACATCTCGCCGGGGATGCTCGATGCGCTGCAGGCAAATGCCGGGCGGATCGGCGTCGACGTGCAGACCGCCGCATGCGACGCCGAGCGGCTGCCGTTCGCCGACGGCCAGTTCGACCTCGTGCTCGGCCACGCCGTTTTGCACCACATTCCGCACCTCGAACGCGCGTTCTCCGAGTTCCTGCGCGTGCTGCGACCGGGCGGCCAGTTCGTGTTCGCGGGCGAGCCGTCGCGGACCGGCGATCGCATCGCGGCCTACCCGAAGCGCGCGGCGCTGCGCACGGCGCCGCTGTGGCGCGCCGTCATCGGCGCGCGGCCCGCGCAGGGCTACGAGCTGGCCGAGAGCAACGGAGCGTGTCCGGTCCAGGCGGACGACCTCGACGGCGAGTCGCTCGAGCCGTTCGTCGACGTGCACGCGTTTACGCCCGACGAGCTCGGGCTGTGGGCGCGGCGTACGGGCTTCGACGACGTGCGCGTACGCGGCGAGGAGCTGCTCGCCAACTGGTTTGGCTGGATGAACCGCACGCTCGAGGCGACGGCGGTGCCCGAGGACATTCCCTGGCTGTGGCGCCAGTACGCCTTTCGCGGCTACCTGGCGCTGCAGCGCGTGGACGTGGCGCTGCTCGAGCGACGCCTGCCGCCAGCCGTCTTCTACAACCTCATGATCGCCGGAAGGAAGCCGCACTGACGATGGCCGCGTCGCCCCGACTCGGGCTCGTCGCACTCGGCGACAGCATCACCGTCGGCGAGGGCTCGATGGCGCTCGGCATCACGCCGCTGTCCTGGGCGCAGTGGCTCGCGCGTGCGCTCGACCTGCCGTTCACCTGCTACGCGTCCAACGGGGCCACAGCGAGCGACGTCCTGCACGCGCAGCTGCCGCGCGTACGCGCCGAGTTCGACATCGCGGCGCTGTATGCGGGCGTCAACGACGTGCGCGTCCCATGGTTCGATCCAGCGGCATACGAGCGTGATCTGGATGCGATTGCCGCCGGGCTGGCGCCGCGGGCCGACCGCCTGCTGATGCTGACGCTGCCCGAGGATCTCGGCCGGCCGGTCTGTGCGCCGAAGCCGGCACAGGCCAACGAGGTCGTGCGCCGTGTGGCCGCGCGGCACGGGGCCGCGGTCGCGGACCTGTCGGACTTCGGCGGCTGGACGCACGTGCTTCCCGACGTCGTGCACCCGACGCCGCTGGGCCAGCTCCAGATCGCCGACCGCGCGGCACGCGCGCTGGATGCCACCGTTCTTCCCTCGGCGCTCGTGGCCGACCAGCGGGAGCCGGACCTGCGCTACGCGCCCGCGCACGCCCGCGCGCTGGCGCGCGATCTCGTGCGCCGCGCACGCGAGAGAATGTGATGCTCGCGTGGCTCGGGCTCGCTCGAGCGCGGCTCGCTCGCGTTCCGGGCGTGCTGGTCGGACGCGACGTAGCCGTCGGCCGTGGCGTGCGGGCGCAGGTCCTGTCCGGCGCGGAGCTTCAGATCGGCGACGGCTGTCGCATCGGCGAGCGCGCGCGGCTCATCGTCCAGGGCGGGCGTGTGGAGCTCGGTGCCGGCGTCGTCCTCGGCGAGCGCTGCACGATCGTCGCCCACGCCGGCGTGACGATCGGCGCCGGCGCGCGCCTGGAGGAGGGTGCGGCGATCGTCGACTTCAACCACGTCATCGACGATGTCGAGGTCCCGATCCGCCTGCAGCCGCTCGTGTCGGCGCCGGTCGTCATCGGCGCGAACGCACGCGTCGGCCTGGGCGCCAGCATCCTCAGTGGCGTGTGCGTGGGCGATGGAGCGGAGGTTGGTCCGCACGCCGTCGTGACCCGGGACGTCGCGCCCGGGGGACGCGTCGGCGGCGTGCCGGCGCGGCCGCTGGCGGTGGGCGAGCGCGCGTGATCGCTCATCCTGTGCGGATTCACACGGCGGACCGCTAGCCCGCCCCCCGACCGTGGATGCCGTCACGATCGGCCTCCTCACGGGGGCGGGGTTCGCTGCGGGAGCGATCAACGCGGCCGCCGGCGGCGGATCGCTGATCACGTTCCCGGCGCTCGTCGCGGCGGGCTATCCATCGATCACGGCGAACGTCACGAACGCGATCGCGGTCCTACCGGGGTACGTGGGCGGGTCGCTCGCGTACCGCCCCGAGCTGATGGGTCAGGGCGGGCGAATCCGAGCACTCGGCATCACGAGCGCGCTCGGCGCGGCCGGGGGCGCGGCGCTCCTGCTGATCAGCCCGCCATCGGTCTTCGAGGCGCTCGCGCCATGGCTCATCCTCGCCGCCTGCGCGCTGCTCGCCGTCCAGCCGCGGGCGGCTGCGGTCGCCGAGCGCCATCGCGACCATCGGGGCTCGGGCGCCGTCCTGCACCTCGTGCTCTTCCTGGCCGCGATCTACGGCGGCTACTTCGGTGCCGGGCTCGGGATCATGTTCCTCGCGATCCTCGCCGTCTTCCTCGATGACGACCTCCAGCGCCTCAATGCGCTGAAGGGGCTGCTGTCGCTGGTGGTCGCGATCATCGCGGCCGCCGGCTTCGTCCTGTTTGGTCCCGTGGCGTGGACCGCGGCGCTCGTCATCGGGGCGGCGTGCCTGCTGGGCGGCTGGCTGGGCGTCAGCGCCGTACGGCGTCTGCCGGCGACCGCGCTGCGCTGGACGACCATCGCCTACGGCGTGACTGTCGCGATCGTCCTGATGCTGTAGGGCGCTTCGGCAGCGGCAGCGGCAGCGGCGAGGGAGCTCTCGACGTCCCGCGGGATGTCCTACCCGGCCGAATAGCGAGAAATCGCGCCAACGGGGTACAAAGCCCGGATCGAATCGCTACGGGGACAACTTCTGATCGCGGGGGCCACGCTGCCGGATCCCAACTTCGCCCGCACGGTCGTGCTCATCTGCGAGCACAGCGCCGAGGGCGCGCTGGGGCTCGTCCTCAACCGCCCCGGCGCGCTGATCGTCGGCGAGACGGCGGCCGAGCTGGCCGTGCTCGCGGGCGACGAGGCGGTCATCGACGTCGGCGGCCCGGTGCAGCCCGACGCGCTGCTCGTCCTCGGCGAGTTCGACGATGCGTCACACGCAGGAATGCTCGTGATCGAATCGGTCGGGCTCATGGGTGACGCCAGCGAGATCGACGATCTCATCGACGTCACACGCAGGGTTCGGGTGTTCGCCGGCTACGCCGGCTGGGGACCCGGGCAGCTCGATGCCGAGCTGGCGCGCGACGATTGGTTCGTCGCCCCGGCCGGCGTCGACGACATCTTCGATCCCGATGCCGACGAGCTCTGGCGCCGCGTGCTGGAGCGCAAGGGGGGGCATTTCGCGCTCGTCGCCCGGATGCCGATCGACCCATCGGTGAACTGACCGCGCGGCGAGGCTGATTGGTCAGCACCTGGTTGCGCCCAGCGGATCCGATCTCGCTGATAGGCGTTCTCCGCCGCTGCCGTCGGGGGAACCCAGGGCCTGCCGACATCGGTGAGGTGCTGGCGGCGAGAGCTGAGCTCGCGGCGAGTTGTCGCCGCGACCATGGGGCTATCAGGCGGCACTTGAGGCCGCGGCGAACCGGCAGCTCGTTTCGCGGCGTAGCTGAGCAGCATCCGCGCGGTGACGCGCTGCGTGATTCTCTGACCGCGGCGCGCGCCAATGTGCGCGAAGGAGAGGTTCCCTGCGCACGACTACATCGGCGATGTCAACCAGACGCTCGACATGTGGGTTAAAAGCGGGTTCGCGAAAGGATCGCGAGCTCCCCCGGCGCTAAACCTCACCGTGTGCGCGAACCTCCGTTCGCATCATGTCCATCAAGGGGAGCTTCGCACCCCTGCCGAGTGGTCAGCGCGTGCGAATGGTGATCTCGACGAAGGTGCCCGGCGAGATCAGGGTGCCCGCGATGACAGTATTGCCGTCATCCTGCCACACGTGGACGCTCGGTGGCGCGAAACGACTATGAACTTTGGGCGTCATTTATACGGCCCAATCGACGCTGTGCGCCTTGGAGGGCAGGCCGAACAGCCCGCTGCTTAAACATGATCGAATGTAGCCACGACTCAATATAACCTCCTACTGGAGTGAGCGGTGAGGATCCGCTGCGGGAGCCTCGGATTGCGGGTGTACCGCGTGACCTCTGATCACCTCCTCTGCGACTGCGATCGACCACGGTGTGGTCGCTCAGGCAGACTTGTAGACGATCACTCCGTCGATACCGTAGACGTCGACGCTCCAGCTTCCGCCTCGCGGGGTAGGTGGCGAGCTGAGCTTCTGGCCCCAAAAGGCGATGAGGCTCCCGGTGGACAGCGCGGTCTCGAGAAGCGTCTGAAGACCCGTCTCACTGGTCAGCACTGCCACCGTCGTGTCCGGCTTATCTCTGAGCTGCACCAGCGCATGGCAGCCGTGAAAGCCGTGAGCGATTGCGTATCCCTCCACGAGTGATACATGACCGAACAACTCCTCCATACCCCGCCCCTCCTGGTAATCCCACTACATGAACTGGGCGGATCTGGCGACCGCGAAGACCCAGCGCAAGCATGTTACCTACACTCGCGTTCAAACTCAAAGCATGCGAGCATCATTTATGAGCTTTCTGTACAGGCTTGCATCATGCGATAGTCACCAGGCTCACGCGGTCGAGCTGGTGGCGCTCGCTGCGGACGTGGCGCCGGCGAGGTAGCGCGGCGATCGCCGCGGCGATCGGCTGACCGGTCTGTGACTCGTAATGGGAGTACACGGGCTGGGGTTGACCTCGAAGCAGAACGCGTCGCCGTCGCGCGTGATGCGCAGGTCGATGCCGGCGAGGTCGAGGCCCGAAGATCTCGCCAGGGAGGTGCAGCGTGCGGCGAGGTCGGCCGGCAGCTCGTAGGGCTCCATCGTCGCCACCTCCCCGGTCTGGCGGTGTGCATAGCGGTACCGCGTGGATCGCCCGTCAGCCGGGCGCCCGTAGGTGCGGGAACCGGATGCGCGGAAGCCTCTGACTTGGCGCACCTAAGCTCACGCGGAGCGCTTCTCCCAGCTATCGAGGAAGCGGTCGATCAGGCCTCTGACCACGACGGCCATCGGGAAATTGTGCTCCGTGCACCACTCCTTCAGCCGTCGGTGCTGCGCCTCGGAGAGACGCACGGGGATCATGATCTGCTGCGGTCCCATTGGCTTTTGCGCGGTGAACAGCGTCGCCAACGCCGACGGCTCGTGCCAGGCAGCGTGCGCGACGTTCCCGTGAAGCTTGGCGCCCTCCTGGATGAACTGTCCGAAGAACGGGAACTGCTGCATGCTGATCGCCTTCTCGAAGAAGTACCCGAAGACCGCGCGTTGCTCGTCCTCCGGTAGATCCTTCACGGCCTTGAACAGAAGGCCCATGACGTCGCTTGGCTGCTTGCTCGGCTCCAACGGTTCGGCCACGGCTCACCCGCCTACTCTGAGATATCGAGGCAATATCGCGATGATACCTAGCCGATATCGCCGCAGTCAACGGGCGGCGTACGCCGGTGGCGCCGGACGGCGCCCATCTCGTCTGGCTGCGTAGCCTCTTGGAGGTGCTCGGGCGACTTGAGTTTCTCTACCTTCCCACCGGGATGTGGCGGGCGACGTCGAGCACTTCACCGAACGGCTCGGGGCGAAGCTCGTGTTCGCCATCGAGGCCTTCGGGACCAGGGTCGCGATGGTGCGCTTGACCGAGGATGCTCCTGCGCTGCTGCTTGCCGAGCATCTGACAGGCGATCAGCCGGTCATGGTCCACAACGTCGCCGATCTGGAGCGGGCGGTCGATGAGTTAGAAGACCGGGGCGTGGCAACACGGGCGCGCTTCGAGATTCCGCTCGGACCGGCCGTGGAGCTCGACAATCCAGGGCCTCAGCGCGTCGCGCTCTACCAGACGACCCGACCTGGCGCCTACGCGCACCTGGCCGGCCGGCGAGACTTCTGACTGACCTCCCAGGGGGGTTAGCCGCACCTTCAGAGTCTGGCCAGCCCCTCTTGGCGGCGGTCGCGTACAGCGGGACAGTATGCGTTGTCCCTGACTCCAACCCAGCATCCACAAATGATCACGCCAATCGTCACCGAGATTACCCGAGCACTCGAACCCATCGACCGCGACACCTTCAGCGACCTCGCCGCTGCGTCCGCGACGCCGATCGGCCTGCGGTCGCGCTACGCGGCTTCACGTCTCCCAGGCGCCGCACGCGCTCGCCGCCAGGGTGACGACCGAGCCGCAACCGTCCACACGTTGCCGGTGCGGGCCGCCGACGACCCGCTCTTCATGCTCCGGGCTCACGCCGCCTGAGCAGGTTCGACCTCACCAACCTCTTACGCCGTCGCCCGGCTGCGCACCTGCGCGCGCGGCGCTCGAAAGCGAAGCACCTCATAGACGATCAGCCCGCAGCACAGCAAGGCGATGGCGCCGAGTGCGGCGACCGCCTTGGCGTGCATGGCCAGCGGGATCAGCGCCAGGCACGCTGCGGCCACGACGAGTCGGTGCGTGCTCAGCCTTCCCGTCATCCGCAGGCGGAACGCCACGTGACCCAGCAGGTAGAGCGCGACGCCACCGCACAGCGCGACGGCCGGGACGGTCTTGAGCGGCTCGTCGATGCCGAGGATCGTCTTCTTTGCCCCCAGCGCGAGCAGGACGATGCCCGCGACGAGGACGAGGTGGATGTAGCTGTAGGCGTCGCGTGCCAGGCGCAGCTGATCGAGACCGGATGCCTGGTGCAGTCTGTCCTCCGCAACGAGCGCGGCGACGTCGAAGTAGGCCCACCACAGCGCCACGGTAACCGCCAGCGCGAGCAGCGCCGCGAGCACGACCTGAAACGAAAGGGCGACGCCGCCGCTCGCCAGGCCGGTCGCGATGATCGACTCGCCGAAGGCGATGATGACGATGAGCCCGTGGCGCTCGGCGAAGTGGTCGGGATGCAGCTTCCAGCCGTGCATGCCGGCGATTGCCGGTCCGGCGAAGTCGATCAACACGGCTGCGACCCACAGCGCGTCCCGCCACGGACCGCCCAGCGCGGCGGCGGCGACGAGCAGCGACGTCGCCACCAACGTGGCCGGCGTCGTCCGCAGGACGGCTGCCTTCACGCCCCCGTCGTCGACCGCATGCGCGTACAGGAGGATGTGTGACGCGCGCACGACGAAGTACGCCCCCGCGAACAGCAGCGCGTCGTCCCCGAACGCCCCCGAGATCGACATCGCGACGACGAACATCCCGCCCATCGCCGCGAACATCACCACGCGCGTGCTGCTCTCGTTCGTGTCGAGCGTGTTCGTCAGCCACGAGTAGCTGACCCACGCCCACCAGACGACGGCGAGCACGAGCATTCCTTGACCCACCCCGGGCCACGTCGGATCGGTCGCGATGAACGCCGTGACCTGCGTGATCGAGAATACGAAGACGAGGTCGAAGAACAGCTCGAGCGGCGAGACGCGCTCCTCGCCGCCTTCGCCTTTCTCGTCAGCGTCATGGTCGGACATCGCGGGCAGTCATGCCCGCGGCTGGGTTGAGCTACGCCACGTGCTGCAGCGCCCGTTGCGCCGCCCAGCGCGGCACCGGCTGCTTACCCCACTGCGCGTCGCGGGCGTAGCGCATCAGCGCGGGGAAGTACTCCTCGACCAGCGGTGCGCAGGCGCCCAGCAATTCTCGACCGCGAGTCGAGTCGAACACGCAGCGCACGTTGAAGTACGCCAGCAGCGGCCCCGCTCGCAGCTCGGCCGCGGGATCCTTGCCGAGCTTGACGAACTGCGGAGGCAGCGCGTCGAACGCGTCGGCGGCCATCGTCGCGACCGACTCGTTGGTGGGGGCGTTGTCGCCGGACACGACATGGAACGTGCCGGTGCGCGTCGGGCCGCGCAGCAGCTCGACGAGCGCGTCGGCCACGACGTTGACGGGCACGATGTCGACGTGTCCCTCCGGATCCGCGGGAACGGTCGGAAACAGTCCGCGCGCGAACGCCTGCAGTGGCCAGTAGATGACGTTGAACGCCGGCGTCCAGCCCGTGACGCTGTCGCCGACGACGATGCTCGGGCGCACGATCGCGGCCGGAAGCCCGCTGTCGTGGACGGCATGCTCGGCCTCGAGCTTGGTGCGCTCGTAGGTGTTGCGAAAGCTCTGCCCGACATCGCCCTCGTGCTCGCTGATACGGCCCGTGCGATCGCCCGCGACGTAGGCGGTCGAGACGTGGACGAAGCGGTCGAGCGAGCCTCCCTCGAACGCCTCCGCAGCCAGCGCGAGCACCGCTCGCGTCCCGTCTACGTTGATCCGCTGCGCCTCCTCGAGCTCAAGCGTGAAGCTGATCGACGCCGCGCAATGCACAACCGCGCCGATGCTGCCGGCGAGGCGGTCGCGCGCGCTCGGCGAGAGCCCGAGGTTCGGCCGCTCCAAGTCGGCCGCCAGTGCCCGCACGCGGCCGCGTCGCGGGCGATCGCCCGGGGGCAGCAACATCGCGAGCACCGAATCGAGGCGATCCTGCGCGGCGCCGTCGTCGGGCGCGCGCACGAGGGCGATCACGTCGCGGTCGGTGTGCCCGATGACGCGGCCGAGCGCTTCCATTCCCAGGAAGCCCGTCGCGCCGGTGAGCAATACCGGTCGTTGGTTACTCATGAGACCCCTTCGTCGTCAGATCGATTCGCGCGATGCGCCGTCACGCGGCCTGCAGGCACAGCGTGGCGTTGTGGCCGCCGAAGCCGAAGCTGTTGGAGAGCGCGACCGCAGGCTTGCCGTTGGACAGCGCCAGCGGCCGCGCGGTTCCGGGCACGTAGTCGAGATCGAGGCCCTCGTCGGGCTCCTCCCACCCGATCGTCGGGGGAGCGATCCGGTCGCGCAGCGCGAGGATCGTCGCAATGGCCTCCACCGCGCCTGCGGCGCCGAGCAGGTGCCCAGTCGCGGACTTCGTCGACGACACCGGGATCTCTCGAGCGCGCTCGCCCAAGGCGAGCTTGAGCGCGAGCGTCTCGGCGCGATCGTTGAGCTGCGTCGACGTCCCGTGGGCGTTGACGTAGTCCACGTCCTCGGGTGTCAGTCCCGCGTCTTGCAACGCGATCGTCATCGCCCGCGCGCCGCCGCGGCCCTCTTTTTGGGGTGCGGTGATGTGGTGCGCGTCGCCGGTCGAGCCGTAGCCGCGCACCGTGCCGAGGATCCTGGCGCCGCGAGCACGTGCGGCGTCGCCGTTCTCCAATACCAGTACGCCCGCGCCCTCGCCCATGACGAAGCCGTCGCGGCGCGCGTCGAACGGACGCGAGATGCCGCTCGCCGACAGCGCGTTCATCTTCGCGAACGCAGCGCGCGACAGCGGCGTCAACGGCGCCTCGGCGCCGCCTGTCACCACTGCCTCGGCCTCACCATGCTGGATCATCCGCACGGCGGTGCCGATCGCGTGGGAGCCTGCTGCACAGGCGGAGACCACGGAGAAGACGGGCCCGCGCAGTCCGTGGCGCAGCGACAGCGCTGCGGACCCGGCGTTGCTCATCATGAGCGGCACGGCGAGGGGGGAGACCGCGCCGGGGCCGGTATCGCGCAGCGTGTCGTGGTTGTTCTCGATCGTCGCGATACCTCCTATGCCGGTCCCGAGCACACAGCCGACGAGCTCTGCGTCGTAGGGCAGCTCGTCCGCCCAACCGGCATCGGCGAGTGCTTCGTCGCCGGCCGCGATGGCGAATTGCGTCGAGCGGTCCGCGCGGCGCGCCTCTTTCGTGGTCATGTGGTCGGTGACGGTGAAATCCGCGCACGGCGCCTCGCCGTCGCAGATCCCGCAGACGCCGGCGGCCCAGCGCTCGTGCAACTCACGAGCGCCCACCCCGAGCGGCGTCACGGCTCCGACTCCGGTGATGACGACGTCGTGCAAGGTCACCCCACGCGTTCAACGACCAGATCGATGACATCGCCGACGGTCTTGACGTTCTTGAAGTCCGCGTTCTCGAGATCGATGTCGTACTTGTCCTCGATGACCTGCGTGAGCTCGACGAGGTCCAGCGAGTCGACGTCGACCTCTTCGAGCGTTGCATCGCGCGTGAGCACGTCCGGATCGGCGCCGAACTGCGCCAGCGCTTCCATGACCGTGGTCTCGATGTCCTGCGGGGCGGTCTTCGTTGCCATGTGGGTTCCTTGCGGTTTGGGGGTCAAGCGAGTGCTGGACGGGGGGTGTCGAGCAGGTTGTTCAAGGGCGTCGCGACAACGCCCGGCACGCAGCGCGGCGCGAGCTTTGCGAGCACCGCTCCCGGGCCTGCGTCGATGAAGGTGCTGACGCCGCGGGCGACGAGCTCGATCATGGTCTCGCGCCAGCGGACGGGCTTGATCAGGGCCGCTGCGAGCTCGGTGCGCACGTCGCGAAACGGCCTCACCGTGGCGCACGAGATGACGGTGGTCGTCCCGGCATCGACGTCTACGTCGGCGAGCACCTCGGCGAACGGGTGCACCGCGCCATGCATCTGCCGCGAATGAAAGGCGCCGCTGACGTCCAGCGGCAGCGCGCGCAGGCCGTCGGCGCGGGCATCCTTGCGCACCGCCCGCAGCGCATCGGGCGCGCCCGAGAGGACGATCTGTCCCGGTGCGTTGTCGTTGGCGACGCTGACGTCATGCCGTGTGGCAAGGGCCGCGGCCTGGTCGGCCTCGGCACCCAGCAGGGCGAGCATGGTGCCGCCGCCGCTGGCCTCGCCGGACTCGGCCATCAACGCGCCGCGCAGGACGACGAGACGCAGCGCCTCGTGCTCGTCGAGAACCCCGGCGGCTGCGAGCGCCGTGAGCTCGCCGAGCGAGTGGCCGGCGACGGCGACCGGTTCGACGCGGTCGCGGATCAGCGTCCAGCCCGCGAGGGAGGCGCAGAAGATCGCGGGTTGCGCGAAGCGTGTGGACTCGTCCACGCGCTCGAACGGATCGTCTCCCACGAGATCGGTGACGGCGTCGAGCAGGTCTGGCCGGACATCGGCGACGAGGTCGCGCATCCCCGGCTGCTGACTGCCCTGGCCTGGAAAGAGAACGGCGGTTGGTGTGGATTCGAGCACGTATGCAGCGTGCTCTCTCGCGGGCGCTATACCTACCGCTTCCCCCCGACCGGGGGGTGCATTACCCGCTCGTGGGGGGTGATCCTACGAGAGCAGGCCCAGGCGCTGCGCGCGCTGCACGGCCTCCGCCCGGTTGCGTACGTCGAGCTTGCGGTACAGCGCGCTCGTGTGCTCCTTGACCGTGTGCGGAGACAGGTGCAGGGCGCCCGCGATCTCGCGGTTGGTTGCGCCGTCGGCAATGCGCTCGAGCACTTCGCGTTCGCGTCCGGTGAGCGACAACCCCCCGGCAGGCGCCGGCGTCGGCTCGAACAGCGCCATTCCGAGCGCGACCATGCGCACCGCCCGCGCGACGTCCGCGGCGGGCCAGTCCTTGGGGACGAAGCCGCTGGCGCCGCAGGCGCGCGCCGTCGCGGGCGAGATACGGCCGGCTCCCGAGATGAGCAGCACGCGCATCTCAGGACGCTCGGTCAGCAGCCGTTCGCAGACCTCGGGGCCGGACTCCTCGCCGAGGAAGAGGTCGACGAGCGCGACATCGGGCGCGTGCTGGCGCGTGAGCTCGAGCGCCTCGTCGCCGTTGCGCGCCGACAGGTACCGCTCGACCCACTCAAGCTCGCCGAGCATCAGCCGGAAGCCCCACTGCACGACATCATGATCGTCGACGACGAGCACCCGTAGCCGCTCCGCGTTCACGCCGCGGCGCCCTCTTCGTCGGGGAGCGGCACGACGAGCCGCACCTGCCACTTCCCGGCTCCGCGCTCGCCGAACTCGACGAGGCCGCCCCACTGCAGCGCCTCGAGCGCCGCAAGCCGCAGGCCGACCCCGGTGCTGTGCACACGAGGCGCGCGCACGCCGTCGTTCTCGATCTCGAGCACGAGCGTACCGTCCAATCGATGCGTGCGGACGGTCACCTGCTGCGTGTCGGCATGCTTGCGCGCGTTGCGAACCGCCTCCGTCAGAACAGACTGCGTGAGCGGCTCAAGCGCGGCGGGGACGTCCGCGACCGGTCCCTCCACGAGCAGCCCGAGGTCGGTGTGCTCGGAGCGCAGGCGGTCGAGCTCTGCCGCAAGCGTCGTGCCGGTCGGAGGCGACGAACGTCCGAGCGGCTCCTGTAGCGCCGAGCGCAGCTCGCCGAGCGCCTTGCTCACCTCGGCGGCGCAGCGCGCGCGCGCCTCGGCGCTCAGCCGCTGCTCGGACGACAGCGCGAGCGAGACCCCGAACAGGCGCTGCACGACGCCTTCGTGGATGCGCCGCGCGAAGTCGATGCGTTCCTCGAGCTCGCGCGCACGCTCGCCGTGGAAGGTCGCGATCCGCGAGGTCGACGCGAGCGCAAGCGTCTTTCCGAGCATCCACAGCAGGTCCCTGCGCGAGTCGCCGATCGGCGAGGCGTCGAATTCGGGCTCGGCGAGAATGACGCCGATCCAGCGCCCCGCGGCGACGATCGGGACGTAGACGAGCGGGTGCTCGCCGACGAGCTCGGCAAAGTCCTCGGAGATGTCGTGGCCGTCCTCCCCGAGCACCTCGATGACGCGGTCTTCTGTAAGCGCTCGACGGGCGACGGGCGCTGACTCGACGGTCACCTCGCCGGTTGTGAAGCGCCCGAGGCTGACACCGTGAGCACCCGCGGCGTGCACGCGCCGGCGCGCGTCGTCGTAGCGGAAGATCACCGCGCGTCGCATCTGCGCGACGCGGCAGACCGCCTCGGCGAGACGCGAGTAGAACTCGGTGGAGCCGAGGTCCTCGTCGACGTGCGCGAGCACGTCGTTGCAGAGCTCCAGCGCGGCGAGGGAATGTGTCGGCTGCACACGTCCATCGTGACGGACGGGCGGACGGGACGGCTTCGTCGTCCGCCTGACGCGGCCGCCGTCTACGCGCGCGCGCGGCGCGCGATGAAACGCGGCAGGATCCTGCCGGCCCGCCCGCCGTCGGCTGCCGCCAGCTGGCGAGCGCGCAGGCGCAGCAGCTGCACCGCCGCGGCAGTCGGCAGGAAGGGATCTGCGACCACACGCTGATCCTCGAGCGCGAGCGCTGCCCAGGGGCGGCCGTTGACGTCGGCCACGAGCGCGGCGCCGTCGATCGGACAAGCCGAGTCGAGCTCGGCGAGGTCGCGCAGCAGCGGCCGATCGATGTCGCGCGCGCGCCGGATCACCAGGGCCGCCGTGTCGATCTCCGAGACTCCCGCTGCTGTTGCTCTCGGGTCGAACTGGTCAATCATGTATTCGAGGTGTCGCCACATGTTGGATACCTCATCCCCTGTTGTACGAGCCGTACTACGAGTGTACGATAGGTGCTAGATATGTCAATGTCACACAAGTTGGG
>DASVPU010000076.1:0-3055 GCA_036389475.1 Solirubrobacteraceae bacterium
TGATCTGTTCGGCCACGCCGGCCGCGAGCTGCTCGACCGCCTCAAGCTCCCGGATCCGTGGCGGCGCAACGTCGACGCCAGCCTGGGGCTGATCGACGACCTCGAGCTGCAGATCGCCCGGCTGACCTGTGAGCTCAAGCGCCAGGGCGCCGATCACCGCTACATCCCGCTACTGGTCAGCGCTCCGGGGTTCGGCTGGATCAACGCGTTCACCGTCGCGTCAGAGATTGGCGACATCGAGCGTTTCGCCTCGCCAGCCAAGCTCTGCGGCTACACCGGGCTCTGCCCGCGCGTCTACCAATCAGGCGCCAGCGACCGCCGCGGCCCGATCAGCAAGCACGGCCCGCGCTATCTGCGCTGGGCCTGTTCGAGGCCGCGATGAACGCCTGCAAGCACCCGGTCTACGCCGAGCGCTACCAGCACACCAAGAAACGCCTCGGCCGCCAACGCGGCCCCAAGGTCGCCCAGATCGAGCTGTCGCGCAAGCTCACCGAGGCGATCTGGCACATGCTCACCCGCAACCAGCCCTTCGCTCCGGCAGGCGCCGCTTATCGTCTAGCCACCTGACGGCTCTCTTTGGAAATGCGCCGCCGGAACGAGCCCTCCCATTCAGCCTGATCCCCACGCGACGGGGCGATAGAGACTTGAGCGCCGCTCGCCACCTGCCACCCGCCCACGGCCCCTAATCGACGGCCGCCGCCGCCGTCAAGCGCCTCCGGCGCTCGGCCCGTTGGGCCCGCCCTGCGGGTGACCGCGCCGGCACCCGCCGATTCTTCACCCCTCAATGGCCGGCTTCGCCCGCAAAAAACCGACAACGACGCGTTCGCACACTTGACACCGAGCCCTCCTTCATAGAGACGATTCACGAGAGCGCAGCAGCGGCCGGAGGTCAAGTCCCGTAGCGTGGTGTAGCTCGAGATCGGACGGAACGTGTTTCGGCCGACGCGACGCTGAAGATCGTCGGACTTCTTCACGGTTCGACGAAAGGGGGCGCCGCGTGGCCGGTGCCGACAGGATGACGATCGAGGAGGTCGTCAGGAAGGTGTTGCTTGACGAGCACGCCGACGTGATCCGCGAGGCCGTCAAGGCCGTCGCGGCGGAGTTGATGGAGCTCGAGGTGAGCGAGTTGATCGGCGCCGAGCACGGCGAGCGCCGGCCGCAGGATCGCGCGACGCATCGCAACGGCTACCGGGCCCGGCGCTGGGACACCAGGGCCGGTGAGATCGAGCTGCAGATCCCCAAGATCCGTCAGGGCAGTTATTTCCCGAGCATCTTGGAGCCGCGCCGGCGCTCCGAGCAGGCGCTGCTCGCGGTCGTGCAGCAGGCCTATGTGTGCGGCGTCTCGACCAGGCGCGTCGACCAGCTGGTCGAAAGCCTCGGCCTGCGAGTGAGCAAGAGCGAGGTCAGCCGGATCTGCGGCGCCCTGGATGAGCACGTCGACGCGTTCCGGACGCGGCCGCTGGAGGGCCGCTACCCCTACCGGTTCCTCGACGCGAAAGTCGAGAAGGTCGGCGACGGTGGGCGCGTGGTCAACAAGGCGCTGGTGATCGCGCACGGCGTCCATGAGACCGGGCGGCGCGAGATCCTCGGCCTCGACGTGGGCGAGGCCGAGACCGAGGCGTTCTGGACCGACTCCCTCCGCGATCTGGTCAAGCGCGGTCTGGTCGGCGTCCAGCTGGCCATCTCAGACGCGCACGCCGGGTTGAAGGCCGCGATCGCGAAGGTGCTCGGCTGCGCCTGGCAGCGCTGCACCGTGCACTTCCTCAGAGACTGCCTCGGCCACGCCCGCAAGGATCAGCACGGGCTGCTGGGGGCGCTGATCCGGCCGATCTTCAACGCCGACTCCTTGGCTCAAGCGCGTGACCGGCTGTCCGAAGCGGTCGCGCATCTCGACGGCCGGCTCACGAAGGTCGCCGCCATGCTTGAGGACGCCGAGACAGACATCCTGGCGTTCTACGCGTTCCCGGCCGCCCACTGGCGCAAGCTGCGCAGCACGAACCCGCTCGAGCGCTTCAACAAGGAGATCGGCCGCCGCACCGACGTCGTCGGCATCTTCCCCGACGACCGCTCGCTGATCCGCTTGGCCGGGATGCTCTGCATCGAGCAAAACGACGAGTGGTTGGTCGGCCGCGGCTATCTGTCGGCCGAATCGATCTCTCTCGTCCTCGCCGGACCAGACGATCAAACAAACAACCAGATCAAGGAGGAGGTGGCGCAGCTCCAACCGGCCTGAGCCGCCAACGTCCTCACCGACGACTTGAGCGCACTCCTCCTACACCACGTCCCGGGACTTGACTCGGCCGGGTCACGTCCCGTAGCGTGGTGTAACTCGTCGTCGGACGGAGCGTGGTTCCGGCCGACGCGGCGCTGAAGATCGTCGGACTTGCTGAGGGTTCGACGAAAGGAGGCGCCGCGTAGCCGGCGCCGAAAGGGGTCGGCGGCGAGTTCGGCGGCTGATTCAGGCGCGGCCGTAGCTGCGGTGCGGGAGTGGCGCTCGGTGAGCATGGGCGCACCGGCTGCGGCCTCGCGGCACGGCGTTGGCGGTCAGCGGCGGTTTGTGGCGCGGGTGCGCTCGGGTGCGACGCCGCCGTCCGGTGCCGGACGCCGGCGCGCTGCTCTAACGCATCGCAAGCGCGGAGCCCGCGCGTCTCTAGCGCTTCAGCCGGGCCCCGATGTTCGCGTTCAGCCCCCGGACGGGCGCGGCGCTGCGCGTCGTGTGCGGCTTGGGTAGTAGCGCTGGCATGACGCACGAACAGGAGCACCCGACAGACGCCGCGCCGACGCCGCCGTTTCCGGAGCAGGAGCAGGAGCCGCCGGGGCGCGAGGCCGACATGCGGCCGCTCGCCGACCACGGTGAGGACAGCTACGTGGGCCACGCCCGGCTCGAGGGAAAGGTGGCGCTCATCACGGGCGGCGACTCGGGATCGGCCGCGCCGTGGCGATCGCCTTTGCGCGCGAGGGCGCCGACATCCTTGTGTCGTACTGGAAGGAGGATGAGGACGCGGCCGAGACGAGCGCGCTGGTGGAGGACGCCGGGCGACGCTGCCTGGTGGTG
>DASVPU010000077.1:0-13498 GCA_036389475.1 Solirubrobacteraceae bacterium
TGATTAGCTTTTATGGCTTGACCATGACCTTGAGCGCCTCGCGCTCGTTCATCGCGCGGTAGCCGTCCGGCACGCCGTCCAGGCCGACGGTGCGGTCGAAGACGCGGCCGGGCTCGATCGTGCCCTCCAGGACGTCGGGCAGCAGCTCCTCGATGTACGCGCGCACCGGCGCGGGCCCGCCGCTCACGGTGACGTTGTCGTAGAACGCCGTCTGCGACGCCGGCATCGTCTCGACCTGCGGAACACCGACGCGGCCGACGGCGCCACCCGGACGCGCGATGCTGATGGCCGTAAGCATCGACTGCTCGAGTCCGACGCATTCCATGACCGACTGCACGCCGAACCCGGCGGTGAGCTCGTGCACGCGCTCGACCGCCTCGTCGCCGCGTTCACTGACGACATCGGTGGCGCCGAACTCCTTCGCCAGCGCGATCCGGTCGGCGTGCCGGCCGAGGATGATGATCTGCTCGGCGCCGAGTCGCTTGGCAGCGATCACGCCGCACAAGCCGACGGCGCCGTCACCGACGACAGCCGCCGTCTTCCCGGGGCCCAGCCTGGCGGCGACGGCCGCATGGTGCCCGGTCCCCATGACGTCCGACAGGGTGAGGAGGGAGGGCATCAGCGCGTCGTCCTCGCCGACAGGAAGCGCGAAGAGCGTTCCGTCCGCCAGCGGGACACGAACCGCTTCGGCCTGGGCACCGCCGACGTCGCCGCCTGTGCCGAAGAACCCTCCGTGCACGCACGACGTATGCAGCTTCTCCTCGCAGAAGACGCACGTGCCGTCGGAGTACGCAAACGGCATGACCACGAGATCGCCGACCTTCAGGGTGCGGACATCGGCGCCGACAGAGTCGACGATCCCGATCGCCTCGTGCCCCATGAGGCGGCCCGTCTCGCCGGGCTCAAGTGTCTGGTACGGCCACAGGTCGCTGCCACAGATGCATGCGCGGGTGACGCGTACCACGGCGTCGGTCGGCTCGACCAGGCGGACGTCCGGAACCGTCTCGATGCGAACGTCGCCGGCGCCGAACATGACAGTTGCGCGCATGGGGATCTACCTCCGCCTCTCGGTGGGCTAGCTGGCGTTGGGGTCGGCGTAGTCGGTCATGAAACAGGTCTGATCAATCATGCCTCTCACGGAAGTACGGCTCGCCGACAAGTGAGAGTCCCTGTGATGGAGGTCATGACAGGGTCTCCCAGACGGCGGGGCGGGTCTACCCCGGATTCGTGGACAGTAGGAGCGAGATCCGCGAGTTGCTGACCTCCAGGCGGGCCAGGATCACGCTGGACCAGATCGGGCTACCCGTCTACGGCAACCGCCGTGTCCCAGAGTGCGCCGGGAGGAGGTCGCGGTCCTAGCGGGCGTCACCGTGCCCTACTACACCCGCCTGGAGCGCGGCGACATGAACGGCGCCTCCTCAGCGTGCTGGAAGCGCTGGCCCGCGCGCTGCAACTCGACGATGCCGAGGGTGCCCACCTCTCGACCTCGCCCGGTCCGCGCAGCCGACGACATCGTCTCGGCGCCGCCAGGCCGAGCAGCGCGTCCGGCCGAGCGCGCAGTGGATCCTCGACGCGATGACCGGCGTGGTCGCGTTCGTATGTAACGGGGCCTCGACGTCCTGCGCTTCGAAGCCGGACGCGACCCACACGACCGCGGCCTCTCAGATCTCGTCGGCGAGTTGTCGACGCAAAGCGAAGCGGTCCGCACCGGGCCGCGCACAACGTCCGCTTCCACGACACGGGCATCAAGCACTTCCACCACCCGATCGTCGGCGATCTCAAGCCTCAGTCTCGACCGCTTGATCTTGCCTCCGACGCGGGGCTGACGATCTTCGCCTACACGACCGGACCCGATTCGAGATCCGAGGAGGCCCTGAGGCTCCTAGTGCTCCATAGGGAGCTGGGCAGCCACGCTCGAACGGGCCGAGGCGGCCGGCGCGGCGGACAACACGCAAGGCAACTCTCGAGATCTGGCTGCTTCGCCGTCGGGACGCACCGGCGTTCGACTTGCGGCTGGATCGGGGTAGAGCGCGTAGGTACCGTTTGCAGCGGGAGGAGCGTGATGAGTTGAGCAGCATTGCCGCGGGGTCCGTCGCCGAGGAGTCGGAGCACACGCAGAGCGAGCCGCTGGTCGGCAAGGGCATGCTGCTGCTGTTCATGGCCCTGATCGCGTGCTTCACCGCCTGGGGAGTCGCACAGGACCTGACCACGCCGATGGTGGCGGGCTTCAAGCGCATCTTCGAGATGAGCACGTTTCAGGCGTCGCTCGTACAGCTCGCGTACTTCGGCGCCTATTTCCTGCTCGCGCTGCCGGCAGCCTTCATCAATCAGCGCTTCGGCTACAAGACAGGCATCCTCACCGGGCTCGCACTGGCGGCGCTCGGCGCCTTTCTGTTCTATCCGGCGAGCAAGATCATGACCTACGAGGCGTTTCTCGTCGCGCTGTTCGCAATGGCGGCCGGCTGCTCGATCCTCGAGACCTCCGCGAACCCGTACGTCATCTCGCTCGGCTCGGAGCGCACAGCGACGCGGCGCTTGAACCTCGCCCAGGCGTTCAATCCGGTCGGCACGAACATCGGCGTCCTGCTCGCCTCTACGCTGATCCTGCCCAAGCTCGCTGACCCGGTCGACGTCGGGTCGCTGACGCCGGCCGAGCTGCACACTATCCGGGCGGGCGAGCTCGGCGCGGTCATGGCTCCCTACCTCGGCCTCGCGTTCGTGCTGATCCTCATCGCCGTCGCCATAGCGAGCCAGAAGGCGCCGCCGATCGTTGAGGAGTTCCCCGACGCCGGCCCGCACGAAGGTGGAACACGCGAGCTCTTCGGCGTGTTGTGGCGCAACAAGCGCTACCGCTACGGCGTCGTCGCCCAGTTCTCGAACGTGGCGGCGCAGGTGTGCGTCTGGACGTACCTGATCCAGTACGTCGAGCAGGCTCTGGGCGGCAGCCTCGAGAAGGGCGGCACCTACCTCCAGGTGAGCCTGCTGGTCTTTCTCGCCTCCCGCTTTCTCATGACCTGGGTGATCGGCCGCATCCGGGCGACCAAGGTGCTCGCGGTGCTCGCCTTCCTGGCGGTGGCGTTGTGCCTGTTCGCGATCGCGAACCCCAACATCACGGGGGTGATCGCCCTCGTTGCCGTGTCCTTCTGTCTGTCGCTGATGTTCCCGACGATCTACGGAGTCGCGCTGAAGGGCCTCGGACCGGCAACGAAGTTCGGTGCGGCCGGACTCGTGATGGCGATCGTCGGCGGGGCGATCATGCCGCTTGTGCAGGGCAAGCTCATCGACGCAGCCAGCCCGGCCGTCTCGTTCATCGTGCCTGCCGGCTGCTTCGTGCTCGTCGGCCTTTACGCGCTCTACGACCTGCGCGCCGGCCCGAGCGTGATCGGAGGGGCGCCCGCCCGTGGTGTCGGTCCGGCCCGTCCTGCCCTACCCGCGCAGCCCGCGGGCGGCGCCGCGTGACCGGCTGGCACGGAGTGGCCGCGGCCATGGCCGTCGCGGCAGCTCTCGCGCTGACGCTGACCGCGTGCGGCGACAACTCGCCGACGAGCGCGACGACGGACACCAACCAGCTCGAAGTGGTGTCATGGTGGACCTCGGGGTCCGAGGCCGCGGCCCTCGACGTCCTCTTCGCCGCGTTCCGGAAGTCCAATCCGGATGTCGACGCCGTCAACGGCGCGATCGCCGGCGGCGCCGGCTCGAAAGCGATCGTCGAGCTCGCCAGGCGCTTGCAACACGGCGATCCACCGGACGTCTGGCAGACCTTCGCCGGCAAATCGGTTCAGGAGTACGCCAGCCGCGGCGCAGTCCGCAGCGTCGCGTCGGTGTTCGATCGCGAGCAGCTGCGCGCGAGAATGCAACCTACGATCCTGCGGTCCGTGATGCGTGAGGACCGCCCGTACGGGGTCCCCACCGGCGCACATCGCAGCAACGTGCTGTGGTTCAACAAGCGCCTGCTCGACCAGGCCGGGGTCGCGCCTCCGTCGCGCGGCTACACGCTGGCCACGTTCCTGTCGGACCTCGAGAAGGTCAAGTCCTCCGGGGCGACTCCGCTGTGCCTCGGCGGCAAGGACCGATTCACCACGGTCGAGCTGTTTGAGAACACGCTGCTCAGCACGATCGGAAGTCGCGGCTGGAGGGACATGGTCTCCGACGACCTCGACTGGCGCAGCGGCCGGGTGCAGACGGCGCTCAAGCAGTTCGGCACCATGCTGCGCCACACCGATCCGCAGGCGAGCCGGCTGACCTGGGACCAGGCGACGACCAAGCTCGCGTCTGGCGGCTGCGCCTACGAGTCGATGAACGACTCCGCCTTCGGCGAGCTCATCGCCACCGGTGCTCAAGAGGACGAGGACTTCGGATCGGCCGCCTTCCCCGGCACCGGCGACAGCTTCCTCGCCGTCGTCGACGTCTTCGTCGCGGCAACGAAGGCGACGAACGCCAAAAACGCGCTCGCGTTCCTGGGCGACATCAGCAGGCCCGCCACGCAGCTGGCGTTCAACAGCGCAAAGGGGTCGATCCCCGTCGTGCGCGACGTCGACGTATCGTCGCTGGCCGCGTATCAGCGCGGGTCTTCGAAGGCGTTGTGGACGTCGCCGGTGCTCCTCTCGATTGCTCATGGCGAAGCGATGAGCCCGGAGTTCCAAGAAGGCTTCTACGATGCGGTGTCGACCTACGTCCGGACACGCAGCACCGACGCGTTCGCCAACGACCTCGAGGACGCCGTCTCCAAAGGCAAAATTCCCCAACGCTGAGCCTCGCAGATCGCGGCTCGAGGAATGGGTGGTCTCTCCGGGGGGATGTGGACCCCGAAGATACGCGTGCTTACCACGCGCGAGACATCGACCTGCTTTCCCGAGCGACGTGCGCCCGACGAGCTCGAGCTGCTCGCCGGCTGGGCGCACCGTCACGAGACCGTGCGGAAACCTGCGCGCCGGTGGCGACCCCACAATCGACGGCCCGTTTTTGACGGACCTCGATTACGACGACACGGTGGCATCGTCAGTGACGCGAGCCAGCCACTGATGGGTAGCACGCGGCGAGCGAAGGCGCACGACCGCGAGGTGCTGGTTTGCCGGCGCGGCGAACATCCGGGGGTACGTGCGGCGCTGGCCCGCGTGTGATCGAAGGGCCTTGAGGACCCCTCGGGCGGCCGCGAGGAGCTGCCTGGGAAGTGCGGTCCTGCTACCGGTCTCTGCGGTCTGTGCCTTGAGCGCCGAGGTGCGCCGGCGCGCCCGTCTCGCGAGCCTCCACAAGCTCACGCCCACGTGGTAGTCCAGCCAGACGATGGTGTCCGCCCGGGGCCAGACAAGGTCGCGCACCGCTCGCTTGTTGCCGTCGGTGACCCACCTGCCGCCTGCGATCGCAGCGGTTGTCCGCTCGCGCAGCAGGGACAGGGGCGCTGTGCTGAACTCCGGGCCGAAATACAGCGAGTCGAGCTCTACGTGGGGCACATGAAGAGCAGCAGCGAGCTCGCGCGCGAGCGTCGTTTTCCCTGACCCGGTTCTCCCAAGGATCAGGATCCGATCGCATGCCGCCAGCGTGTTCGTGGGATCGCGCTGCGGTCGCGTCGTTTGCTCCGGAGCTGGGTGCGCCGCGACCGTGTCGCCGTTCCGAGCACCCAGCTCAGCGGACGGTCGCGTCATCGCTTGATCCGCTTCTGTGTCGTCTGTCATTCCTCGCAATCCCTCGCGGAGTTGAGGCGGCCGGCAAGCGCCTACAGGGATGCATGCTACCGGTCGTGGATACGGGTGCGATGGAGCGTCCTTTGCCGTCTCGATGGTGTTCGGCGGGCGAACACGAAGGCGCCCGACGAGGTCATCTGCCCCCGTCGACCGCGAGCTCGGAAAGGTTCAGCGCCACCTTCCGGCGGACGGCCGGGAGTCGGTTGAGGACCCCGAGGGCAGCGTTGCGAATCCTGCGGGCCCCCGCACGCTGGACGGTCGCCAGGACGGTCATGCGATGGGTGAAGGCGACGACATCGGCGGCGACGGGGCGCCGTTCTGCCTCGTAGTCGTCGAGGATCCGCTCGTCGGCGCCGTCGCGGAGCACGTCGGCGAGCCGGACGCCGAGCGCGACCGCGTCCTGTATGCCGGTGTTCATGCCCTGACCGCCTGCGGGACTGTGTACGTGCGCGGCGTCGCCCGCGAGGAACACCCGACCCTCCCGGTAGCGGTCGGCGAGCCGGTGGTGAACGCGAAAGCGCGAGCTCCACACGACGTCCTTCACCTGCGCGGGCCGCTTCTGCGGGCCACGCGCCTCCAGCAGCGCCTGGATGTGGTCGCGGTCGGGATGCTCGGGCGCCGCGTCGACCGTGGCGACGATCCGGTGACGGCCGTCGGGCAGCGGCGCCACGACCACCAAGCCGGCGGGTGCGAGGTACAGCATCACCTCGCTGTCGTCGAACTCCCAATCCAGGTGCACGTCCGCCAGCACGAACGACTGGCCGTAGGTGTCGCCCGCGAAGCCGATGGCGGTCTGCTCGCGGACCGCGCTGTGCATACCGTCGGCGCCGACGACATACGCCGCCTGGATCGTCTCCCCGCCGACCATCGTCGCGATCACGCCGTCGCCGTCTTGCTCCAGGCGCGCCAGCTCGTAGGGGCGGTGCACCCGCCCCCCGAGCTCAGCAAGGCGGCTCGCGAGCACGCCCTCGGTGATGTTCTGGGGAAGCATCAGCGCATACGGGTAGCGCGTGGGCAGCCCGTCGAAGTCGATTGTCAGCAGCGCTCGATCGAGGTCCCGGACGGTGAAGCGGGAGACGATCAGGCCGCGGCGCACGAGCTCTTCGCTGACGTCGATGGCCTGCAGCATCTCCAGCGTGCGGGCGTGGATGACGGCGGCCCGCGACGTGTTCGCCGCCTCGGCGGCCTTGTCGACAAGCACGACCTCGACCCCACGGGCCCGCAGCGAGGCTGCAAGTGTCAGGCCGACCGGTCCGGCGCCGGCGATCAGGACATCTGTGGTGCTGGGTAGCTGGAACATCTCAGTTCTCCTGCCTACGGTTGTTTGCCAACGCTTGTTGGCTTAACTGTAGCGGAACCGGGAGGTCATTGCCAACACCTGTTGGCCTACACTTGGTGGCATGGCGTTCACCTCGCGATCCGAGCAGACCAGAGCTGCGATCCTGGCGGCGGCTCGGCACCGCTTCGCGACTGACGGCTTCGAGCGCACGACGATCCGCGCCATCGCCGCCGACGCGGGAATCGATCCCTCGATGGTGATGCGCTACTACGGCAGCAAGGACGGGCTCTTTGCCGCAGCGGCCGACCTCGACCTGCACCTGCCCGCACTCGCGACGGTGCCCCGCGAGAAGCTCGGCGAGACGCTGGTCCGGCACTGGGTCGAGCGGTGGGAAGGCGGGCTCTCCGACGAGCTGCTGATCGTCCTGTTGAGGTCGGCGACCACGAACGAGCGTGCCGCCGAGCAGTTGCGCACGGTCTTCGGTGCGCAGGTCGCCAAGGCGCTCGCCTCCGTCGTGGACGATCCCGCCGAGGCGCCGACTCGGGCCGGGCTTGTGTCGACGCAGATGCTCGGCCTCGCCCTGTGCCGCCACGTCCTGCGCCTTCCGCCGGTCGTCGCCCTCGACGTCGACACGCTGATCGCAACCGTCTCCGAGACGGTTCAGCGCTATCTCACCGGCCCGCTGACGAGCTGAACGTGGTCACCGGCGGAGCGCCCCGCGCCCGGCCCCGTCGGGCATCGTCCAGGCGGTTGGCGCAGCTCTTGCGGAGCGGGGTCGCAACCCTCGCACATGGCGCCGTTCTGCTACTCCTCGGAGGACGAACGTGGCGATCGAGGGGACCGCATCCAGCCAGATCCGCGCCGAGAGCTTCCTCGATCTCGGCGACGAGGCGATGTGCCCGCGGATGTCCGCGAAGCGTTGAGCGGCTGGCGGAGCTGGGCACGCGCCGTTCGTTCGCGACCGGGAAGTCGCCGTATGAGCAGGGTCAGCGCGATGCCCCGTTCATCGTCATCTAGCGTGGCAAGGTGCGGGTGCTCGACCGCAAGCCGGACGAGCCGACGTCTCGCGGGTCGACGGCGAGGTGCGGAGTCACGGCAAGGGGCGGCTAGGGCAGGATCTCGACGTACCCGTCCGTTCCGTGCACCCGGATCCGCTGCCCATCCTGGATCAGGCGGGTGGCATGCTCGACCCCCACGACGGCCGGCAAGCCGTACTCCCGTGCGATCACGGCGCCGTGGGTCATCAGACCCCCTACCTCCGTTACCAGACCCTTGATCGTGACGAACAGGGGGGTCCAGCTGGGGTCCGTGTAGCGCGTGACCAGGATGTCGGCGGGTTCCAACTCGGCCTGCTCCATGTCCAGGATGACCCGGGCCCGCCCTTCGATGGTTCCGGCGGAAACCGGCAGGCCGATCAGCGCACCGGTCGGCAAGTCGTCGCGTCTGTACACGCCGGCGAGGACCTCGCCGTCCGACGTGAGCACCCGGGGCGGTGTGAGCGCTTGATGGAATCTGAAGGCGTGCTTGCGCTCAGAGATGATCTGGTCATCCACTTCGTGCGTGCGCGCGACGTCGTGGAGTTCCTGGAACGTGAGGTAGGAGATGTCCTCCTTCTCACGGAGCACGTCGGCCTGGACGAGGCGCTCGGCCTCTGCCAGCAGCGCCTGCTTGTAGACGAAGTAGCGGCTGACGATGCTGTACTTCGGATACTCCCGGTACCCGCTGAAGGTCCGGACGCGGTCGATCCTCCGCTTGGCCTCTTCGGCCTTGCGCTCTCCGCCCGGCAGGGCCCGCAAGCGCTCCAGCAGCTCCTGCTCCTTTCTACACGCCTCCTGCCGGCCCTGCTCGAAGCGCCGCTCGCCGGCGCCGGCCTCGAAGTTCTTGATGTTGTTGAGGATCACGGGCACGAGCGCGGTGGGGCGTTCGCTCCAGCGCGGCCTCGTGATGTCGATCTCGCCGACGCAGCGCATGCCGTACTTGTCGAGGTAGGCGCGGATGGCATCTCGCGCTTCCCGCCCGCCAGCGAGCCCGGCCAGCTCATCGAGGAAGTCGTCGTCTTCGACGTGGTGCAGGAAGGCCACCACATCCGGATGTGGGCGGATGACGTCGGCGACGTCCAAGAGCGCCAGTCCCATCTCCGACGTGATGTTGTGGGGGACAGACTGCGTCAGCGTGTCGGCCGCATTCTTCTCGCCCAGCCACACCTCCAACTGCTCGTTGAGCCACCACGTGGCCTCCATCGCCGCCATGATCACCTGGTGGCTCTGCGGATCGAACACGATCCGCTTGAGCTCCTGGATGTCCGCCAGGATGAAGTGCAGCAGCGCCGATCCGGCCTTCGTCCGGATGTTGCGCTTCAAGGCGGCGATGGAAGCCTGGTTGCGCGCGATCAGCTCGGCAACGATGGCCGGATCGGTCTCGATCGGCGCTGGTGCGCTGGCAGCTGGTGGCCCGCCGGGACCCTTGTCCGGGAGCGACGGGATGAAGTCGCCGCGTTCGAGGATGGTCTGCAGCGCGTCTCCGATCAGTGGATCGCCCTTCCCCAGGACCTCCAGGAGGCCTGCACGGCTCGTTGGCGATGACAGGCCCTTGGTGACGTCGACGAACAGCCTCCCGCCAGCCTCGTACATCGGCGGCAGGGCCGTCAGCTGAAACAGCGAGAGCCCCAGGGGCTTCATGGGGTCGGTCATCATCTGCTGATGACCGACCGAGACGTAGACGTGGTTCTCCCGGTCGCCGGCCGCGGGAATGGGAAACAGCGTGGTGATCGGCCGGCTCTGGACGATCTGAAAGCCATCGTCGACCAGGCACCATTCGATGTCCTGAGGGCGGCCGAAGTGCGCTTCGATCCGCCGACCCAGCTGCGCGAGCCGCACGACCTGCGCATCGGTCAGGGCTGGCTGCGCCTGCTGCTCGGGCTCGATCGCCTGTTCCTGCGTCCCGCCTGCCGGCGAGGCGTGGACGGCAAGCCGCTTGGTGGCGACCGCCTTGGCGATGACTTCGTCGGCCTGCACGTTGTAGACGTCCGCGTTCACCAGTCCGCAGACCAGGGCCTCGCCGAGGCCGAAGCTGGCCTCCACTGAGGCGACCTTCCGGTTGGATGTGATGGGATCGGCCGTGAAGAGGATGCCGGCCGCGTGCGGGAAGACCATCTGCTGCACGACGACGGCCATGTGGACCTTCCGGTGGTCGAAGCCGTTGCGCAGGCGGTACGTCACGGCTCGCTCGGTGAACAGCGAGGCCCAGCACAGGCTGACGTGCTCAAGGATCGCGGCCGGTCCCACGATGTTCAGGTACGTGTCCTGCTGGCCAGCGAAGGAGGCGGTCGGCAAGTCCTCTGCCGTCGCGCTGGATCGGACGGCGTAAGCGTCCTGCTCGTCGAGCCGGGCGAGCGTGCGGGTGATCGCCGCCGCCACATCGTCGGGGATGGCGATCCCTTCGAGTGTCCGGCGGATCTCCCCGCTGAGCGTGCGGATCGCGTCCCGGTCGTCCGGATTCAGGCACGACAGCCGATCGAGCTGATCGTCGGTCGACGGGGCTTGCGCCATGATCCGCCGGAAGGAGTCCGTCGTCACGCAGAAGCCAGGCGGCACGCGGATGCCTTCAATCCGCGAAAGCTTCCCCAGGTGCACGCCCTTGCCACCAACGACCGCAATCTGCGTCTCGTCGATCTCTTGGAAACGCAGCACGTAGCGGTCGGGCTGGAAGGTGTCGATCCGCGTTGTAACGGCTCCAGCGATCACTGCCGCATGCTCCTCGGTGCCCATCGCGTTGCTCCCTTCGTCGCTTGCGGCACGCGAGTATGGAGCACACCCCGGGGCTTGAAACAAGCCCCCCCGGCGGCGATACTTTGGATGTGGCGGGGGGCGAAGGCACCCGCGCAGCGCTCAGAGCGACCGGTCGAGCAGCCGCTGATCGCCTCGCAAGGCTAGATCCACCTTCCATCCGCGTCCGCCGGCGCGGCCGGTACCGACGAGATCCCGGTGCTGCTGCTCGAGCACGGCACGGCGGCCACCGGCGAGGCCGACGAGCTCATCGCGTGGTTCAACGAGCGCGCCGACGCCGCCGCGCATCGCGCGAAGGCGGCGGAGTTCGGCGTGCCCGGCGCCGGCTGACAGCCGTCGCGGGCGCGGCCCGTCAGGGCTTGAGCTTCTTCAGGCTCTTGCGCGCCTGGTTGGCGGCCTTGATGTAATCCCGCATCGTGGGCGGGTTGTTCTCGTCGTACACGGGCCCCTCCTCCTCGTCGCGGGCGGGGAGCTGGCGCGGGGGCGCCGGCATGATCTTCGCGGGGTCGTATGGCATGACCTAACGGTACACGCCACCGCGAGGCTTATGCGCGACGATTGCGACGTAGGCGATCGGGTCGCCGGCCATCGTCAGGCGGTGGCGGAAGCGCTCGCGCACGACGACCTCGCCTTCGGCGCGACCGCTCAAGGCCGGCGAAGTAGTCGCCGAACTTGCTCGCGCCGGGCTCGAGCGTGGCCGATGGCGACGCGGAGAAGTCGACGGCCGTCGCCCGCCGCCCGCGCGTGGCGAGCCACAGCGTCTCAGACCCGTGGCCCGCACCGGCGTCCAGCGCGAGGCCCGGCCGCAGCTGCGTGGCTCGGCGAGCAGGTTCGCGTTCAGTGGGCGTTGGCCGACTGTCTGCGCGCGATCGCTCAGCGCTTTTGACCAGCGCCGCTCCCAGGATTCCCCATCAAACCGCTCCTTCATGGGCCCAGTCGGACCCTAGTCGACCGGTCCGGGCTGGCGAACGACTCGTGCCAGGACAGCAACGCTGGCCTGCGTCTGGTTTGCGCGACGAACAGCGCCGCCTCGCTTCTGCGTTCGCGTGGTCGCGAGCGATTCCCAGGTCTCACGGCCGACTGCTGCGTGGACGAGACCAGGTCGACGGCGGCGTCGCGTGACTTCTGCTGCTCGCGCGGAGGGGCAGCGGCGCGCCGGCTCCCGCTTCCGTCCAGGAGGAGCGCTCCTGCAGATGCGCCCTCATCGTGCTGGATTGCGTGGAAAGCGATAGCGCCATCGACCCGTTGCCGGGCGAGTCAACGCACTTGAGCTGCTCATTTTCGCTCACGCCCGGAACCCAACCAGCACGATCCGACCACCGCTCTGCCGCTTCGGACGAAAGCCGGATAGCTTGCAAATCGCAACTACCTCCGAGAGGACGCCGATGCCGGACACCACCTGCCACATGTCGATCTCGCTCGACGGTTTCGTCGCTGGGCCCGACCAGAGCCGCGAGGATCCACTCGGCAAGCGTGGGCGCGAGATCCATAGCTGGCATCTCGGCGACGAGCGCGCCAACGACGCCGACGCGACGGCGACCGGCTGGCTCATGCGCCCGCGCGGCGCGTACGTCATGGGGCGCAACATGTTCGGGCCGATCCGCGGCGAGTGGGATGAGGACTGGCGCGGCTGGTGGGGTCCCGACCCGCCTTACCACGCGCCGGTGTTTGTGCTCACCCATCACGCTCACGAGCCGATCGAGATGGAAGGCGGGACGTCCTTCCACTTCGTCACCGGCGGCTTTGACGCCGCTTACGCACAAGCGCGTGAGACGGCCGGCGAGGCCGGCGTAGACATCGCGGGTGGCGCCTGGACTGTGCGCCAGGCCCTCATTGCCGGGGTCATCGACGAGCTCACGCTCGACGTCGCGCCGGTCCTGCTGGGCTCCGGCGAGCGGATCTTCGACGGCGTCGAGTCGTTCGGGTTTGAGCCCGTCGAGGTCTTGCATTCGCCGCTAGCCACACACATCCGCTACCGCCGGGCGGGATGAGCCGATGAGTGCATAGAGCCCGCGATAACGAGGGCCGCGGGCGCCTACCGGGCGATCCTGTGCCGCTGCTCTATGCGCTCAGCGCGACGACGTTCGACTGAGCTGCCCCCGCTGCCCGCGCCTCGAGACCGCAGCTCGAGCACCTCGACGAACCGGTAGCCGGTCGCAGGTGGTATTCAAAACCCGCCTCCCCGGTTGCCCTAGTCGCTTCTGCATTGGACTGCCATGAAGGAGGGCCTCCTCGGTGGCACGCTCAGCGTGTTACCGAGGAGCGAGCTTGCGGAGGCCCGTCTTCATGTTGCACGCTGGATTGGATTTGAGTCGCAAGAAGCTCGATGTTTGCCTGCTGTCGCAGGATGGCGAGATCGTCGCGGAGTTCGCCGCGCCGCCCGATGCCGATGGGCTACGCGGCTTGGCGCGCCGGGTGATCGTCCACGGTCTGCCGGTGCGCGGTGTGATCGAGTCGATGACCGGGGCGCGGTTTGTGCACGACACGCTTGAGGAGCTGGGCTGGGATGTGCTGATTGCCGATGCCGCGAAGGTCAAGGGGCTGGCGCCGTTGGCGTGCAAGACCGACAAGATCGACGCGCGCGTCCTGGCGCTGCTTTCCCAGCGCGACCTGGTGCCGGAGATCTGGCTGCCCGACCCGACGGTTCGTCGTGAGCGCGAGCTGGCACGCGTTCGGCTGCACTTAGTCAAGCACCGCTCGATGCTCAAAACCCGGGTCTCCTGACGTTTCCGTGGGTCGGTGAATGCCTGGTT
>DASVPU010000078.1:0-19305 GCA_036389475.1 Solirubrobacteraceae bacterium
GAGCGCCACGACCGTCGCCATCCGCTGGCCGATCGCGACGTAGACCGAGACGAGCCCGCTGCCCTTGTTGTTGATGATCGTGTCCACCGCGATCGCGGTCTTGCCGACCTGGCGGTCGCCGATGATGAGCTCGCGCTGGCCTCGGCCGATCGGGATCATCGCGTCGATCGCCTTGATGCCGGTCTGTAGCGGCTGGACGACCGGCTGGCGCTGTACGACGCCGGGAGCCTTGAACTCGGCCGCCCGGCGCTCGCTCGTGTTGATGTCGCCCTTGCCGTCGAGCGGGTTGCCGAGCGGATCGACGATGCGCCCCAGCAGCTCCTCGCCGACCGGGATGTCGAGCAGGCTGCCGGTGCGCTTGACCGTGTCGCCCTCACGGATGCGCTGCCAGTCTCCGAACAGCACGACGCCGACGTTGTCGGATTCGAGGTTCAGCGCCAGACCGGTGACGCCGTGGGGCAGCTCGAGCATCTCGAACGACATCGCGTTCTCCAGACCGTGTACGCGCGCGATGCCGTCGCCGACGGACAGGACGGTGCCGACCTCGGTCAGCTCGGCCGAGTCGGCGTCCAGCCCCTCGATGCGACTCTTGAGGATGGAGGTGATTTCGTCGGGCTTGATCTTCATGGAGGTCGTGTCAGCTCCTTGTCACACGCCGCCGCGGGCGACGTGCTTTCTCAGGGTTTCGAGGCGGTTGCGGATCGAGGCGTCGAGGATCGAGTTGCCGACGCGCAGGACGATCCCGCCAAGCAGGTCGGCGTCGACGCTCGCGGTCAGCTCGATCTTCTGGCCGGTGCCCTGCGCGATCTTGTCGCCGATCTCGCGTACGACGTCCTCGTCGAGCGTGGTCGCGGTCCGGATCTGCACCGGCAGCACCTTGTTCTCGCGCTCCCAGAGCTCGTCGTAGACGCGGCGGATCCGGAAGATCGCCGGCATCCGGTGCTTCTCGATGAGCAGCTTCAGGAAGTTCGTCAGCGTCTCGTCGGCGCCCTCGACGGCGCGGTCGAGACCGTCGACCTTCTCCTGCGTGGAGAAGTAGGGCGAGAAGAAGAAGATCGCCAGGTCGCGGTTGTCGTGCAGCGCGTCGGCGAACTGGCCCAGCTGGTCGCGGATGAGGTCGAGCTTGTCGTGCTCCTGCGCGACCTCGAACAGCGACCGACCATAGACCTCGGCGATCTCTTCCATTGCCTACTTCTTCCCGTCCCCCGCGAGGGCGGAGAAGTCCAGCTCGGCCAGCGCCTCGTCGACGAGCCGCTGCTGATCCTCTTCGGTGAGCGTCTTGCGGGTGATCTTCTCGGTGGCGAGAATCGTGAGGTCGGCGACCTCCTTGCGGATGTCCTGGATCGCGCGCCGCGTCTCGGCCGCGATGTCGCGCTTGGTCTGCTCGAGCAGCTCCGCGCGGCGCTTCTTGGCGTCCTCGATCGTCTCGTGCTCGACGGTCTCGGCCGCCTTGCGCGCGCGGGCGACGATCTCGTCGGCCTGGCCACGCGCCTCCTTCAGGCGCTCGCGGTACTCCTTGAGCAGCGCCTCCGCCTCGGCCTTCGTGTGCGCGGCGACCTCCAGCGACTCCTCGATCGCGCGTTGACGACGGTCAAGGGCCTCCGCGATCTGCGGAAAGGCGTACTTCTTCAGCAGGAAGCCGGCGATCAGGAAGACGAGCAGCGTCCAGACCATCAGCCCGATGTCGGGCTGGACGAGGAAGCTGCCGCTGCCCTTCTCCGCCGCTGCTATGACCGTCGTCGGCAGCATCAGCTCAAGAAGAACGCCAGCAGGCCGGCGACGAGGCCGTAGAAGACGCACGCCTCGGTGAGTGCGAAGCCGAGCCACTGGATCGAGGTGATCTCCTCCTTCATCTCGGGCTGGCGCGTGACCGACTCGATCACCTTGCCGAAGATGTAGCCGATGCCGACGCCGGCGCCGGCGGCGCCGAGGCCGCCGCCCAGGCCGAGGGCGATCTTGCCGCCGACAGCGTCGGTCACGCCGCTTGACTGGGCGATGATGTCCGGAAGGAAACTGATGTCCACGGGAAGCTGCTCCTTGTCAATTCGATTAGTGGTCGTGGGCGACGGCGCCGCCGAAGTAGATCGCGGTCAGGGTGGCGAAGATGAACGCCTGCAGCGTCGCCACCAGGCCGACCTCGAAGACGAACAGGATCACGCCGATCGGCAGCGTCACCCAGGCAATCGCCGCGAAGCCGAGCAGGACGGCGATACCGCCCGCCATGAACAGGATGATGAGATGGCCCGCCAGGATGTTGGCGAACAGTCGGACACTCAGCGAGATGAGCCGCAGGACGTTCGAGAACAGCTCCAGCACGAAGATGAAGACGGCCATCCCGCCCTCGACGCCGGTGGGGATCAGGCCCTTGAGGTAGCCGATTGGCCCCTTCGCGCGGACGCCCTCGACGGTGAACGAGATGAAGACCATCAGCGCGAGCACGAGCGGTACCGACAGATTGGCCGTCGCCGCATAGATCGCAAAGGTGGGGATCTCGAGGCCGAAGACCGAGATCGGGTGCTCTGTGCTCGTCGGGAGCGGGATGTAGCCCATGAGGTTCGAGATCCAGATGAAGAGAAAGAGCGTGGCGATGAACGGGAACCACTTCGTGGCCATCCGTGGGTCCATGTTCAGGCGCGTGATGTTGTCGCGCATGAGGTTGAAGACGGTCTCCACCGCCGTCTGCACCCGGTTGGGCCGCTGCTGCATGCGCCGCGCGATCCAGATCATCGCGGCGACGGTGATCGCCGCCGAGACGATGACGTAGACCACCGCCTTGTTGATGTCGAACGGTCCGGGCAGATCGATCCACGGCTCGAGCTTGAACTCGTTCTGGGGTTGGTAGGAGGTGTTCTTCTGGCCCGAGCCGGCGACGACGACGAGGATCACGACACCAAGCACGTAGATGCCGAAGCCGATCAGGAACTTGGTCTTCCTGCTCATGCGTGTGAGGGGCTTCCTGGAGGCGAGCCGCCCGCGCGGCTGAGCGAGCGGATGAGGAGCGTCGCGGCCAACGAGATCGTGAAGGCGACGAGCAGGACGGCGGCGGCGGCGACACCGTCCTCGCGCGAGGCGCCGACGCCGGCCACGACGACCGCGCCCGCCATGAGCCAGAGGCGTGCGAACATCGTCGCCATGTTCAGGGCGATCGCCTCGCGAGCCGCCTTGGGCGCTGCGACCTTACGGTCGACGGCGAGCGCGACGAAGCGCTGGACGGTCCAGACGCCGGCGGCGACCAGCACCCCAAGCTGGGGCGCGCCGAGCACGAGCGCCAGCGGCACGGTGAGCCACAGCAGGACGAGGTCGATGTAGCGCAGCGCCGTCATCTCATAGGTCCGGGAAGCGGGCGCGCACCGCTGCAACGCCGACGATGAAGCCGACGAGGATTCCGACTGCCAGCAGCGGGCCGACTGCCCCGACGATCGCACCAAGTACACCGCCGACCACGCCGCACAGGATCAGCGCCGACAGCACCATCAAGCCGGCGACGGCTCCCCGCGCGAGCGGCTCTCGCTCAGGGGCGGTCATTGGCGCAGGCGTGCGTGGAGGGCGAGCAGGGGCATAGGGAATCGCGGACCCATACAGATGAAAAAACCGCGGGGAGTGCGCGGCCGCTGCCGTGGGTCGGGGGGCGACGCCACGAAGCATACTGTTCTCGCGGACTTTGTAACAGCCTTGTGACAGGCAGCACGACAGACGGCGCAATCAGCCCTCTGCCTATGGATGCTGTGATTGCCTGGTTGCAAATGACCGCCTCGCGCGGGTCCGGTGCTTCAGGCGTAACGTCCCTCGCGCATGACGCACAACCACGATCATTCCCATGCTGGGCATTCGCATGCGCCCTCGGCGGACGCCGACCGCCGCTGGCTGTCCGTCGCGCTGCTGTTGATCGCCGGCTTCATGGGCATCGAGATCGCCGCCGGCATCCTGGCGGGATCGCTGGCGCTGCTGTCAGACGCGGCCCACATGCTCACCGATGCGGCGTCGATCGCGCTCGCGCTGGTGGCGGCGCAGCTGGTCGCGCGACCTGCGGGCGGTGCGTTCACGTTCGGCTTCGCTCGAGCTGAGATCCTGTCGGCGCAGGTCAACGGCGCCGCCCTGTTCGTGCTCGCCGGCGTCATCGCCGTCGAGGGCATCGCGCGGTTGGGTTCGCCGTCGTCCGTGGAGGGGCCGGTCGTCCTTGCCGTCGGTGTGCTGGGCGCGTTCGTCAACCTCGCCGCATTCTGGGCGCTGTCGCGCTCTGAGCGGCGCAGCCTGAACGTGGAGGGGGCGCGGGCGCACGTGCTCGCCGATCTGTACGGATCCTGCGCCGCGATCGTCGCCGGCGCGCTGATCGCCGCCGGCGGGCCGGCACAGGCCGACGCCGTCGCGGCGTTGACGGTGGCCGGGCTGATGCTGCGCTCGGGCTGGTCGCTGCTGCGCGCCTCGGCGCGCGTGCTGCTCGAGGCCGCGCCGGTGGGGATCGAGCCCGACGAGGTGGGCTTCGCCCTGGCGTCGCAGGCGGGCATCGTGGAGGTTCACGACCTGCACGTGTGGGAGGTCACGTCGGGTTTCCCGGCGCTGGCCGCGCACGTCATGGTCGAGCCCGACGACGACTGCCATGCGCGCCGGCGCGAGCTGCAGACGCTGCTGCACGAACGCTTCGGGATCCGCCATACGACACTGCAGGTGGACCATGTGTCGTGGCAGCGCCTGGTGGAGATCGATCCGATGGCGCCATCGGTCGGCAGCGACTCGTGACTGCCCACGCGCTCTATAGCGCCGAGGCCCCGATCACCTCCTGCCACCACGCCCGCTCGGCGTCCGTCTTGGCGATCCGCAACCGCCGCCGTACGTGCCACTGCAGCTGCTCGCGCGAGCCCACGAGCAGGTGCGGGCCGGTTACGGCATAGCGCCCGTCCTCGAGCACCACCAGGGCGCCGGGGACATCCCAGCGCGTGTTGAGCCGCTCGATGACCGCCAGCCCCAGCACGTGCGTCGGAGCATCCGGGTTGCCGTCCGCCTCCGTCCACGGGCGCGTCGTGAAGATCGGCGCGCTCGCCGGCGGCACGCGGTCCGGACGCGACTGCGGGCCGACGGGACCGGAGCGCCAGCGCTCGCGAGCCTCCTCCAGCGCTGCGATCGCGGTCTGGCGCGCGACGATGTGCAGCCGATCGCCGGCTTGCAGCCGCGTCGACCCGCGCGGCGGCAGCGCCTCGTCGCCGCGTACGAGGACGTTGACCAGCGCGTCGCGCGGCAGCCCCAGATCGCGCACCCGCACCCCGACCGCCGCATCACCATCTACGATCGCGACCTCGACGACGTCCGCACCGAGCTGGCGGATCGAGCCGACCTCGACGAGCGGCCTACCCAGCGCCGGCTCGTTCGTCGTCGCTCTCAGCCGCTGCGCCAGCGGCTCGAACGTCGACCCCTGCAGCAGCGTGGAGAGCAGCACCGTGAAGAACGCGATGTTGAAGAAGCCCATGCTGCCGGGGACGTGCTCGATAACCGGAAACGTCGCCAGCACGACCGGCACGGCGCCGCGCAGCCCCGCCCATCCCAGGACGAGGCGATCGGCGCTCGTGAGCGGCGCGAGCGCGGTGGCGACGCAGATCGCCAGCGGCCGAGCGACAAACACGAGCACGAGCGCCACGAGCGCGCCCTGGAGCGCGAAGTCGTCCAGCTTGCCTGGGAAGACGAGCAGCCCGAGCGTGAAGAACATCGCCAGCTGCGCGACCCACGCCAGGCCGTCGTGAAACGCGGAGACCGTCTGGCGCGCAGGGAGCGATGCGGAGCCCATCGACAGCCCGGCCAGGTACACCGCGAGGAAGCCGGAGCCGTGCAGGACGTCAGCCGCGCCGAACGCGACCGCCACGACCGCCAGCGATGCCACCGGATACAGGCCGCCGGTCGCCAGCCGCGCACGCCGGAACGCTTGGACGGCCAACCAGCCGACCGCCGCGCCGACGACGGCGCCGATCCCGAGCTGCTGCACGAACAGCACCACCATGTCCGGTACGCCGTAGTCGGGGCGCTTGATCCACTCGATGAAGCCCAACACGAGCAGGACGGCGACCGGATCGTTCATCCCGGCCTCCCCTTCGAGCGTGCGCGCGAGCCGCCGCTTGAGCCTCGAGTTGCGCAGCAGCGCGAAGATCGCCGCGCCGTCCGTCGCGGACACGATCGATCCGACGAGCAGGCCCTGCAGGAGCGTGAGGTCCAGCAGCCAGAACGCCACCAGCCCTGTCACCACCGCGGTGAGCAACGTGCCGAGCAGCGCGAGGCTCAGGGCCGAGCCGAGCACCGGCCGGATCTCGGGCAGGCCTGCGGCGAGGCCGCCCTCGAAGAGGATCAGCGCGAGCGCGACGATCCCGATCGAGCGGGCGAGCTCGTAGTCCGCGAAGGATCCGCCGAAGTGGATGAGCTCGAGGCCGTCCGAGCCGAGCGCCATCCCGACGCCGAGGAAGAGCACGAGACCGGGGATCCGCAGGCGCCCGGCGAGCAGCGATGCCCCGAGGCCGGCCGCGAGCAGCGCGCCCGCGATCAGGATGTAGCGCCCCTCGTGTCCCATCGCGGGATCTTGCTACAGCGGGCGGCATGGCGCGGCGCTGGCGCCGCCGGCGTCTCGAGTGGTCCGTCCTGCAAGTCCGCACCCGTTTGGATCGGCCGCTGATCGCCCAAACACGCACGGACCTACAGGACGAATCACTAGCGACGCTTCGGGGGCGGTGAGCGAAAGCTCACCTGCGGGCGCACGCCGGACCTCAGCACCCGCCGCAGGACGTCCAGTGCGGTGCGTCTATGACCTGCAGGACTGATCAGCGCGGAGTCCCACGTGGCGCCCGGCGGACCGGCGTTCCAGTGGTAGAGGTAGACCCGCGAGATGCGCGGATTGCTGGGCAGGATGCGGTCGAAGATGTAGCGCATGACCTCGCCCGCGTGGCGCGGCCCCTGCGGAATGTCGGTCGTGCTGCGATTGCGCCGCGCGACGAGGCCGCCTGTCTCCGTCAGCCACAGCTTCGCGCCGGGCGTGACCTTGAGCAGCTCGCGTAGGCGCTGCATCGTGAAGCGGTTGGCCTCGACGTAGTTGTGCAGCCCCCAGATCGGCGGAGTGAAGCCGAGCTTGCGCCGCATCGCCTGGACATAGCCGGCGATGTTGGGCATGTCGAGCATCTCGGCCGCCAGGATCGTGCAGGACGGACACTCCTCGCGCAGCGCGCGGTAGTAGGACGCGACGAGCCGCGGGCGATTGCAGGTCGGCTCCCCGCAATGGTTGGCCTCGTTCCAGGTCGCGAACGTCCGGACCCACGGATACAGCGTGCGGAAACGGCGAAACTCGTACTTGAAGCGCTCCGGCGTGGGAAGCGAGCGGCGGGTCGTTCGGGAGTGACCAAAGGAGATGAGCGGGTCGACGTGCGCGGCGCGCGCGGCGGACAGCCACGCGTCGAGCTCCTTGACCTGCCATGGGCTCGTCAGCGCGTCCCACCCGATCGCCAGCCGGGCGCGCTGGATGCCGAGCGCGCCGAAGCGCGCGTCCCTGAACATGTCGGGCTTCTGATCGGAGATCCCCACCTCGACGCCCGACTGCGCCGACTTGACGATCGCCGCGCTCGCGCCGCCTGGCAACGCGATCGCGGCGACGAGGAGCACGGCCAGCACGGAGATTCGCATCGCGACGATCAACCGCCGCTGAGGACGGTGTCGTCGCCGCCATGGCGAATCGTGGATCCGTCGAGGGACACGATCGCGCTGGCTTCGTCGGGGTGGGAGACGCGCATGCGAGGCGCAACCGTAGTGGGCGGAGCGGACCGACTGGCCGAAAAGTTTCCTTCCTATCAGGACTGCAGCCGTTCGAACTCCTCCGTCTCGCGCCGGACGGCGTCGAACTCGCCGGTCTTCATCCGCGCAACGACGTCTTCGTCGACCTCCTCCTCCGTGGTCTCCGGCTTGACCCGCCGCAGCCGCAGCGCGTCGAGGCGCTTGAACTTCAAGATCTCCAGGACGTAGACGAGGTACACCGAGGCCGCAAGGGCGAGCAGGCACAGCCCCGCCATGAGGGCCGTCCAGCCCAGGCGCAGCGCGCCGCCGTTGTCGGAGTAGGGCACGAAGCGCAGCGCGACCGCCAGACCGGCGAGCAGGAGCGTCCAGGCGTAGAGATACATGACGGTGCGCCGTGTCGAGAAGCCGATCCGGTCGAAGCGATGATGGAAGTGCTCGCGATCCGCTTCGTACACGGGACGGTGGTACTTCATCCGCTTGAGGACGACGAACGTCGTGTCGAGGAACGGCACCGCCAGCACGATCAGGGGGAAGATCAGCGCGAGCACGGCGTTCGTCTTGACCGAGCCGAGCACCGCGGCGCAGCCGAGCAAGAGCCCCAGCAGGTTCGATCCGCAGTCGCCCATGTAGACGGATGCGGGATGGAAGTTGTGGATCAGGAAGCCCAGCGCCGAGCCCGCGATGATCGCCGAGAGGATCGCCGCGCTAGCCCGCTCGAGGTCGAACGCGATGACGACGAACGCCGCGGCCGCGATCGCGCAGACGCCGGCGGCGAGGCCGTCGATGCCGTCGGAGAAGTTGACGACGTTCATGATCAGCACGATCCCGAGCACGGTGAGCGGGATCCCGAGGTCGCCGAGCTCGACGCGGTGCACGAACGGCAGGGTGAAGTTCTCCACGCGCACGCCCTCGAGCACGGGAAGGAGCGCCGCGGCGATCTGCCCGCCGAGCTTGACCGGGGCGCTGAGCTCGAAGACGTCGTCGAGCGCGCCGACCACGGTGATCACGCCGGCGCCGGCGATGATCGCGTCGAAGCGGCCGTCGAGCGGCAGGAAGATGATCGCGCTCACAAGCACGCCGGCGAAGATCGCCACGCCGCCCAGGCGGGGCATCGGCTCGTCCGAGAGGCCGCGCGCGCGCGGCTTGTCGACGGCGCCGATGCGGCGCGCGAGCCGCACCGCCAGCGGCGTCATGCAGACGACGACGAGCGCCGCGACCACCGCGGCGGCGGCTGCGTGCCAGGTGGGGGACGCCATCGCCGACAGGATCGCAGCATGGACGGCGGGTCGCCGTCGGGCGTGCGAGACTGCCCGCAGCCGCGGCAGGGGTCGCGGGGGATGGTGCTGCTCGTGTCAGGGAAGGCAGACGTGATGCGGATCTGGATCGACCTCACAGCTCCCGCGCATCCGGTCGTCTTTCGGCCGCTGCTCGCGCGGCTGCACGCCCGCGGCCATGAAGTCCTCGTCACGGCGCGCGACTACGCGCAGACGCTCGACCTCTGCCGGCTGCACGCCATCGACGCCACCGTGGTTGGCGTCCACGGCGGCGCCTCGATGGCCAGCAAGGCCGGTCGACTCGCATCGCGCACGGGTCGCCTGTACCGCCTCGTCCGGCGCTTCGGGCCGTCGCTCGCGGTCGCACACGGATCCAACGACCTCGCGCTCGTCGCGCGGATGCTCGGCGTGCCCGCCTGCAACACGTTCGACTACGAGTGGGCAACGCTGCAGCACAACGTCGGCTGCCGCCTGGCGCGCAGCGTGCTCGTCCCGGAGGCGATCCCGCTCGACCGGCTGAGCCGCTACGGCGTCACTGCGCAGCGGCTGCGCCACTACCCGGGCATCAAGGAGGAGTACTACCTCGCCGACTTCGAGCCGGACCTCGGGCTGCTCAAGCGCCTCGGCGTCGACGAGGAGCGCACCGTCGTCGTCGTGCGCCCGCCGCCCGACGTCTCGCTGTATCACCGGCGCTCCAACCCGCTGTACATGCAGGTCCTGGAGCACATCGGGCATGACGCCGGCGTGCACGCCGTGGTCATCCCGCGTACGCGCGAGCAGCGCGAGGCGCTGCAGGCGATTGCCATGCCGAGCGTGATCGTCCCCGACGGCGCGATCGACGCCCAGAGCCTCATCGCGCTCGCCGATCTCGTGATCTCCGCCGGCGGGACGATGAACCGCGAGGCCGTCGCGCTCGGCACGCCGGTCTACACGACGTACGGCGGCCGCCTGGGCGCCGTCGACGAGGCGCTCATCCGCAGCGGCCGGCTGCGACCGGCCACCGACGTGCGGGCGATCGAGATCGTCAAGCAGGAGCGCCGCGAGCCGACCGATCGCCGCGATCCCGACCTCCTCGTCGACCTCATGCTGCAGGCCGCATGACGCGTTTGTTGCGCACGCTGCCCGAGCCGCAGAGCGGCGCCGAGCGCGGGCGCTCAGCGGAGCTCGAGTTCGGCCAGGACCTCGCGGCGCGTTACGCGACGCTTGGCGATCGTGCGCTGCGCCCGCGCCCCGTCGACCGCGTGCTGCGCGCGCTCGACGTCGTCGTCGCCCTGGCGCTGCTCGTTCCGGCCGCGCCGGTCCTCGTTCTGGCTGCTGTCGCGATCCGGCTGACCTCCGGCGCGCCGGTGCTGTACCGCGGCGCGCGGGTGGGCCGCGCCGGGCAGACCTTCACGATGTACAAGCTGCGCACGCTGCGCCCCGACGCCGAGCAGCGGCTGCGCGGGCTGCAGGACGTCGCGCTCGACAAGCTGACCGAGGACGAGCTCACGCGCGTGGGCCGCGTGCTGCGCGCGACGCAGCTCGACGAGCTGCCGCAGCTCGTCAACGTCCTGCGCGGAGACATGTCGATCGTCGGCCCGCGCCCGATCCGGCCGGTGTTCTTCGAGGAGCTCGTCGTCGACATCCCGCAGTACTGGCAGCGGCTCGTCGTGCGGCCCGGGCTGACGGGCTTCGCGCAGCTGCGCATGCGTCGCGACACGACGTGGGCCGAGAAGCTCGCCCACGACCTCGAGTACCTCGCCGACCGCTCCATGCGGCTGTACGTGCGCATCGTGCTGGCCACGGTGGCGCGGCTGCTGGCGCGGATGCGCGACGAGCTCACGCGCTCCGCGCGCCTCCCGGAGGCATAGGACGTGTGCGGGATCTGCGGACTCGCCGCCCTCGGCGGCGAGCCGGTCGACGCGGCGCCGCTTGCGGCAATGAGCGCCGCGCTCGTGCACCGCGGTCCGGACGACTCCGGCTCGGTCGTCGACGGCCCCGTGGCGCTCGCCGCCCGGCGCCTGTCGATCATCGACCTCGCCGGCGGACACCAGCCGATCGCCTCCGAGGACGGGTGCGTGCGCGCCGTCCAGAACGGCGAGATCCTCAATCACGCGGCGCTGCGGCGCGAACTCGAGCGCGCCGGCCACCGCTTTGTCACGCGCTGCGACACGGAGGTCCTCGTGCACCTCTACGAGGAGCACGGCGAGCAGATGCTGGGGCTGCTGCGCGGGATGTTCGCGATCGCTGTCTGGGACACTCGCGAGCGGCGCCTGCTGCTGGCGCGCGACCGCTTCGGCATCAAGCCCCTGTACTGGCGCGCCGCGGGCGGCGTGCTGAGCTTCGCATCCGAGCTGAAGGCGCTGCGCGGCCTGCCTGGCTTCGGTGCCGAGCTCGACCCCGACGCCGTCGAGGCGTACTTCGCGTTCAACAGCATCCCGTCACCGATGACGATCTATCGCGATGTCCGCAAGCTCGAGCCCGGCACGCTGCTGTCGTGGCGGCCCGGCGGCACGCCTGTGCTGCGGCGGTGGTGCAGGCCCGCGCCCGTCGGGGCGGGCGACGTGCGCACGGAGGACGAGCGCGAGCTTGCCGCGGAGCTCGCCGAACGTCTACGCGACAGCGTGCGCGCGCACCTCGTGAGCGATGTGCCGGTCGGCGTCTGGCTCAGCGGCGGCGTGGACTCGGGGCTGCTCGCGGCGCTGGCGGCGCAGGAATCCGGGGAGCGGCTGCGGACGTTCTCGATCGGCTTTCGGGAGCGCAGCTTCGACGAGCTCGACCGAGCACGGGTCGTGGCGCGGCGGATCGGCTCAGACCACCACGAGGCGATCCTCGGACCGGAGTCCGTCGAGTTGCTGCCGCAGATCGCCGCGGCGTTCGACGAGCCGTACGCCGACAGCTCCGCGCTGCCCTCCGACGCGGTGGCGCGGTTGACCGCGCAGCACGTGAAGGTCGCGCTCAGCGGCGAGGGCGGCGACGAGCTGTTCGGCGGCTATCAGACGTACTCGGCCGATCTGCTGGCCGCGCGCTTGGGCCGTGTCGCGCGGTTCGCGCGGCCGGTCGTGGAGCGCATCCCGAGCTCGTCGCGGCGCGTGAGCCTCGACTACCGCGCGCGGCGCTTCGTGCGCGCCGCGCACCTGCCGGCGCTCGAGCGCCACCATGGGTGGAAGGAGATCTTCGCGCCCGAGCTGCGCGCGCAGCTGCTCGCCCCGCTGCACGACGGGCGCCCGCCGCGTGACCCGCTCGACCAGCTGCGCGAGCGCTATGCGCAGACCGCGGGCGCCGAGCTGCTCGCGCGGCTGCAGGACCTCGACGTCGCGCCGTACCTCGCCGACGACCTGCTCACGAAGACCGACCGGATGAGCATGGCCCACTCGCTCGAGGTGCGCGTCCCGTTTCTCGACCCGCACGTCGCCGAGCTCGCCCTGGCGCTCCCGACCGCGGCGAAGGTGCGCGGACTGGCGAAGAAGCGGCTGCTGCGATCGGTCGCCGCGACCCTCCTGCCGCGTGAGGTCGCGCGCGGCGCCAAGCGCGGGTTCTCGATCCCGATGGCCGCGTGGCTGCGCGGCCCGCTGCTGCCGATGGCGCGCGACCTGCTGGCGCCGGCTGCGCTCGCGCGCGGAGGCCTGCTCGATCCCTCGCTGGTGACGCGATTGCTCGACGAGCACCTCGCGCGGCGCGACGACCACTCGCGCGCGCTGTGGGGCGTGCTCTGCTTCGTGCTGTGGCAGGAGAACGAGCGCCGATGAGGATCCTCATCGTCAGCCAGATGTGGCCGGGTCCGAGCGACCCCGATCTCGGCGTCTTCGTGTTCGACATCGCGCGCGAGCTGCGGGGGCTGGGACACGAGGTGGAGGTCAGCGCGATCGACCACCGCGGCGGCGGCCCTGCGAAGTACGCGCGGCTCTGCGGTGCGGCCGTCGTGGCGGCGCGCCGCTCCAGGCCGGATGTCGTCTTCGCGCACTTTCTCTTCCCGGCGGGTGCGGCAGGCGCGGCGGCTGCCGCCGCGGCAGGAGTGCCGCTCGTCGTGATGGCGCACGGGACGGATGTCGAGAACGCGCGCCGCTCACGCGTGCTCGCGCTCGCAACGCGTGGCGTGCTCGGCCGGTCGGTGGCCGTGATCTTCAACTCGCGCTGGCTGGCCGACCGCCTAGGGCCCGTGCGCCCACCGCTGCACGTCATCGACTGCGGGGTCGATCTGGAGGCGTTCGCGCCGCGGCCCGCGGCGCCGGCGCGGGCGCAGCTGGGCTGGGGCGACCAAGGCCCGGCGTTCCTCGCCGTCGGCTCGCTGCTGGAGCGCAAGTGCGTCGTCGAGCTGGCGGACGCCTTCGAGCGGCTGGGGCGCGGCAGCCTTGCGTTCGTCGGTGACGGCCCGCTGCGCGAGCGGCTCGCCGGCCGGTTCGACGTACACCTCGTCGGGCGCGTCGCGCACTCGCAGGTACCGGCATGGATCGCCGCCTGCGACGTCCTCTGTCAGCCCTCGCGCACGGAGCCGTTCGGGCAGGCCGCGCTCGAGGCGATGGCGATGGAGCGCAGCGTCGTCGCGACGACGGCGGGCGGTCCGCCCGAGTTCGTGACTTCAGCGGCAGGGGTGCTTGTAAAGCCGGGGGACGTCGGTGCGCTCACGGATGCCCTCGAGCGCGCGGCGGCGCTGCCGTCGCCCAATCCCGCGACGCGGGCCGCGGCCGCCGGGCACGACGTGCGCATCCAAGCGGCGCGGATGGCGGATGTACTGGAGGCGGCGGTGGCGGGCGCGCGGCGGGCTGACGACGACCCCCGCGCTGCCTAGATGGTTAGTGGTCCGTCCTGCAAGTCCGCGCCGCTACTGCTCGGCCTCCTCGATGAGCGCGACGCGCCGCGAGTGGCGCCCGCCCTCGAACTTGCCCTCGAGGAACGCCGAAACGATCGCATCCGCGGTCTCGCCATCCAAGCGCCGGCCCGCCAACGTCACGACGTTCGCGTCGTTGTGTGCGCGGGCGAGCCGTGCTTCCTCGGCGTCGTGCGCGTTGACGGCCCGCACGCCCGGGACCTTGTTGGCAACGATCGCCACGCCGACGCCCGAGCCGCACACGAGCACCCCGAGCTCCGCGTCGCCGTCGGCGACCAGCCGCGCAGCCGGGCGCGCGTACCGGGGGTAGTCGGTCGACTCGTCCGTCGGAGGGCCGACGTCGACGACGTCGTGGCCGCTCGCCGCGAGTTGCTCCTTGACGTGCTCTTTGAGGTCGAAGCCGGCGTGATCTGAGGCGATGGCAATGCGCATTGGACGCATCCTACGCACGCGGCGCGGCTTGGCGAACCGGCGCTGGGGCCGCAGCTACATCGTCGCGGCGGGCGCCGCGCTGCGGTAGGGATCTCAAGCGTGAGCCAAGACCCACGATGGCTCACGCACTGGCCGTGCGCGCAGGAGCCGAGTGCCGATGTCGATCGCGGCCAGGCCGGGAATCACGAACGCCAGCCCTAAGCCGACGAGTACCCGCGTGACCGTGTCCGAGCTCGTGACGCTGGTCCAGATGAGCACGCCGTAGGCGCACGCCAGCAGTCCGACGACAATCAGCGCGGTGGCCAGCACAGCGCGCATCAGTACACGCCCTGCCGCCGGCGACGCGAAACGACCGTGCGCTCTGGCGGCGTCAATCGTGCACCAAACCCTTTCATGGGTCTCCCTCAGTAACGTTCGTTCGAGGAGCACTGTACGGGTCTGCACGCGGGTACTCGGACGCACGTCCAGACGGTGAGGCGGCGGATCGGCGATCGACCCGAAGCTCGGCTCACGACGGCGCGCAGCCGGCGACCAGGCGCAGCTGGCGCAGGTAGCAGTCGGCGAAGCGGCGAGCGGCATCGGAGCCGAGCAGGCGATGCGGGTAGCGGAACGTCAGAAACAGCCGTCCACCGACCGTCACGGCGCCGAGGCACAGGCTCAGCGGCGTTCTTGCCGGCGTAGAGAACCACAGCTCCACGATGTCGCCGGCGTCCGCCCCGAACCACAGCGTCGCGTCCGGCGCCCCGAGGTTGCAGAGCACTGCGGTGTCGACCATGTGGTGGCGCGTGAGCGGCTGGAGCACGACGATCGACTGCTTGGCCCACAGCGCCAGCAAGCCCGATCGTTCCAGCGCGGCGATGAGGGCGATGCCCGTCCGGGTGCGCTTGTTGCGGGCGATCTGGGCGCTGATGACGTCGAGCGCCACCTCGGCGCCGGCGCGCTGGCGGCGGGTGGTCGACATCCGAGCTGTCACCGAGAAGTTGCCGATCGTCTCGTTGCGCCACTGCGCCGGACGCAAGTCGGCGTGCACGAGCACCCCGACGCGCCGGCCGGGCGTACCGTGCCCGCGGTTCCATTCGCCGATCGCCAGGTGTAGGGCGGCCATGAGGACGTTCGTGCTGTTGCGCGGGCGCTCGACGTCGACGATCTGCCGTGTCTCCTCCATCGAGAGCCGCATGAGGTGAAAGCCGCACCCGGGATCGTCGTAGGCCTGATCGGAGGCGACGCGCGCCGGCCGGTCCAGCATGTCGCGCAGCCGCTCCACCGCGCGCTTGTACGAGCGCTCCCAGGACGACGTGTGGCTCACCGCCGGCCGGACGGGAAGGTCGCGGACAGCCAGGAAATCGAGCGGCGCGACGGCGGCGCCGGCATAGGCTCGCGCGACGGACTGCAGCACCCGCAGCGCCCCGAACCCGTCGCTGGCCGCGTGGTTGACGTTGAGCATGAGCACGTCACCGTCGGGGTGGCGGGCCAGGTAGACATGCAGCGGCGGGCAGTCCGCGACCGGGACGGCCATGCTCTGAAGCCGAGCTCGGGCCGCGTCGAGCGACTCGTCGTCGGGGCAGTCGACGACGTCCAGCGGATCGCGCCGCGGCGTGCAGCGTCCCACGACTGTGCCCAGCGCCGCGCGCAGCCGCGCTTCGTCGAGCGCACCAGCGACGCGAGCCTCCAGCTGCACGCTCCACGCGGTGCCCCGCGGGTCGAGCAGGTCCGCCTCCTGAGGCGCGCTCTGCTCCTCGTTGGAGAACCACTCGCAGTTGAGCTCGCAGCGATGGTCGCCCTGGCGCCCTCGCATCAGCCATCCCAGGTCCTGCGCCATGCCGGCCAGATTGTGCGCCGCGGCCTGTCGAAGTGAATAACCAGATCGGTTACGGGACTCGACGGCGAGCGGCGAGACGCGGTCGACGTGGGCACCCACGCGGTTGTCGTCCACCACGACGTGGAGGCTGTTCTTGCGCACGTTCTCCCGCAACGAGACCATCCCGCGGTGATACACGCGCCCCAGGCGGCCGTCGCGATGAAAGCGCCCGCTGACATCGAGCTGGCGGAAGAGCGCGGCGGCGTCGCGGATCGTCGTCTCCGTGGCAGCGTCTGGCGCTGCGGCGCCGTCGCGACCGTTTTGGTCGCCGACCTCCACGCGCGATTGCAGGGTTGGCTGGTCGTCGCCGGCAAGGCCGCTCACGACGATCACGGTACGCCGTCCGGCGGTTGCGACGGCGGTTCGCGCGATCGGAGCAGCCGCGTGAGCACGTCGCGCGGCACGGCTCCCTCCCGCAGGACGGACCACGCCCGATCAGCCTCATACGAGCGCAGATCGACCACCGTCGAGGGCGTGCCCGGCAGCGTCCTGCCGTCGAGCACGAGGTCGGCGCCGTCGCGAATGTGCGGGGCGACGTCCGCGAGCGAACGGGCTTCCGCGCCGCCCGACAGGTTCGCGCTGGACTGCAGCACCGGCACGCCGACGCCGGCGAGAGCCGGCAGCACAGGCACGCGCAGCCCGAGCGTGCCGGGGTCGGGCCCGCACGCGAGCGGGAACAGCCCGCCCGGGTTGGGAAGCAGGAGCGTCAGCGCTCCGGGCAGCAGCGCCTCAACCGCGGCGCGCGTCTGCGAGCCGAGCTGCCGCATGGCCGCGAGCGCCGGCGACACGGTGAAGAACATCACGGCCGCGGGCTTGTCGGCCGGCCGTCCTTTGAGCTCGTAGAGCCGGGCGACGGCCGCAGTTGAGCGCGGGTCGCAGGCGAGGCCGTAGACCGTGTCGGCGCCAAACAGCGCGACGCCTCCTTCGGCGATGCAGCACTCGAAGGCCTCAGCCGTATCCGCCCTCACCGTGAGCCGACCACCACGCGCTCGATGCCCGCCAGGTCGCGCCGCACGGACACGTCGCCGAACCCCGCGCGTGCCATCAGCTCCCCCACGGCCGGCGCCTGCCCCGCGCCGACCTCCAGCGCGAGCAACGGCGCGACGCCGGCCGCCGCCGGCACCAGCCGCCGGATGACGTCGAGGCCATCCTGTCCGGCGAACAGCGCGCCGGGAGGCTCGTGGCGCACGATCTCCGGCGCCAGCACGGCGCGATCTGCGTCGCGCACGTAGGGCGGGTTGGAGAGCACGGCTTCGCACTCCTCGATACCCGCCAGCAGATCGCCCTCCACGAACTCGACGTCGAGCCCGAGCCGCGCGGCGTTGGCCCGCGCCACGTCCAGCGCGCCGTTGCTCACGTCGGTGCCTGCGACGCGGAGGTCCGGGCGCTCCGCCTTCAACGCCAGCGCGACGGCTCCGCTGCCGGTGCCGACGTCCACCACGCGCGCGCTCGGCGCCAGCGAGAGCCCGACCTCGACGAGCAGCTCGGTCTCCGGCCGCGGCACGAGCACGCGTGCGTCGACCGCGAGATCGACGTGCCGGAACCCGCGCCGGCCGACGATGTACGCGACCGGCTCGCGTCCGACCGACCGGCGCCGCACGCAGTCCTGAAAGGACCGCACGGCCGGGCCGACGACCTCCCGCCCCGGATCGACGAACAGCGCCGCGCGATCCACGCCCAAGACCGCCGCGAGGAGGATCTCGGCGTCCAGCCTCGGCGTCGGCGCCCCCGCAGCCGCGATCGCGATGACGGCGGAGTCCAGCGCCTCGCGCACCGTCGCCCCGCCGAAGGCGCTCAATTGTCCCCCTGCTGCTCCAGTCCGCGGCGCTTCTCGTCGGCCTGCAGCGCGGCGGTGAAGTCATCCAGCTCGCCCTCGAGGACGTTGTCGAGGTTGTGCGCCGTGAGCTTGATGCGATGGTCGGTGACCCGCCGCTCGCCGTAGTTGTATGTGCGGATCTTCTCGGCGCGCTCTCCCGTTCCGACCTGCGAGCGGCGGTCGGCGGCGAGCTCCGCCTGCTGCTCCGCCAGCGCCTGCTCGTACAGCCGCGCGCGCAGCACCCGCATAGCCCGCTCGCGGTTCTGCAGCTGGGACTTCTCGTCCTGCATCGAGACGACGATCCCGGTCGGCTTGTGCGTAATCCGCACCGCGGAGTCGGTCGTGTTGACCGACTGGCCGCCCGGGCCGGATGAACGGTAGACGTCGATCTGCAGGTCGTTGGGATCGACCTGCACGTCGACCTCCTCGGCCTCGGGCAGCACCGCGACCGTCGCCGTCGACGTGTGGATCCGGCCCTGCGACTCCGTCGCCGGCACGCGCTGCACGCGGTGGGTGCCGCCCTCGAACTTGAAGACCGAATACGCGCCGTCACCTTTGATCGCGAACGTGTAGGCGCCGTCGTCGGCCTGGAGCAACTCGACCTGCAGCCCGCGTCGTTCGGCGTACTTGCCGAGCATCCGATAGACGTCGGCTGCCCATAGGCCGGCCTCGTCCCCGCCGGCGCCGCCGCGAATCTCGACGATGACGTTCTTGTCGTCGTTGGGATCGCGCTGCACCATCGCCAGGCGGATCTCGTCCTCCAGATGCTCGATCCTCGTCCGCGCGGTGTTGAGCATCTCGCGGACCTCGGCGTCCTCGGCCTCTTCGAGCATCTCGCGGGCGCCCGCTTCATCGTCGAGCGCCCGCCGCCATTGCGTCGCGAGCTTCGCCGCGGGCTCGAGCTGGTGATAGGTGCGCCCGGCCGCGGCCGCTCGGTTGCGATCGGTGAAGATCTCCGGGTCGGACATCGCGCGCTGTGCCTCGGCGAAGCGTGCCTCGATCTGTTCGACGAGTCGCTCGATCACAAGCCCGAGACTAGTGGTTTCGTTCTGTAAGTCCGTGCGTGTTTGGACGGTCGCTGGCGCCGACTGGCAAGGACGCAGGGAGGAAGGTGTGCCCCTGGCACATCGACGACCGAGGACGCCGCCAGGCGGTGATCAGTGGCCGATCCAAACGGGTGCGGACTTACAGGACGGACCACCAGTGCAGGGCCGCTAGCCGCCCCGGGCGAGCGGAGCTATCGAGCAGCTCTGAAATCGAACATCCGTCGTGTTTTCGTTCGCGTCCTAAAGCACTCAAGATCGCTCGCCGATCGACCGATGTAGGGAAGGTGGAGCTTCAACGAACGATTGGCTTACGCGAG
>DASVPU010000079.1:0-8837 GCA_036389475.1 Solirubrobacteraceae bacterium
CGACAACGCCCGCAGCCCGGCGCCGGACGCGGCCCCCGAAGATAACCCTGAGCCCGACGCGCTCAAGGACGCCGACATCACGAGCGGAACCGGAGATCCCCCCGAGGCCGAGCCCGAGCAGAAGGGTGAGGCCGGACCCGCGGCCGGTACGTCGCCGCAGGAGGCTGGCAGCCTCTAGGGGCTGCGATGCGCCCGAGGTTGGGGCGCGATCCCGCCGGAGCCCGGGCGGGTCGCGGTAGCACTACCGCTGACCCGCCCCTCGGCGGGCGCCGAAAAGATCCGCCCGATCGCGGCGGCAGTTCACCGGGGCGCTGCTTCGCTGAGCTGGAGTCAGTCAGCGAACGGGAGCATTTTGTCTACCCCTGCGATGGTAAAGACGCGCTGCACCATCCGGGGCGCTCGCAGCAGCACCAACCGATTGGCGTCCTGCTGTGACCTGACCTGCGCTTCGAGGATCAGCCTGATGCCCGTCGAGTCCAGGAACGTCAAGCCAGAGAGGTCGAGGATGATCGACCGGGCGTCCGTCGCCTCCACCCGCTTGAGCTCGTGCTCGACATCCCGTGCGTACGCGAGATCGAACTCACCTCGCAACTCGATGGCGTGGACGTCCCCGTCGCGCTCCGAATGGATGTGGAGCCTGCCGAGCTCCACGATCTCCTCGTATCGCAACCGGCTGTCTTCCACGTCTTTGGTCACCGCGAGCCCCTTAACCGCGCGTCATCACAGTCGCGGCGATCCCGAGACCCTGCGGACCCCCCAGGTAACAGTCTCCTCGCGGACGTGCAGATCCGGGCATCCGCAACGATCGAATGCTCTGACCGCTCAACCGTACAACTCCGAGTGCTACGAAGCAATGTTTCGCGCCGAGGCAGCTGCTGAGCGCATTTGCTCGCGCTTGACCGGCGGGCACAGCTTCCACGCGCTGCCGGCGACCAGCAGAGCGATCGCCCCGCCGCCGATCACATCGCTCGGATAGTGCTTACGGGCGCGCAGGAGCGACCAATGCGAGCCCATCGTCACGGCCGACATCGGCACCAGCAGGAGCGGCAGCTCCTGCGAGGCGCCGAACATGAACGACAGGTCGCTGGCCGTGTGGCCCGAGGGGAACGACGACGTCAGGGGACCGATCCCCATCAAGCCTGCTCCGCGAGGACGTGGACGGCGGACGAGGCGCTTGATCGGCAGATGGATCAGGCTGGCGACTGCCGAGCACGCAGCGCCGCGCAGGGCGGCCCGGCGCCCGCGCGCACCCGTGAGCGCGATCGCTCCGGCCAATGCCGCCCACAACGGCGGCTGTCGTAGAACGTCGGCGGCCCGGCCGGGCACGGAGGTCCCGCGCCGCGATCCGCTCCCGACCATGCGCCACAAGAGCCGTTCTTCGCGCCGCCATTCTCGCCGCATGTCTGCGCCTCAGTCCGAGAACCGCGGCAGGATCTCGCGCGCGTAGAAATCGAGGAAGCCGTCGTGCCCGGGGCCGATCTGGCCGACGTAGATCTCGTCGAAACCGGCATCCACATAGGCCTGGATCGCAGCGGTGTGCTCGTCGGGATCGTTCCCGCACGGCAGCGATGACCCGATGTGCTCCTCGGTGACGAGCTGAGCCGCCTGCTCGAAGTGGCGCGGCGAAGGGAGCACCTGCGCGAGCTCACCGGGCAGCGCCTCGTTGGGCCACAACCGGTGCGCGGTACGCACGCAGGCGTCGCGATCCTCACCCCAACACACTTTCAGGCCGCCGGTGATCGGCCCCTGGCCACCGTGCTCTCGGTAGCGTTGCACCGCCTGCCGGTCTGGTCCCACGGTGACGTACCCGTCGCCGATGCGCCCTGCGAGCGCGATCGCCTTGGGCCCGAATCCAGATACGAGGATCGGCGGCGGCTGCTCGGGAAGCGAGTACAGGCGTGCGGCCTCCAGGGTGTAGTGGCGGCCATGGTGGTCCTTGAAGCCGCCCTTCCACAGCAGCCTGATCAACTCGACGGCCTCCTCGAGCATCTCCAGCCGCACGTCCGCCTCCGGCCAGCGTGCGCCGAAGACGTGTTCGTTGAGCGCTTCCCCGCTACCGACGCCAAGGCTGAAGCGACCGGGCATCATCGTCGCCGTCGTCGCCGCCGCGTGGGCAACGATCCCAGGATGCGTGCGGACTGTGGGACAGGTGACCGCCGTCGTCCAGCGCATCGACTGTGTCGCCACGGCCACTGCACCGAGGATCGACCACACGAACGGGCTCTGTCCCTGCGCGTCGTTCCACGGGTGGAAGTGGTCGGAGATCCAGGCCGAGCGAAAGCCGGCCTGCTCAGCCCGCCCGGCGCCATCGACGATCTCCAAAGCCGTGCGCTCCTCGCAGGAGAAGAAGACACCGATCTCGGCCACGGCGGGCTGCTTACCCGTCAGCCGTCCTCACCACGCGCGTCTGCCCTCAGGGCTCGCGCAGCACCGCGGCGAGCCCGACGTTCAGCAGCCGCTGGATGAGAAAGACGATCCGCTCCTCGCGCTGCGCCATGCCCGGCGGCATCTCGTAGCCGTTGGCGACCGAGTGCAGCGTCAGCGAGAACGGGAAGCCCTCGGCTTCGGCCAGCAGCGTGTGGACCAGGTCGTGATGGCGCGTCATCTCCCAGACCGCCTCCTCGTCAGAGCCCACGTAGCCAAGCGAGCGCGCTCGAGCGATGTTCTCCTCGTCCATCACCGGGGCGGCCGCGAGCTCCGAACCGTCGTCGAAGATCGTCGTTGCGCGGCGCCGCTCCTCGTCGATCTCGAACCGGCACCATCGCATCCTGTGGACCTCCATATCGAGCATCTTCCCAACCATCACGGACAGCGGCTGCCCGCTGGGGTTGATGAAGATCCGGTTATTGATGTTGAAGCCTCGGGTACCGGTCCTAACTCTCATAGATCAATGGCGTTCTGGAGTGACCGTGGCTAACACGATTCTCATCACCGGAGGAGCCGGCTTCATCGGATCTCACCTTGCCGATGAGCTGCTGGAGCATGGCTGGAACGTTCGCGCGCTCGACAACCTGACGCCACAGGTCCACGAGACGGGAGAGCGCCCTCACTACCTGCACCCCGACGTAGAACTCGTCGTCGGCGACATCCGCGACGGCGACTGCACGCGCCGCGCGCTGGCCGAAGTGGACGCCGTCGTGCACCTCGCGGCCCGCGTCGGCGTCGGCCAGAGCATGTACGACATCGCCGACTACACGAGCGTCAACGGCATGGGCACGGCGGTCCTGCTGCAGGCGCTGCTCGATCATCCGGTCGCGCAGCTCGTCGTCGCGTCGAGCATGAGCGTCTACGGCGAGGGGATGTACGCCGACCGCCACGGACGGCCGGTCACAAGCGCGGAGCGCACGCGCGAGCAGCTCGAGCGCGGCGAGTGGGAGCCCACGAGCGACGACGGTGAGCCGCTGACGCCGCTGCCCACGCCGGAGAGCAAGCCGCTGGCGCTGTCGTCGATCTACGCGTTGGGCAAGTACGACCAGGAGCGGATGTGCCTGCTGTTCGGCTCGGCGTACAGGGTGCCCGTCACAGCCCTGCGCTTCTTCAACGTCTACGGCCCGCGCCAGGCACTGTCGAACCCCTACACCGGGGTCCTTGCGATCTTCGCCGGCCGCCTGCTCAACGACCGCCCGCCGCTGATCTACGAGGACGGCCGCCAGCGGCGCGACTTCGTCAGCGTCTACGACGTCGCCCGCGCCTGCCGGCATGCGATCGAGCGGCCCGATCCGGCGGGCCGGGTCTTGAACATCGGCGCCGGCGAAAGCGTCTCGGTCCTCGAGATCGCCGGCGAGCTGGCACGCGTGATGGGACGCTCGGAGGTCGGTGCCGAGGTGACCGGCAAATACCGCGTCGGCGACATCCGCAACTGCTTCTCGGACATCGCGCTCGCCGCCGAGGCGATCGACTACGTCCCGCAGGTAGCGCTCGCAGACGGCATGGTCGAGCTTGCCGAGTGGCTCGCGGGTGAGGACGCCACCGATCGCGTCGAGGATGCCGCCGCCGAGCTTGCCGCCCGCGGACTGACGGTATGAGCACGCGCACGCTCATCACAGGCGGCGCCGGCTTCGTCGGCACGAACCTCGCTGATCGGATCGCGTCCGACGGCGGGCGCGTGATCGTCTTCGACAACCTCTCGCGTCCCGGAGTCGAGGACAACCTGCGCTGGCTGACGGAACGTCACGGCTCCGCGATCGACGTCGAGATCGCCGACCTGCGCGACGAGCACGCGGTCGCGCGCGCCCTGTCCGCGACCAATCGAGCCTTTCACCTCGCCGCCCAGGTGGCGGTCACCACGAGCCTCGACGATCCGGTGCAGGACGCGAACGTCAACCTCATCGGCACGATCAACCTGCTCGAGGCCGCACGCGCGCGCCCGACGCCACCCGCGCTGCTCTTCACGTCCACGAACAAGGTCTACGGCGGCCTGGCGGACGTCGAGCTGGGGGAGCTGAGCACGCGCTACGAGCCGCTGGATCCGGCCCTGCTCGGCCACGGCATCGGCGAATCGCGCCCGCTGCAGTTCTCCACGCCCTACGGGTGCTCGAAGGGCGCGGCCGACCAGTACGTCCTCGACTACGCCCACTCCTACGGGCTGCCGGCGGTCGTCTTTCGCATGAGCTGCATCTATGGACCGCACCAGTGCGGCAACGAGGACCAGGGCTGGGTCGCGCACTTCGTCATCAGCGCGCGCGAGGGCCGGCCGATCACGGTCTTCGGCGACGGCAAGCAGGTGCGCGACGTGCTCTACGTCGACGACCTCGTCGACGCCTTCCTGCGCGCGACCGCCGACATCGAGCGACTGTCGGGGCGCGCCTTCAACATCGGCGGCGGCGCAAGCAACTGCCTGAGCCTGCTCGAGCTCATCGAGCTCATCGCCGAGCAGCAGGGCAAGGCGCCGCACGTGGTCTTCGGGCCCTGGCGCCAGGGCGACCAGCGCTACTACGTCTCGGATACCTCGTCGTTCACCGCCGCGACGGGCTGGCGCGCGCGGGTCACGCCGCTCGAGGGCGTGCGCCGGCTGCGCGCCTGGCTGACGGCGCCGCAGGTCGCCGCCGCAGCGTGACGATGCGCGCCGCGGTCATCACGGCTCCGAAGATGACCGAGCTGGCGTCGGTGCCGACGCCCGATCCCGGTCCCGGCGAGGTGCTCGTCGAGCTCGAGGGCTGCGGCGTATGCGGCTCGGACCTGCCGGTCTGGGAGGGACGGCCGTGGTTCGCATACCCGCGCGAGCCCGGCGCGCCCGGCCACGAAGGCTGGGGCCGGATCGTGGCCGCCGGCGACGGCGCCTGCGCGCCGCCACTCGGCACCCGCGTCGCCGCGATCTGCTACCGCTCCGATGCCGAGTACGACGTCGCCGCCGCCGACGCGGTCGTGGCGCTTCCCCAGGCGCTGGAGGGCGTGCCGTTTCCGGGCGAGGCGCTTGGCTGCGCGATGAACGTCGCCCGCCGTTGTGATTTCGCTGCGGGCCAGTCCGTCGCCGTCGTCGGTATCGGGTTCCTCGGGTCGCTGCTCGTCCAGCTCGCCGCGCGGGCGGGCGCGCAGGTCATCGCGCTGTCCCGCCGCCCGTACGCGCTCGAGATCGCCCGCGCGATGGGTGCCGAGCACGTGATCGCCGCCGGCGACGCCGGCGGAGCGCTGGAGGCGGTTCAGGAGCTGACGGGCGGCCGGCTCTGCGACCGCGTGCTGGAGGTGACGGGGCGCCAGGCGCCGCTCGACCTGGCGTCGGCGCTGACACGCGAGCGCGGGCGGCTCGTCATCGCCGGCTTTCACCAGGACGGGCCGCGGCAGGTCGACATGACGCTGTGGAACTGGCGCGGGCTGGACGTGATCAACGCGCACGAGCGCGCTCGGGCCGTCTACGTGCGGGGGGTGCGCGAGGCGGCGGCCGCCGTCGCCGAGGGTCGGCTCGACCCGTCGCCGCTGTACACCCACGAGTTTGCGCTCGGCGACATCGGCGACGCATTCCAAACCGCCGCCGAGCGCCCGCACGGGTTCCTCAAGGCGCTGATGCGACCGTGACGGTGCGCCACCGTAGCGCCGCAGCCGTGGCGGATGCGCAAGACCGGTCGTCGCGATGTGCGGTGGCCGCACCGGCCCGCCCGCGGCTGGGCTTCCTCGGCACGGGCTGGATCGGCCGTGACCGGATGCGCGCTGTTGCCGCCAGCGGCGTCGCGGAGGTCGCGCTGCTCGCCGACCCCTCGACCGAGCGCCTGCAGGCGGCCGCCGCGGACGTCCCGGGCGTCGTGCTCGCGAGCGGTCTCGACGGCCTGCTGGACGCTAGCCTGGATGGAATCGTCATCGCGACTCCGAGCGCGCTGCACGCCGAGCAGGCGATCGCCGCGCTGGAGGCGGGGCTTGGCGTGTTCTGCCAGAAGCCGCTGGCGCGCACCGCCGCCGAGACCGAGCGCGTTCTTGGCGCCGCGCGCCGCGCCGATCGCCTGCTCGGCGTCGATCTCTCCTATCGCCACACGGCCGCGTCCGCCGCGCTGCGCGAGCGGATCACCGCGATCGGGCCGGTGCACGCGGTCGAGCTCGTCTTCCACAACGCCTTCGGGCCCGACAAGCCGTGGTTTCGCGATCCGGTGCTGGCCGGCGGCGGCTGCGTCGTCGACCTCGGCATCCACCTCGTCGACCTGCTGCTGTGGATGCTCGACTTCCCGCGCGTCGAGCACGTGACGGCGCGGCGCTGGCTCGGCGGCCGGCCCGCGGACGGCGGCGATGCCGAGGACTTCTGCCTCGCGACGCTCGAGCTCGGCGGCGGCGCGGTCGCGCGGCTGGCGTGCTCGTGGTTCTCACACGAGGGGCGCGACGCCGTCATCGAGGCGACGTTTCGCGGCCGCGACGGCGCGCTGAGCATGCACAACTTCAACGGCTCGTTCTACGACTTCGGTGCCGAGCTGCGCGAAGGCACGGCGGCGACGCAGATCGCCGCCCCACCGGATGCATGGGGCGGTCGCGCCGCGGTCGAATGGGCGCGGCGCCTGGCGGCCGGCGAGCGCTACGACGCGCGCGGCGCAGAGCAGCTCGCCGTCGTCGCCGCGACCCTCGATCGGATCTACGGCCGGTGAGGCTGCTGATGAGCGCCGACGCCGTCGGCGGGGTGTGGACCTACGCAACCGAGCTGCGCGACGAGCTGGCGGCTGCGGGCATCGAGGTCGTGCTCGCGACGCTGGGGCCGAGCCCGCCGCCGCAGCCGGGCGTCGCCTACCGGCGCTGCCGTCTGGAATGGCAGCAGGAGCCCTGGGAGGACGTCCGCGAGTCGGGCGAATGGCTGCGCGAGCTGGCGGAGAACGAACGTGTCGACCTCGTGCATCTCAATGGCTACGCCCACGGCGCGCTGCCGTGGCGCGTCCCGGTGGTCGTCGTCGGGCATTCGTGCGTGCTGTCCTGGCACGAGGCTGTTCGCGGCGCACCGGCCGGAGCGTCGTGGCAGCGTTACCGCCGCCAGGTCACCGCCGGACTACGCGGCGCCGACGCCGTCGTCGCTCCCACCTGCGCGATGCGCGCCCAGCTGCGCCGGCTCTACGGCGTCGACCGCCGCTGCCGTGTGATCGCAAACGGCATCTCGCCCCACCCCGCGCGCAGCGTCGCCAGGCAACGGCTCGTGCTCGGTGCCGGCCGCCTGTGGGACGAGGCGAAGAACCTGGACACACTCGACGCGGCGGCGGCTCAAGTCGCCTGGCCAGTTGCGGTCGCCGGCGACCAGGGGGGCGCCGGCGCCCGCAACGTGCGCCTGCTCGGGCGCCTGGATCGCCAGGTGCTGCGCTCGCGCATGGGCAGCGCGGAGATCTTCGCTCACCCGGCGCGCTACGAGCCGTTCGGGCTCGTGGTGCTCGAGGCTGCGCTGGCAGGCTGCGCGCTCGTCCTCGGCGACATCCCCTCGCTGCGCGAGCAGTGGGACGGCGTCGCGCTGTTCGCGCCACCCGGCGACGACGCCGCGCTGGCAGGCGCGCTGGAGCGGCTGATCGGCGACGACGAACTGCGTCGCAGGCTGGCGGTCAGCGCGCGCCGGCGAGCACGGCGCAAGGGTGCCCGCGCGATGGCGGGCGCCTATCGCGAGCTCTACGGGCGCCTCTGCGAACGCTCGCAGCGGAGGGTGGCGGCGTGAGGATCACGATCTTCTGCCATTCGCTGCTGTCGGACTGGAACCACGGCAACGCGCACTTCCTGCGCGGGGTCGTCGCCGAGCTGCTGGACCGCGGCCACGAGGTCACGAGCTACGAGCCGCGCGATGCCTGGAGCTTGCAGAACCTGCTCGCCGACGCCGAACCGCAGGCGCTTTCGGACGTGCGCCGTACGTTTGCGTGGATGGACGAGGTCGTCTGCGACTACGACCTCGCGACGATCGATCTCGACCGCGCGCTCGACGGCGCCGATCTCGTGATCGTGCACGAGTGGAACGCGCCCGAGCTCGTCGCGCGGATCGGCGAGCGCCGCGCGGCCGGCGGGCGCTTTGCGCTGCTGTTTCATGACACCCACCATCGCGCGGTGAGCGCGCCCGAGGAGATGGCGCGCTTCGACCTCTCGAACTACGACGGCGTGATCGCCTTCGGAGAGCTGATCCGCAGGATCTACCTCGAGCGCGGCTGGTGTGAGCGGGCCTGGACGCTGCACGAGGCCGCCGACACGCGCATCTTCCGGCCGCTGCCCGCGCCTCCGCAGCCCACCCGCGAGCTCGTCTGGATCGGCAACTGGGGCGACGGCGAGCGCACCGCGGAGCTGCGCGAGTTCCTGCTGCGCCCGGCGCGCCACGTGCGCCTGAGCGGCACCGTTTACGGCGTGCGGTATCCCAACCGAGCGCGCTGGGCGATCCGCGGCGCCGGACTGCGCTATCGCGGCTGGCT
>DASVPU010000080.1:0-2806 GCA_036389475.1 Solirubrobacteraceae bacterium
CGCCATCCGCTGCACGAGCCGACGTCGAGCCCGCCCGCGCTCGTGTGTCCGTGCCACTACTCGACGTTCGACGTGCGCCGCGGCGCGCAGGTCATGATTGGACCTGCCGGCCGGCCGCTGCCGCAGTTGCCGCTGCGGATCGACGAGCAGCGCCACTTGGTCGCCGCCGGGCCGCTGGCGGGCTCGGTCGGTCCGGCGTGGTGGGGCACGCGGCGCTCATGAGCCGCGCGGGTGAGCACGACGTGATCGCGTTCGTCGACGAGCGCCTCGGCGCTGCTCGCCCGCTGCACAAGGTGCTGCGCTATGTCTTCCCGGAGCACTGGTCCTTCCTGCTCGGCGAGATGGCGCTCTACGCGTTCGTCGTGCTCGTCGCGACGGGCGTCTTCCTGGCGCTGTTCTTCGATCCGAGTGCCGTGCAGACCACCTGGCACGGCGCCTACCCCCCGCTCGACGGCGTGCAGGTCAGCCGGGCGTACGGATCGGCGCTGGACCTGTCGTTCACGGTTCCCGGCGGGCTCCTGATGCGTCAGACGCACCACTGGGCGGCGCTGCTGTTCCTCGTCTCGATCACGCTGCATCTGCTGCGCGTCGTGTTCACCGGCGGGTTTCGCAAGCCGCGTGAGCTCACGTACGTCGTTGGCGTCACGCTGCTCACGCTGGCGGTCGTCGAGGGCTACGTCGGCTACTCGCTGCTCGACGACCTGCTGTCGGGCATGGGACTGGCGATCGGCTATTCGACGGCGCTCTCGATCCCGGGCGTCGGCGGCGCCCTCGGCGCGCTGATCTGGGACGGGCCGTTTCCGGGCGGGCCGGCATTCGAACCGCGCCTGTTCGCGCTGCACGTCTTCGTCCTGCCGGCAGCCATCGCGGCCATGATCGGTGCGCATCTGTTCATGGTGGCGCGCACGCGCCACGCGCAGTTTCCGGGGCCGGGCCGGCGCGAAGCCAACGTCGTCGGCGCGCCGCTGTGGCCGGCGTACGCGCTGCGCTCGCTGGGCTGGCTGCTCGCGATCACGGCCGTGCTGGTCCTCCTCGGCGGGCTCGTGCAGATCAACCCGGTCTGGCAATGGGGCCCGTATGAAACCTGGCTGGGCGAGAACGGCGCCCAGCCCGACTGGTATCTGGGCTGGCTGATCGGGGCGCTGCGGCTGATGCCCAACTGGGAGATCCACGCGTTCGGCCACACGATCGTTCCCAACCCGTTCTTCGGCGGGGTGGCGTTTCCCGGTGCGGTCTTCGGGTTCCTCTATGCGCTGCCCTGGCTGGATCGCGTGCTCTTCACGCGCGACGCTGAGCTGCACCACCTGCTCGACCGCGCACGTGACAACCCTCGCCGCACCGGCGCCCTGGCTGCGGTCCTGACGTTCGTCTCGGCAGTGTTCTTCTTCGGCTCCGCCGACCGCGTGTTCCTGGCCGTCTCGATTCCATACGAGCTGCAGCTGTGGATCTTCCGCGCCGTTGTGTTCGTCGGGCCGATCGTCGTGTACGCGGCGACACGCCACTGGTGCCTGGCGCTGCGCCGCAGAGACGCGCATCCGCTGCGTGGCGTCGACGCGATCGTCGTGCCGCCGCCGGCCCAGGGGTCTCCCGTCCACTCCGCCCCGGATGCGCGAGAGCTCGTAAAGGACCGCCAAGGAGGCAATCCATGAGCACCACATATGCACCAATCGCCCTTCTGCGCGTTCCGGTCGAGCGCTCGCCTAAGCAGGCCAGCGAGCCGGGGTGCCTCCACTCTCGCGGTCATTTGGGCTGATTCCCCGACTTCGCCCCAACCGTCAAAGCTCGGTCGGCCCGATGACGGGTAGAGCGTCAGCACCCCAGTCATGATCGGGTCGCTTGGAAGCTTAAGGCGCGAAGGTCCGATGAACGTTCATCAGTGCTCTACCGGCAGCGCTTGGCGCTGCCCGACGATCACGACGTTGCCGTCGGGGTCAACGACGCGCGCTACGCGCTCGCCCCACGGCTGGTCGGTCGGCTCCTCGACGATCTTCACACCGGCCGAGCGCAGGTGTTCGACCGCCGCGTCGCAATCGTCAGCGTAGACCCAGAGGCTGAACCGGTTGCTCGCCACCGTGGTTGCCGCGGGATCGCGGCCGATCCCGAAGTGGGAGGTTCCGAGTTCGAGGGCCACGTAGCCCGGCTCGCCGTCCGGGCCCAAAAACTCATAGCTCACCGTCGCCCCGAGAAGATCCCGGTAGAAGCCCAGTGCCGCCCGGAGATCTGCGGTGACGATGATCGGGAAGATGGTGGTGAACATCCATGCCTTCCGGTTGTTGGCGTCAGCGGCCGGCCATGAACGGAGCTGATGGCTCCGCAGGGCGTGCGGCTGTCAGTTCCTCTGCTGATGCTACGGCTACCTCGTCGGACGTAGCCATCACTCCGGCACTCGCACGACCTGGTGCGTCGTCACGGGGCGTGTTGAAAGTCTGCCAAGCGCGCCCCACGGCCGAGGTTGTCCGACGCGACGTTGCGCGGCTCGTTGGCGATCGAGACGTTGTGCTTGGCGTTGTCATCGAAGAGCCAGTGGATCCGCGCCGCGCGGCACCGAGAGGTTGACCGGCGCGAACAGCGGCGCGCGCAGACGGACGACGGCGTTCGCAGCGGTGACGACTTGCTCGTCGCCCGGTGGACGCTCGATCTCGTGCACGCGCCGCAACCGGTCGACCGTGCTCAGCGGCACGTCACGACAGCGCCCCCACGAGGGCGACCGCGGCTGCGACGATTCCTTGGATAGCCGATGCGCCCGCGACCAGCCGCCGCGAGAATACCGTCGATTCAAGCACCGAACTCCATCACGCGAGGCCGG
>DASVPU010000081.1:0-1723 GCA_036389475.1 Solirubrobacteraceae bacterium
CATTCCGGTGCCGGAGGCGATCAAGACGATGGTGGCGTTCTTCGACACCACGAGCGAGGCGGGCGAGACCGTCTCGCAGATCGTCTCCGAGGGCATCGTCCCGGGCGCGATCGAGATGATGGACACGCTCACGATCCAAGCCGCCGAGCAGGCGGTGCGAGCGGGCTTTCCAACCGATGTCGGCGCGGCATTGATCGTCGAGCTCGACGGATCCAGGCACGAGTGCGACGCACGCTTTGACTCCGTCGTGAAGATCTGCGAGTCCCACGGCGCGACCTCCATCCGCATCGCCCGCGACGATGCCGACCGCGCCGCGATCTGGCGCACGCGCAAGGCCGCCTTCGCCGCGATGGGCCGCGTCGCGCCCAATTACTACGTGCAGGACGGCGTCATCCCGCGAACGAAGCTGCCCGAGGTGCTCGCGCGGATCTCCGAGCTCTCCGACGAGTACGGGATGCGCGTCGGCAACGTCTTCCACGCCGGCGACGGCAACCTGCACCCGCTCGTCTGCTACGAAGGCGAGGACGAGGCCGAGCGGGCCGAGGAGCTCGCTGGTCGCATCCTCGACGCCTGCGTCGACGCGGGCGGCTCGATCACCGGCGAGCATGGCATCGGCATCGACAAGAAGCGCCACATGACGCGCATGTTCGACGAGCCGGACCTCGCCGCGTTCCAGCACTTGCGCTGCGCCTTCGATCCTCGCGGGCTGGCGAATCCCGGCAAGGTCATGCCGACGCCGCGGCTGTGCGGCGAGGTGCCGGGCCCCTACCGCCGCCACCCGCTCGAGCGCGACGGGATCGCGGAGCGGTTCTGAATGAGCGCGCAGACGATCCGCACCGAGACGCCGCAATCCGCGCAGGAATCGGCGGCGCTGCTGCATTCGTGCGCGGACGAGGGCGTGGCGGTGCGCTTCGCCGGCGGCGAGACGAAGCCATGGGGCCTGCCGGGCGCCGACTGCGGCGTGCAGCTGCGCACGGGCGCTCTGGACGCGATCGTCGAGCACAACCAGGGTGACCTGACGGCGGTCCTGCAAGCCGGCACACCGCTGCGCGAGCTCGACGAGGCGCTCGCTTCCGCGGGCCAGATGCTCGCGCTCGATGCCTCATGGGGGGCGGACGACGCCGCGACGGTGGGCGGACTCGTCGCCACCGGGGACTCGGGACCGCTGCGCCACCGTTACGGCGCGCCACGCGATCTCGTGCTGGGGGTGACCGTCGCGCTTCCGGACGGATCGCTGGCGCGCGCCGGCGGGAAAGTGATCAAGAACGTGGCGGGCTATGACCTCGCCAAGCTCTACAGCGGCTCGTTCGGGACGCTGGGGTTGATCTGCGAGGTCGCGGTGCGGTTGCATGCACGCCCGCCCGCGCAGGCGACCGCCACCGGTGAGACCGACGACGTAGGGCTGCTCCAGCACGCGGCGATGGCCCTGGCGGGCAGCTCGCTGGAGGCCCAATCGCTTGACGTGCGCTGGGAGGACTCGAGCGGCACGGTGCTCGCGCGCTTCGCCGGGATCGCGGCCGCCGAGCAGGCCGAGGCGGCGCGCGCGCTACTGGCCGGGACGGGGGTGGAGGCCGCATGCGTCGAGGACGACGAGGCGTTGTGGGAGCGCCAGCGCGCCGATCAGCGCAGCGCCGACGGCGGCGCGGTCGTCCGCGTCTCGGGCCGCCCGACCCGCCTCGCCGACGCCTGTGACGCCGCACAGTACGCGGGGGCGACGATGGTG
>DASVPU010000082.1:0-25062 GCA_036389475.1 Solirubrobacteraceae bacterium
GACCCGGCGCAGCCGGTTGGCGATCTCGCCGCTCCACTCACGGTCGGTGACGCAGACGAGGTTCAGCGTCCGCGCGGGGACGCAGTGCTTGATCTGGGCGTGACACTCGGCGACGAGATGGCGCAGGGCCTCCTCGATCGCTGAGGGCGACGTGTCCTGGGCGCTCCAGACGGCGTCGGTGGTACTCAGATCATCCTCCAGTACGCGTCGCCGAGCAGGATCTGCTCCGCCTCCCTGGGCCCCTGCGAGCCAGCCGCGTACTGCGGCAGCGGGCCGGGCATCGTCGCCCATGTTTGCAGGATCGGGTCGCAGATCGTCCACTGCGCCTCGACCTCGTCGTTTCTGGTGAAGAGCGTCGCGTCGCCGCGCATCGCGTCGAGGATCAGCCGCTCGTACGCCTCGGGCGACTCCGACAAGAACGCCGTCCCGTACAAAAACTCCATGTTGACCGTGCGGATTGCCATCCGCGTTCCAGGAATCTTCGCGCCGATCGACAGCGAGACGCCCTCGTTGGGCTGCACCGTCAGGACGAGCACGTTGGGCCGCACCCCGCTGGAGACCTCCGACTGAAACGCCATGTGCGGCACCGGCTTCAGCGTCACCGCGATCTCGGTGACCTTGCGCGGCAGTCGCTTGCCGGTGCGCAGGTACATCGGCACGCCCGCCCAGCGCCAGTTGTGGACTTCCAGGCGCAGCGCCGCGTAGGTCTCCGTCGTCGATCCCGGCGGCACGCCGGGCTCCTCGACGTAGCCGGGCGCCTCTTGGCCGGCGACGATCCCGCGCGCGTACTGCGCGCGCACGGCCATGTCCGGCACCTCCGCGGGCCTGGGCGCGCTGATCGCACGCAGCACCTTCACCTTCTCGTCGCGGACGGCGTCGGCTTCGAAGGCGACCGGCGGCTCCATGCACAGCAACGACAGCAGCTGGAGCATGTGGTTCTGGACGAGGTCTCGCAGCGCGCCCGCGGAGTCGTAGTAGCCCGCGCGCGAGCCGATCCCGATGTCCTCCGCCGCGGTGATCTGCACATGGTCGATGTAGTTGCGGTTCCACAGCGGCTCGAACATGTTGTTGGCGAAGCGCAGCGCGAGGACGTTCTGGACGGTCTCCTTGCCGAGGTAGTGGTCGATGCGGAAGACCTGGTGCTCGGTGAACACCGACAGCACGCGCGCGTTGAGCTCGCGCGCCTCCTCCAGCGAGCGGCCGAACGGCTTCTCGATGATCACGCGCACCTCGGCGCCATCGCGGTGGGTAAGCTCGTGGCGGCCGAGGGCGTCGACGATCACCGGGAAGAACATCGGAGCCGTCGAGAGGTAGAAGCAGCGGTTCAGCGCCAGCCCGACCATTCGATCGAAGTCGTCCAGGTTCTGGGCTATCTGCTCGTAGACCGCGTCGTCGTCGAAGGAGCCGCTGACGTAGCGGACATCCTCGAAGAGCTTCGTCAGGACCTTGTCGTCCGGCGGCCGGCGCGAGAACTCACGCACTGCCTCGAGCGCGCTCTCGCGAAACTCCTCGTCGGTCATCTCCGAGCGGGCATTGCCGATCAGCGCGAAGCGCTCGGGCAGCGCGCCCTCGTGGGCGAGGTTGTAGAGCGCGGGCAGGAGCTTGCGGCGCGCGAGATCGCCGGTGGCGCCGAAGATGACGAGCGCAGTCGGGTGGACCGGCAGTCGTTCGAGCCCCTCGACGAGCGGGTTGTCGCCGGGGCCGGTGCCCTGGGCTATCGGCGCCGTGGTCATCCGTCGGCGCTCTTCTTCGTCGCGTGCCCGCCGAACTGCGCTCGCAGCGCGGCCAGCACGCGGTGCGTGAACTCGCCCTTGCCGCGGCTGTAGAAGCGCGCATACAACGAGGCGGTGATGACCGGCGTCGGCACGTCCTTGGCTATCGCGTCCTCGATCGTCCAGCGCCCTTCGCCGGAGTCCTCGGTGTAGCCGCTGATGCCCGCGAGGTCGTTGCCCTCCAGCTCGAACGCCCGTGCGGCTAGCTCACAGAGCCACGAGCGCACGACCGAGCCCTGGTTCCAGAGATGGGCGATCTTCGCGTTGTCAAGCTCGAACTCGGACTTGTCGAAGAGGTCGAACCCCTCGGCGTAGGCCTGCATGAGGCCGTACTCGATGCCGTTATGGACCATCTTCACGTAGTGGCCTGCCCCTGAAGGCCCGAAGTGCGCCCAGCCGCGCTCACCGAGGATGGCGCGGCTGGCCTCGGTTGTCTCGGGTGCCAGCACGTCGAGGATGGGGGACAGGCGCTGCACGGCCGGCGTCTGCCCGCCGACCATCATGCAGTAGCCGACCTCCAGGCCCCAGACGCCGCCACTGGTGCCGACGTCGACGTAGTCGATGCCGGCCTTGCGCAGCGCCGCCGCCCGCTCGCGATCGTCGGTCCACTTCGAGTTGCCGCCGTCGACGATCGTGTCGCCTTCATCCAGCAGCGAGGCGAGCTCGTCGACCGTGTCCTGCGTCGGCTTGCCCGCCGGGACCATGATCCAGACCATCCGCGGCGCGTCGAGCTTGGAGACGAGGTCGGCGAGTGAGGCAGCGCTGCGAGCGCCGGTCTGCTCGGCGATGCGCTCGACGGTCTGGGGGTCGCGATCGTAAGCGACGACGTCATGCTCGGAGTCGCGCTTGATACGGGTGACCATGTTGCCCCCCATGCGGCCGAGCCCGACAAATCCGATCTGCATCAGGTTTGCTCCTACGCGTCGACGCCGTGAGCGAATGCCTCGTCCGGAGCAGGATAAGGGTGCCCGTGTGTCGGCCGCGTGTCGGAGTTTGCCAGCCGCAACTGGCACGCGGGGACTCGGCACCATTGTGGCCCGTCCAATCCGAGCTTGACAATAGGAACCTATCTTCCTATTCTCGTGCCATGAGGCGCAAAGCTGACACCCTGCTCCCGCTGGAGGCGTCGATCCTGCTCGCCGGCCTGCAGCTGGGTGAATTTCACGGCTATTCGCTGGCGCGGACGATCCAGGAGCACGCGAATGCCCGCCGGCTGACCGCGCACGGGACGCTGTACAAGGCGCTGGGGCGCATGCAGACGGCGGGCCTGCTCACAAGCCGTTGGGAGGACGCCGACAGCGCGGTGGCCGACGGCCGGCCGAGGCGACGGCTGTACACCGTCACGGGTGCGGGCGCGCTGGCGCTGGCGGCGTGGGAAGCCGACAATCCGCAGGGCGCTATCCGCGCCGCGGCCGCATCGCCCGGGCTCGCGCTTGGAGGCGCGGCATGATCGCGTTGACGCTCGCGCTCGCGCGCGCCTGGGTGCGCATCTACACCCGAGGCCTGAGCCCAGCGTTGCGCGACGCGCGGCGCGCGGAGATCGCGTGCGATCTGTGGGAGCAGCGCCATGAGCAGGCCTGCGCCGGTCGCCGGTCGCTGCTGACGGCGTTGGAGATCTTTGGTCGGGTGATTCGCGGCGTGCCGTCTGATCTTGCGTGGCGGATGGCCAGCCGCACGCGCGGCAGCGCTGTCCGGCGCGTGCGCTTGGCCGGCGCGGTCGCCCGGCGTCACGGGTGGATGGTCCTTCCGGGCGCTCTCGAGCTCATCTATGTGACGGGCGCAGCCAAGATCGGGACGCCGGGCTTCGTTGGCATCCTCGAGCAGTTGGCGATGGGCGCCGGCGCCGCCGGGGTCCTGTGCGGCATGGTGTTGCTGTGGCGCGGAACCGCGCCGCTGGCGGCCGCGTGGATTGTCTGCCTGGGTGCGCTGGGACCGACGCTGCTCATCGCGCGTAGCGCTCCGCTCTCGCTTCTGTGGGCAGCGCTCGCGATGCGTTCGGCGGTGCGTCGCTCAGACGCGCTGCGTGCTCAGCGCAGCCAGGTTGCGTTGCCCTGAACGCGCGGCGCGCACTGCGGCCTTACGCCCTGGGCATGCCCTGCGACTTCGCGACCTCGCAGATCATGCGGAGTCCTCTTCGGCCGCGTGCTCGTCCAGTTGCGCGAGCGCGCCGAGCGCGGCATCGAGCAGCGCGAACGCCGGCTTGAGCGCCAGTCGCGCCTCGTGAGCGATCAGCGCGACGTCGTGCATCCGAGGCTCTCGGTCGGCCATGTTGCGGGCGAGCACCGCCTCGGTCCCCGATCGCGGCAGGATCGCGGCTACCCCTCCGCCGCGTGTGAACCTCCATTCGATCGCGCGCGCGGAGTCCTCGAAGCGCGTGATCGCGTGCGCGAGGTCGATCGTCGGCGAGCCCGCGCCGCGTTCTTGCTGTAGACCCTGCGCGCTTTCCAGGGCGACGTGCAGGAGCCGCAGCGCGGGCGCGAGCGCCCTGCGAGCCTCGTCGGCCACCTTGGCCACGTCGGCGCCTGTCACCCTGGGCGATAGCCCGTCGGCGACGCAGACCCCCCGCGCGCGCGTTCGCGGCAGGGAGGCCTCGGTGTGCCCGTCGCGGAAGCGATTCTCCAGCGCGATCTTGTGCTCGGAAGACTGGTTGAGCTTGTGGATGGCGGCGCTCAGGTCGCTGTGCGCATGCGTCGCTGGGGGTGCCGCTTGGTCCGCCGTGTCCTCACTTGAGGTCATCGGGTGACTCCTTCTCGCGATCGTGGCACTTGTCATCAAGTGCGGTCATGAATGGCCCCACTGCAGGGCTGCAGTGAGCATATGCCGTGCCCTTCGGGCTCGGTGTGCTCTGCAACACAGTCATGCCGATCGCGGCTCGAGCGCCGCTTTGAAGCGCTACGTCCGCTGGTCCGCGTTGTTGTGGTCGTCGTGGTCGAGGAAGCTGCTACAGCCGCCGGCGGCGCCGAAAACGGCGGGTATGTGCTGGACAGACGCTCAGCGTTTGGGCGACGAGGATCGCAGCTGCGCCCGATGACGTTCTGCACGTCGCGGCGTGCGCAGAGGTGCGACGCCGTGGCGGGCCTGGCCTGGCGCGTCGGGATTGGCACCGGCGCGGGACCTGAGCGCTCCGGGGTGGTATCCCTCGGGTGGTAAAGCGCCACAGGCCCCGCAGCCGGCGGGCGCTCCTGGCCCCTGGGCGAAGCCGGGGGCCGGCGCCAGACAGACCAGCGCCGGGGAAAACGCCAGCCCATCCACGCCAAAGAGCGCTCAGGGGCTTCGCGTAATACAGGCTTTCACCGGGGGTGAAGTCCATCCACGCACTTGAGCACCAGTGCCCCCGGCCGGGGCGGGCGCCGGTCCCGGTTCATCGGCTCCGCCGCAGCCGGTCGCGCTCACCGCGGGGGCCGGCGTGGGGGCCGCATCGCGGCCGCCGACAAGGCCGCGGCGCTGCTGCCGGAGTTGCGCCCGGGTTGATGGCCGAGGCGCTCGGCGTGGTGGCGCGCTGGTCGCCTGCCGGGGCGTCGCTAGGCGCGCTCGGCCGGATCGCTTACTCGGGGCCGGTGCCACCACGCAGCGTGTCGGTCAGCAGAGTCGCCTTCGCGTGTGGACGCGCCGGCCGTGGCGCCCGGATGCCCGGTCGGGACAAGAACCTTGCGCGGCCCCACGGCCCGATGCGGTGGGCTCGCCGCCGAGTCGAACACTCGAGGCGGGACGCAGCGTGGCGCCGGCCGCTCAGCCGCCGGTTCGCCGCATCGCTTGGCGGCGCGCCGAGCCGGTCAGGCCTGCGATGCTCGCGTCGAGCCGGCTGCGCGCTTCCTCGACGAGCAGACGCCGTCCGCGCAGCAGATCGTCGATGCGCCTGCCGAGCTGGGCGATCTTCTCCGTGTAGCAAAAGCCCAGCCCAAAACAGGGCAGCTCGCGTGACGTCGCAAACTGCGGGTCGCTGTAGCGATAGCCGAGGTTCGAGAGCAACGCGATCACGTAGCGGCGGGCCGGCTTGCCGGGCAGCGACCGCACGATCCCGGCGTCCGACCCGTAGTTGTAGGTCAGCCCGGTCTTGTGCGCGAAGGTGACCTCAGCTGCCGCGTTGCAGGGACGTACGTCCTGGCCGTGGGGGATGCCCTCGACGGTCACGGTCCCGTCGTCGGGGTTGATCCAGCGTTCGGCGATTCGCTGCGAGATCCCGGGACTCGGATATTTCAGTCCGCAGAAGTTCGTCGTCGAAAGGACGACGTTGAAACCCTGCTCGCCGAGCATCTGCCCCATCAGCGCGCGCGAGCGGTCAGACAGCACGTGCGCCGTTACGGGGCGACCATCGGGCCGCTTCCACAGCACGCCCGGCGCCCCTTCGATGAGCCACAGCAGGCGCGCCGTGTCCAGCGCCGTCATGTGGATCTCGCCGGGCTGCCATGTCCCCCCGGTCTGCGGCGACGTGCCGTTGACCTGCAGCGTGCCGAGCCCGAGTTCGCGCAGCTCGGCGTTCATGTCATCGACCTGGGCGAGGCCATGCAGTTGCTTGAGCAGCGCGCAGGCAGCGCGGTTGTTGGAGGAGGTGATCATCGCGTCAAGCCAGCGACGGTTGGTCTGCACGCCGGCCGCGGCACCACCACAACCGCCCGCCGGGTCATAGACGTAGCCGGCGTCGAGGTCCAGGATCCCGCGATCGACGAGCCGCAGCGTGTGGAAGGCGACGAGCAGCTTGAATAGCGACGCCGGATAGGGGGCCATGAACTCGAGCGGGGCCTGCTCGCGGCCGGCGACGATGTCGTCCACTGGAGTGCGCGGCGGATTGTCATTCCAGCCGGTGATCGAGGTCTGGAGGCCGTCGCTGCCAAAGGTCCCGCCGTTCCAGCGGTTGATGTCCCAGCGGCGAAAGTGCACCGCGGTCGTCGCGAGGTTGCGGTCGATCGGGACCACGACACCGTCCGGATAGTCCCGCGACAGCAAGACGTCCGCTGCACGTCTGGCGCGTCCGTCGTGTCCGAGTTCGATGACGGCCACGTCCACGTTCGGCGACGTCGCGATCGTCGGAGTCGGAGACTGACACCAGCTCTGATACGGACACGCGTCATCGACAGGGCCAAAATCGATGACCTCGCCGAAGGCGACAACCTGCACCGCCGCCAGTAGATCCTGCTCCAGTGAGCTGGGCTGCGCGAGTGAGGTCCAGGGACCAACGAGTCCGAGCACGACAAGGACTCCGCTGATGGCCGCAGCGTGCCGGCACCTCATAATCCGCCCGCGTCTCCGCACAGATATAAGCGACACTCTATCCGCTCTCGCGGCATCTGACCCGAATGATCGGCACACCTCGAAGCCGAGCTGCGCGGGGCGCTACCAGTTGTGTGGCAGCCCCGGCACATTCGTCGGCAGCGGGTGAGTGCTGTCGTGGACGACGTACGCGATGCCGCCGCTGCGGGCGGAGGGGATCCAGACGTTCTCGAACTGCGCGCGGTCGTACACGCGTCGCACGCCGTCGTTGTCCGGTGACACCGGGTCGTTGGCGATCACGTCGCCGGCGGCGGTGAAGCCGACGATGTTCAGGAGGTGACCGTTCGTCGAATAGCCGGCGCCGTCGAGCTCTGAGGACTTGAACGAGACGGAGACCGTCAGCGGGATACCGCTGGCGATGAAGCGCTCGGCCTCGGCGAGCGAGCGCAGCTGGGTGACAAACGCGTCGAGGCCATAGGTCGCCGCGTACGCGGTGTTGAACGGCCAGTTTCCGGTTCCCTGGTAGTGGTAGTCGTATGTATAACGGGCGGCGTAGTCGACGCTCGGGCTGTCGTGCGGCTGCGGCTGAACCCAGCCGACGTACGGCGGATATGCGCCGTAGTACTCGACGACCATCTGCGTCGATGTCGGGCTGCACCACGCCTCGCCGCCGCCGTCGAACTCTGGGTAGTGGCCGACGTGAACGTCCTGCGAGTACCGCGGGACGAGCAGCTCAACGCTTGTCGCCACGCCCGCCACGCTCGCCTCCACCTTCTTGTCGGTCGGCAGCGCCGACGCCAGCGCGCCGATCGAGCGTACGGTCGGCCCGCTGGTCACGCCGGGCAGGCGCAGCAGGGTGACGCGCAGCTGGTAATCCGTCAGCGCGACGCCCTTACGAGACAGGAACGTGTCGATTGCGATCGTGCCATCCGTGTCGCCTTGGCCGCCCAGCGACGTGCGATGGATGTCTGCGTCGCCCGACGCCCAGCGGCCCATGACGTACCACTTCGTCGGCGTGCCGGCGTTCGTCGTGCCACGCATCTCGATCTGCACCCAGGTGCCGGGGGGCGTGTCCGCGTTCCACGACGCGACGAACTTGTTGAGCCCGAACTTCGTCGCGTGGACGGGCGAGGTCCAGATCGCCGTCTCATACGTGACCGCCGGGAAGCCGAAGCCCTGATCGTCGTAGGGCATCGATCCAGTGCGCGCCTCGAAGGTCAGTGCGTCGCCGGTCGAGCCGGTGCCATTCGCGGTGCCGCCGGCGAACTCGGTGCTCGTCGTCCACTCGTGATACGCGATTGCGTCGTGCGTCGGCGCGCGCTCCTGGTTTGCGAGCGCCGGCGCGGGAATCGCCGCGACCGCCGTGGGGAGCAGCGCGACGAGCAGCATCCGGACGAGCCGCGGCGAGAGCGCGCCCACCGGGCTTTATGAGACCGCGACGCCAAAGAGGTATGACATGCTGGCGACATATCCGCCGGCGAAGCGGGCGCCAACTCTGACCGCCAGCGGTGCGACGCCGGCCGGCCAGTCCTCGTCGCTTGGCCAGTCCTGCACCGCGGGGAGGTCGGCGGTGGACTCCCTTCCAGTGATTGTCAGGTACAGGTCAGCGGACGTGGCGTGCGCCTGTGCCGCCGAGCCGTCGAACAGGACACCGCGACCAGGGTAGTAGGCGTCCGATAGGGCGATCGCCATCGCAAACGGCTCGCTGCTTTCGACGTGCACGCCGATAATCGCCTGCTGGCCCACCTGAAGCTTCGTCGGCAGCTCCGTGAGCAGCGTGAACGTCACGTTCGGCTGGGCTGCGGCGACAGCGGGAGCGCCGGCGGCGGGCACGACGATGCAGCCGATCACCCCTACCGCCAGCACTATCAGCCGCGGACGGGCAGCGCCACACGTGCAGCGAACCGCGCCGCGCACGCGATGGACAGCGTGTCGAAGAGGACCTCGCTTTCGCGGGAATCGACGATGGTTGCTCATGGTGCCGCCTTCCTTGTCCTTTACTCTCTCCAAGACTTGCCCGACGACCGCAGCAGGTCGCTCGCAACGTCGAACAAGCCCAACGCCTCGCCGTCGGCGGGAGCGGCGAGCTCGACGTCCGCGATCGCCGCCTGCCACGGTCCGCAGTTCGACGAGGACGTCGGCGTTGCGCGTGTTGTTGTCAGACGCATCAGCGAACGCTAATAGCCGCGGGAACCACGATGTGTGACATCGGACTCACAGCGTGTGACCGTACCTTCGAGCCCGCGCTCCCAAGCCAGGGCGACAATGTTACCGGCCGCCGGAGAGCACGCGCAGACGTCATCACAACCACCGCAACTACACGCTGAAGCACAGCAGTTTCTCCTGAACCGTCACGGGTCTGCGGGCGATGACCGATGGACATCAGCGATGCGACGAGACGTCGCGCCAGACTGTCCCGCTGCTTTGTGGCCAGGTCTGCCCGCACGCGACGGGCGCATGCCGCTTGTCCTACAGCCTCACGAGGGGAAAGGAGGTGCCATGAGGCGCATCACGAGAATCGGGCGCGGCTGCGGCGCAGGCCGCGCTGGATCCACTGGTCGCTAGAAGTCGTGGACGTGGCATCGGAGCTCGTGGACGGCGGACATCGACAACTTCGCCCCGCCGGCCGGCTTCACGGTGTACGCGATCTGCGCGCCGCAGCAGCAACCTGATCGCAGGCGACGACAACGACTGCTCGGGCTTCTTACACGCGCGGCGCGCAAACCTGACGTCGCTGGCGCTGCGCGACACCGAGTTCGCCGGCTCTTTGACGCAACGGCGAACCAGGACGGAGCGCGACCGCAGCGGCGCTGCCAGCCTCCCCCCGAAGTCGCGCCCACGCCCTGGGAGTCGCTGCTACTCGCTGAGAGGGCTCGCTAACGCGCGCTGCTCGGGAGGGAGAGCGAGCGAAGACCTCGAAGCGAAGAACCGGTGATGTTGATCTCGCTCGACGATCACCGGCCTCTCGGGTGATCTGACCGAAGAGCTCTTGCGCAGGATGGGCTAACCCACGAATTGGAGGAGAGTCCATGAGCGAGACCGTCAAGACCGCGCGCCCGAACTCGAGCGCGCCGCAGGGCAAGGAGATCAGTGGACGCGATGACGGCGGGCCGCTGCTCAGCGAGCTGGGGCAGACGACGATCGGCGACGGCGTCGTGACGCGGGTTGCCGGTCTGGCTGCGCGCGAAGTGGCCGGCGTCCACGAGCTCGGGGGCGGCGCCGCTCGTGCGATCGGCAGCGTTACGCAGAAGGTCGGTCTCGGCGACGTTCGTACTCAGGGCGTCTCGGTTGAGACCGGTGAGAAGGAGGCGGCCGTGGACCTCACGCTCGTGATCGACTACGGCGAGTCGATCCCTCGGATCGCCGACGCCGTCCGCGGCCAAGTCATCAGGCGCGTGGAGGGCATCACGGGATTGTCGGTCACCGAGGTCAACATCACCGTCAACGACCTGTACTTCCCCGGCGACGACGAACCCGACGAGGCGCCGCGGGTGGCGTGAGGTGACAAACGACAGCGACAGCGAGCTCCCGGTGTCGGGACGAGTTGCCCTGGCCCGCTTGGCCGGACAGCTGATTGCCGACACCGACGGGGTGGCAGCGACCACCGGACCCGCTGGTCGTTGGCAGACGATCGCCCCTCAGCAGAACGTGCGGGGCGTCCTGGCCGCCGAAGACGGCCACGGGTGCGTGGACGTCGAACTGCATCTCGTCGTCCGGTGGCCGCCACAGATGCCCCTCCAGGAGCTGGGCCAGCAGCTCCGAGGGGGCCTGCGGCGCTCGGCGACGAAGGCCGGGATGGGCGCGCGGCTCGGCGCGGTGTCTGTCGCCTTCGACGACGTGAATGGCGAAAGGCCGGGGCTTTGATGGCCCGGCTCGTGTCCCGTGGCCTGGCGCGTCTGGTCGCGCTGCTCCTCACGACCTCGCTCGCGGTCGCCGGGTTGGCCGTCGCCGTCTTCAGCATCCAGGGCGGCACGTCGACGCTGAGCCTGCCGGGACTGGCGCGGCATCTAGGGCTCGACGAGCTTGAGGGCACCGTGGGATCGTTTCTCTCGGAGCTCGAGGGCGATGGCCCGGCCGCGACGGTCGCAGCGCTGGCCGGCGCCGGCGCGGTCCTGATCGGGCTGCTGCTGCTGTTCGGGGTGCTTGCGCGTAGACGCGAGCGGCTCGTCGTGATCCGAAGCGACGACGACGGCACGATCGCGGCGCGTCCCCGCGCGGTCGGGCAGGCCGCGAGGACACTCGGTGAGCAGCCGCGCAACGTGCTGCACGCCAAGGCCAGGACTACGCCGCGACGCCGCGGCGCCGGTGGTCGCCTGCGGCTGACGGCCTACCACGCTCGATCTACCGACCAAGCCGCGGTGACGGCCGCCACTCGCGTCCGCGTGCAGGAGCTGGCCGAGTCGTTGTCCTTACGTGTCCACGTTCGCGGCCGGGTTCCACGCCGCGGCGCGAGAGTCAGCTGATGGTCCGTCAACGTGTCCGCTGGCGCTCCTCCGCAGTTGCGCGACTCGGCGGCGACACCATCGTCGTCATCGTCGCGCTGGCCCTCGTGTGGGGCGGCGCGATGCAGGTGCTGTTGGCGTTCAAGGTCTCGCCGTCGACGATCGACGGGCTGTCGGGCTACCGCACCGCCTATGACTACCTGGCAAGCCTCGGGCCGCAAGACATCGACGCGTCGACCCGCCTGATCACCGCGATCGGTGGCCTGATCGCGTTCGTGATCTTCGGCTACCTGGCTTGGCGAGCGGTTCCGCGGCCGTACTTGGCCCGCACCGATCGTCGCCTCGCCGGAGACGAGCGCGGCACCGTCGACGTCAACGCGCGCGCGGTCGAACGAGCGGTCGAGATCGCCGCTGCCGATCATCCTGCGGTAGCCAGCGCGCGCGCACGCTATGCCACCGATGACCTGACGGTCCACATCAGCGCCGGCCACGGCGATGCGCTGGCGGCGACGCTCAAGGACGTCCATCGGCGCGCCCGCGAGAGCCTTGCCCGACACGAGCTGCCGCCACTACCCGTGAACATCACACTCGTCCGCTTCGAGCCCGACAACCCGAGGGAACTGCAATGAACACCCGTTATTTCGCCGCGCTGCTCGGCTTCGCATTCGTCGCCTCTTGGATCGCCCTGAACTTCGGCTACGCAGTGCTGTGCTTGATCGGCGCCGGCGCCTTTTACGCCGTTGGCGCGGTACTTGAAGGCAACATCGATCTCGGCGAACTGCAGTCGCGCCTCACTGAACAACCCTCCGGCGCTGATCGCACGCGCCGCCCAAGCGCGATTCGGCGGCCCCGCGTGCAATAGAAACAAGGATGGCGCCCGTGGCCAGGCCCTCGATGGCCATGCATCAGGCGCGCTCACCGCGTCGCCATCAGCACGACAAACGTCCAGCAGCGCGACCTGCGTGTCATCGCCGCGTTCTCTCACCAGGCGCAGACAGCGCCGTCAGCAGGTGAGCCCGGCTGGAAGCCGGGAGAAGCGAGGTATTTCATGTTGCGCACAGCACGCGTCATCGCGGCAGTCATCACAGGAAGCATGATGCTGGCACTCAGCGCGGGTACGGCCTCGGCGGCCGCGGCGACCGCGATCTCGCAGTTGCCCACCGAGGCTCCGATCATCAACAAGCTCTACGTCCCGATCTCGCTGACGGTGACGTGCAGCCCATCGGACTTCATGGGCTTTCCGGGCTCGTTGTCGGTGACGATCCGCCAGGTCGTGCACGGCAAGGAGATCGCGCACGGGTCGAGCTGGAACTCGATCACGTGCGACGACACACCGCACGACTACACGGTCAGCGTCTTCCCCGACATCTCGAGTCCCTTCATGGGAAGCCAGAGCCCTCCGTTCAAGAAGGGCGATGCGGTGATCTCAGCGACGGTCAGCAGCTTCTTCCCGGAAGTCGTTACTGCCGGCCCGCAGAGCATTCGCCTGAAGTAGCGCTCACGCGAGGCGGGGCCTCTGGGGTGTCCCGCCTCGCCGCTCGCTCACGTCGCGGCAAGCCACCCGACGGTAGACCACAAACCTGGTCAAATGGCTAGGCCATCTGGCGCGCAAGCCGCTTAGATGGGCCGCTGAGATCTTGGCTCGGGGACCCGCTTATGATGAGGACCAGACAGCGACGACCGACGGTTGCACATCTTCGCAGCTTCGTGATCGCGGTCGCCACAATCGGGCTGACCGCCGGCGCCGGGCCGGCGTTCGCCGCGGCGCCTGACCGCCTTCCCGATCTGGCGATGTACAAGTTGTCGGATTTTCGCATCGACAGGACGCCTGACCATCGTAGGCTGCTGCGCTATACCACGATCATCGTCAACCGCGGCGCCGGTGAGTTTCAGGCCGAAGGTTCGCGCGCGAGCACGACCGACCCCGAGATGTCGGTCAACCAGCGCATCTTTGACTTCGCCGGCGGCTCTAGGGTGCAAGCGACGGCAGCGCGGATGTACTGGGCGGGCGACGGCCACAACCATTGGCACCTGCGCGATCTCGAGCAGTCGTCGCTGGACCGTGCCGATAACGGCGTGAAGGTCGGCTCGGCCGCCAAACATGGCTTCTGCTTCTTTGACAACATCAAGTTCAATCTGCTGCTGATGGGCGCGCCGTACAGCGCCGTCTACACCGGCTGCGGGACCGACTCGACCGTGCTCACCCAGACGATGGGCCTGTCGATCGGCTGGGGCGACGCCTACTACTACAACCTCGTCGACCAGTGGGTGGACATCACCGGCCTGGTGCCTGGCCGCTACCGCCTGACCACGACGGCTGACGAGCAGAACTGGTTTGTGGAGTCCGACGAGTTCAACAACTTCACCTGGACCGAGCTGCAAATCAACAACAACGGCCCGCCGCGCGTAACCGCCCAGGGTCCATTCGCATCAACGTGAGTGCAATCTCGCGTCCACTAGGCGGTACAGAAACGGCCTGATCGCCGACGATCCAGCACCGACGCGTGGCGCTCAGGGGCCAGCCAACCGGGTCTGCCCCGGGAGCCCGCGGTCAGTCCGCCGCCAGCACCCGCTCGATCCGTTCAGTCAGCTCTCGCAAGGCCGCCGCCGCGTCCCCGCCAGCCAGCCGCACCCACTCCGCCGAGCGCCCGCGCAAGCGCAGCGTCTCCAGATCGCCGGCCGCCTGCGCGTTCTTCAACGTCCGGAACGTAAACGGCTTGCCCGGGATCTCCACGTCGTCGGGTCCGTCGTGAACGAGTACGAGGAAGCGCCCGGTCTCCGGCCCGCCCTTGTGCAGCTGGCCGGTCGAGTGCAGATAGCGCGGACCGTAGCCAAACGTCGTCGTCGCGCGCGTCGCGTCGCGGATCGCCGTGCGCAGCTGCGCGGCAGCGGCGTCGACGCCGTCGCTCGGCGCGCCGAAGCACAGCAGCGCAACGTAGGGGGGCGGGCCGGCGTCAGCGATCAGCGCGCGCAGCGCGTCGTCGCCGGCAGCAGGCGGTTCCGGCGGCTCGTCGCCGCCGGCGATCGCATCGAGGATCTTCGCCGTCGTGTCCTTGGCGGCCTGGACGTCGGGCTGATCGAACGGGTTGATCCCCAGCGCCCAGCCCGCGACCGCGGTCGCGAACTCCGCGAAGAAGAAGATCCTTCCCAGATCCTCCGGCCCGCCCGCCGTCAGCGTCACGGTCGGCTGGCCGGCAGCGGCGAGCGCACGGACGGCGTCGTCGAGCGCCTCGTCGGGCTTCTCGGTGTCGCGCAGGTATGCGAAGACGCGGTCGTCGCCGTAGACGTCCGGCGCTCCGACCGGTTCGTCGGTGACAGGCACGATGCCCTTGCCCTGCTTGCCGAGCGATTCGGCGACGAGCTGCTCGGCCCACAGGCCGAACGACGCGATCGGCTCGCCGACGATGAACGTCAGCTTGTCGCGGCCCTGGCTGGCGAGCGCGGCCACCGCCGCGCCGAGCCACAGCCCGCTGTTGCCCTCGCATGAGTGGTAGGCGGTGCAGGCCTCTGCCGCGACGCCGGCACCGTCAAGCAGGCGCTCGACGTCGACGCCCATGAGCGCCGCCGGCACGAGTCCGAAGAACGTCAGCGCGCTGTAGCGCCCGCCTACGTCGGGGTCGTTCAAGAACGTACGCCGGAAGCCGCGCTCTCCGGCGAGCGCCTCCAGCGACGAGCCCGGGTCCGTGATCGCGACGAACTGCCCGCCGTGCGGGCGCAGGCTCCAGAAGTGCTCGAACAGCGAGATCGTCTCGATCGTTCCGCCGGACTTCGTCGAGACGAGGAAGAGCGTCTTCTCCAGGTCCAGGGCGCGCTCCTGGGCCAGTACGGCGCCGGGATCGGTGGAGTCCAGCACGTGCAGGCGCAGGCAGCCGTGCTGGCAGTCTCCGAAGCTGCGCCGCAGAACCTCGGGCGCCAGGCTCGACCCGCCCATGCCCAGCAGCAGCGTGTCGGTGAAGCCCGCCGCGATGCACTCCTGCGCGAACGCCTCGAGCTCGTCGATCTGGTCGGCGTAGGTCTCGTGCGCGGTCAGCCAGCCCAGGCGGTCGGCGACCTCGGGCTGGCCGGGCGGGCCCCAGAGCGTGTCGTCCCTCTTCCAGATCCGCCGTGCGACCTGCTCCTCCTCGGCGCGCCTGACCATCGCCGCGACGGCCGGCTCGAGCTCATCGGGCAGCGAAGCCTCGATCGTCTCGGGGCGGCCGGTGAAGATCGCTTCGCGCTTGGCTTCGATGCCGGCGAGCAGTTTCTCCATCGGGGTGACGAACGCGTCGATGCCGTCGCGCAGCAGCTTGTCGGTGACGTCGTCCATGTCGATCCCGGCGTCGGCGAGTGTCTGGAGCACGGGTGCGGGGTCTTCGCGGATCGTCTGCCCGCTGACCTGCAATCGCTGGGCGCACGCCAGCAGCGTCTGCATCGGCATCGTGTTCACGGTCTCAGGACCGACGAGTTCCTCGACGTACTTGGTCTCGGGGTAGGCGGGGTTCTTCACGCCCGTCGAAGCCCACAGCGGGCGCTGCACCGGCGCGCCCGCCTCGGCGAGCGCGGCGAAGCGCTCGCCATAGAAGATCTTCTCGAAGCGCCGGTAGGCCGCCCGCGCGTTGGCGACCGCCGCCAATCCCTGCAGATCGCTGCGGCCGATCGCCTCCAGGCGCTTGTCGACCTCGCTGTCCACGCGCGAGACGAAAAACGACGCGACCGACCGGACGTCCAGCGACAGGCCCTCGGCATGGCGGCGCTCGAGGCCGGTGATGTACGCCTCGGCGACAGTCGCGTAGGCCTGCACCGAGAACAGGAGCGTCACGTTGACGTTGATGCCCTCATAGATCGCCTGCTCGATCGCGGGCAACCCAGCCGGCGTCCCAGGGATCTTGATCATCGTGTTGGGACGATCCAGCCGGTCCCAATACTCGCGCGCCTGCGCCAGAGTGCGATCGGTCTCGAACGCCAGGTCGGGATCGACCTCCAGCGACACGAACCCATCCGCGCCGCCGAGCTCGTCATACACCGAGCGCAGGATGTCGGCAGCCTCCTGCACGTCCTGGATCGCGATCTCCTGATAGATCGCGCGAGCCAGCGCACCCGCACGCGCGAGCTCCTCGATCTGCTCGTCGTAGTCCGCCGAACCCAGGATCGCCTTCTCGAAGATCGCCGGGTTCGACGTCTCGCCGCGCAGGCAGTCCTCCACGACCAGACGCCGCAGCTCACCCTCACTCGTAAGCGACCGGCGGATCTGATCCAACCACACCGACGTACCAGCCGCAGTCAGCGCAGCCAGACGCTCATTGATGTTGACCACTTGGCTCACCAGCGTGCCTCCAGTCCTTCGCGTTCCATGGTCGAGACCTTGCCCAGCCGCCGCACGTGGCGCTCCTCACCACTGAACTGCGCGGCGCAGAACGCGGCTGTCAGCTCCCCGGCGATCGCGGGCCCGATGACTCGGGCCCCAAGGCACAGGACGTTGCAGTCGTCGTGGCTGACACATTGTCCAGCCGAGTAGTGATCGTGGCACACGCTCGCTCGGATGCCGGGCAACTTGTTGGCGGCGACGGACACGCCCGCGCCCGAGCCGCACACGAGTACCCCGCGATCGGCCTCGCCATGCGCGACGGCACGGCCGATCGCCAGTGCCACGTCGGGGTAGTCGTCATGTTCGCCGACGTCCAGCAGCTCATGACCGCCGTCGCGCACCACTTGCATGACGGTGTCGCGCAGCGGTACGCCGGCATGGTCGACGGCGACGGCGATCTTCATCCGGCCGCCGCCTGATGCTCGCGTTCGGCCTGCAGCTCATGCTCGGCCAGCAGCGCGGCGCCCCGCACGCCGGCAAGCGGACCGTAGCGGGCGCGCTTGATCTCGGTTCTCGTGCCGACGCCGCTCAGCGTGAAGCGAGCGGCCTCCTCGCGCGCGGGCGCCAGCAGCAGCTCGCCGGCGGCCGACACTCCGCCGCCGATCACGACGAGGTCCGGGTCGAAGGTGTTGATCGCGTTGGCGATTCCGACGCCGATGCGGCGCCCGAGCAGCTCGATCGCGGCACGGGCGCTGGGTTGCCCGTCGCTCGCGGCGTCGATGACGTGTCCGGCTCGGACCCCGTACTGCTCTGCGATGACGTTGAGCGCGGACCCTGATGCCAGCGACTCCAGCGAGCCGGGCTGCGGAAAGTGCTCGCTATGAGCGAACGGCGAGCGGCTGAGGTCGGCACCGACGATCGTGTGCCCGAGCTCCGCTGCCGCACCGGTCGCGCCGCGATAGATGCGCCCTCCGATGACGATGCCGCCGCCGACACCGGTGCCGATCGTGAACATCACGAGGTGGCGGGCGACGAGCTCACCATCTTCGTCGTAGGCCTCTGCGAGCGCGGCGCACGTCGCGTCGTTGTCGACGAACACGGGGATGCCGAGCCGCTCGCGGAGCACCTCGCGCAGCGGGACGTCATGCAGCGGAATGTTCACCGACGATCGGATGCAGCCGGTCGCGAAGTCAACGACCGATGGGACGGCGACGCCGACCGCACTCGCATCGCCGGCAGCCCGGATAACCTGGACGAGCTGCTCGATGAGCTGCTCGCTGGAATCCGTCTGGGTCGGCACGATGTGGCATTCGTCCAGGCTGGCGCCGTTGAGCACGGCCACCGCCATCTTGGTGCCGCCCACATCGACGCCGATCAGCCGTTCGCTCATGTGCTCCCTTGGTAGCCCGTGTGTCGAGCATGCCACAACGGGTAGCTCGGCTCGGATGAGCTCGGACGCGGCGAAGACATTCCTCAAGCTCGCCGGATCGCTCGATTATCCGCTGTACATCGTGACCGCGGCCGACGGCGAGCAGCGTGAAGGGTGTGTTATCGGCTTCGCCAGCCAGACGAGCTTCGATCCCGCACGGTTCCTCGCCTGCCTATCGCGAGCGAACCGGACCTTCCGGCTGGCGCACGACGTGGATGTGCTTGCCGTGCATCTGATCCCGCGCGACAGGCGGGACCTGGTCGAGCTCTTCGGCGGCGAGACCGGCGACGAGACCGACAAGTTCGCGCGCTGCTCGTGGCATGTCGGGCCGCGCGGCCTGCCGATCCTCGACGACTGCCCGAGCTGGTTTGCGGGCTCGATCTGCGATCGGGTCGACCTCGGCGACCACGTCGGCTGCCTGCTCGACCCGTTCGACGCCCGCTACGTGCCGGACGAGGTGTTGTACTTCCAGCAGGTGAAGGACGTCGATCCCGGCCATCCGGCGTGACGGCCGCCCGCAACGAGCCGCCGGTGGCGTTGCGGCGCGTGCTACCCGCTGGTGGATCGCTCACCGCCGACGAAGCCGCCGCGGAACTGCGCTTCTCGGAGCTCGCATCCGATGCGCGCCCGTTCGTCGTGCTCAACATGGTCCACACCGTCGACGGTCGCGCCACGGTCGCCGGTCGCACCGCACCGATCTCCTCGGTCGCCGATCGCCAGCTCTTCCATGCGCTGCGCACCCGCGTCGACGGCGTGATGGTCGGCGCCGGCACGCTGCGAGTCGAGCGCTACGGGCGCCTCGTTCGGGACCCCCACCGGCGCGAGCAGCGCGCCGCCGCCGGCCTGGACCCCGATCCGCTCGCGATCGTCGTGAGCGCGAGCCTCAACCTCCCAGCCGACCTTCCGCTGCTCCAGGACCCCGACTCGCGCGTCGTGATCATCACCGGCTCGGAAGCGTCGCTGGAGGGTTGCGCGGCGCGAATCGAATACCTGCGCACCGGCGACCTGGCGATGGCGCTCGGGCGCCTGCGCCGCGACCACGCAATCCGCTCGATCCTCTGCGAAGGCGGCCCGCGCCTGAACGCGTCGCTGCTCGCGGCAGAGCTGATCGACGAGCTGTTTCTCACGACGGTCCCGCTGATCGCGGGCGGCGCCGGGGCGCTGACGATCATCGGCGATGGAGCGGCGGCGGGGCCTGTTCGGACCCGGCTGCTGTGGCTGCTCGAGCACGAGGGGCAGCTGTTTGCGCGCTATGCGCTGGGCAGCGGGGACTGATGAAGCGGCAATCGATCTGCAACCTTGGGGCTGCGCGGCCCACTTGGCGCTCGCGCCCGCCGACACGCCGTACGATCGGCCGTCATGGGTGAGGAGCGCGTGCCGCTCGCCGGAATACAGGCCGCCGATGAGCATCTCGGCTGTCCGGTGCCCCTCCCGTCGGCACCGCTTCCGCTGGCGCGCTGGGTCGAGGTCGTCGCGGTTGGAAGCGGCGCGGTGCAGGTCGAGTGGAACCTCGATGACACGCGGCCACGCGCGCCGGGCCGCCTGACGCTCTGCGTCAGTCACGACACGCCGCCCGAGCGCGGCCTTCCGGAACCGACGTCGCTCGGGCGCTACGCCTACCGTACCGCGCCGCTGACGCAGGCCGAGTCGGCGCTGCGACCGGTGCAGGAGCTTGCCTGGCAGCGGGCCGGCCTGCACCTGCGGCTGACGGGGCAGGGCCCGTGGGAACTTGGCGAGCTCGTGGCTCTCGCCGATTCCGTGGCGTAGTCTCGCGCGCGGGTAGAGCGGCTGACGTCGCCGCTGAAACCGTGCGCGGCCACCGGGGTACTACGTGACGTTACGTACAACCCCGTCGCGTCAAAAAGGAGGCGTGATGGATCTCCTCAAGCGGCTCGATCCACTTTGGATCGCCCTGCTCATCGTCGGCGGCCTGAACTGGGCCGTCATCGCGTTGTTCGACACGAACGTCGTGACCGAGATCTTCGGTAGCGGCACCGCGGCCGATGTCCTGTACGTCCTCGTCGGCATCGCCGCGCTCATGTGCATCCCGCGGATGCTCGAGGGGCTGCACCTCATGGGGCGTCACACGCACGCGCACTAGCGGTCCGTCCTGCAGTCCGCATCCGTTGGGATCGGCCACTGGCGCGGTCCAAATGCGCACGGACTTACAGGGCTGACCACTACTAGCACTACCAACCAGCTTCACCGGGGCCCGGTCGCTTGAGAGGAGCGACCGGGCTTCGTCCACTCGTAGACCACGAGCGTGACAAGCACCCCGTCCTCCTCGCCGACGCGCTCGTCGCACTCGCGCATACCGGCCTTCTCCATCACCCGGCGGCTCGCCTGGTGCTCGACCAGGGTCTCGGCCACCACGCGCCGCACGCGTGGGTCGGAGCCCAAATGCTCCAGCAGTCCCCGCAGCGCCGCGGTCGCGTAGCCGCGGCCCCAGGACGGTTGGACGATCGAATAGCCGACCTGTGCCGTGCCGGTCTCGGCGTCGAGGTTGTGGCCGATCTCGCCGACGACCGCGCCGTCGCAGCGCCGCACGACGAAGCACGGGGAGAACGCGTGATCCCTGGACTCGGAGCGCGCCCCGGCGAGGATGTCCATGACCTCCAGCGAGAAGCGCGACGGGTACCCCTCGGCGAAGACGAAGCCCGCGGGCTCACGACCGTCGAGCAGCGCGCGGGCTACCTCCGGCGCGATCGGCTGCAGGAGCACCGCACCGGCGTCGATCTCCACGCTACGCCGCGGTCTGCTCCGGCGAGGGGTCCTCGGCGTCTTGCCGCCCGCCCGGCCGGGCGGGCTCGGACAGCGGCGGCGGGTCGGGCACCGCGTCGGCGTCCGCCGGCGTCTCGTAGCGGCCCACGACCGACCGGGCGAGATCCAGCCGCGCGAGCGAGCGCAGGAAGCCGTGGGTGACGATGACGTGGATCCGCGACTGCGTCGCGGTGTAGAACCAGCGCGCGATGGCGCTCGCCAGTGCCGGATAGAAGTTCGCGACCTCGACCTCGACGTGCACGCGGCCGGTGTCGGGGTCCACGCGCTTGCAGCGGCGCACGTCGATCTGCAGATACCCGTCGCCGTCGCGTCCCGTGCGTGAGACGAGCAGCCCGCTTGAGATCCGCCAGCGCACGATCCCGCGCCACGCGTCGAGCTCGTACTCCGGTGCGCGAAAGCGCAGGAGCACGAAGGGCCGCATGAGGAAGACGACCGCGCGCTCGTCCTCGTCGTACTTCACGCGGATGAGCCCCAGCGTCCAGCGCGTGAGATAGCGCCAGTACGTGCGCGCGAGGCGCTCGAGGTGCATCGGCGTCCAGATCTCGTCGAGCGCGCGCAGGGGCAGCGTGAGGTCTGCCGCTTGAACCGACCGGACAGCGCCGCGCTCGTCCATCGTCGTGTGCTGCTCGGGGTCTGCGAGCACGGACCGTGCGACGACCCTCTTGGAGCGCCCGCGCAGCCGCCGCGCGCCTGCCAGCAACGCCAGCGCGAGCGCTGCAGCGGAGGCGACGGAGGCGGCGATGAAGGCCATCCGGACACGGTACCCGCCGTCGCCGCGGCGGCGCATGTTTCGGATATGGTCGCGCGATGTCACTCCAACGCGAAACCGCCCCCGATCCGCTCGATCATCTGCCCCCGGCGCCGTCCTTCTCGCTCGAGAGCGACGACCTCGAAGACGGCCAGCCGTTGGCCACGACGTTCGCACATGACTCTGCCGGCGGCGAAAACCTGTCGCCCCACCTGCGCTGGTCGGGATTCCCCGAGGAGACCAAGGGCTTTGCGGTGACGTGCTTCGATCCGGACGCCCCGACAGGCAGCGGCTTCTGGCACTGGGTGCTGTTCAACCTACCGGCCTCGACCACCGAGCTGCCGCGGGGAGCAAGCGGCGCCGATCTGCCCGAGGGCGCCGTCGAGGCGCGCAGCGACTACGGCGCGAACGGCTACGGCGGCCCCGCACCTCCGGGCGGAGATGGCCCTCACCGCTACGTGTTCGTCGTGTACGCGCTCGATACCGATGCGCTCGAGCTCGACGAGAGCGCGTCGCCGGCGTACGTGGGCTTCAACCTCACGTTTCATACGCTCGCGCGTGCGGCGATCCGTCCGACGTACGAGGCTTCGGGCTGACGACTAGCTCGCCGGCGCAGGCTGCGTGCGGACGTAGCCGATTCCGCCAGAGGCGGTGAAGCCCAACGCGTCGGCGGTGGCCTGCGTCAGGTCCCACTTGTAGCCGCCGTTGAAAGGGCCGCGGTCCACGACGGGGACCACGATCTCGCGGTTGGCGTACATGATCGCCACGAGCGTTCCGCAGGCAAGACCCTTGTGCGCCACGCCGTGCAACTCGGGCGTGAGCACGATGCCGCAAGCTGTCTGGCGGCCGTAGAGACCGGGCCCGAAGTACGTCGCCATCGCAGGCTTGTAGACGGTCGTCTGAGCGACGGGCGCGGTGCCGGCTGCCTGCGCTCCGCGGCGCGCGACGACAACTCGCAGAGCGATCCTGCCGCTGACGTCGGGCCGCCAGCCGGCGGCGAAGCGCGTCGTGCTGTGCACTCGCGTGCGTGCGACGTTGCGCCATCCGCGGAGCGGGTCCAGGCGCTGCACGACGACCTCGCGGCCCGCCGCGCGGGGCATCGTCCCGCGCGCGACCATGACGCTGCCGACCAGGCCCGTCGGCGGAACGACGAGCGCTCGCATTCCCGGCTCCCCGTAGCCGGCCGCGCCCGTGGTGGGCGCGATCGCGACCGGGATAGCGGTGCCTCCGGTCCCGCCGGCCGCCATGGCGCTGGTTGGGGCGGCGCAACACGCGATCGCCGTGCAGAGCACGGTGGCGAACACGGCGCGATCACAGCAGAGTCTCGGCATCTGGTTGTGGCGGCCTACGGGGTGAGCTGACGGGCTCGCGCTTTCCAAGCGCTACAACCCGAATTCGGGCCGATTCGCCCCGGCGGTCCGACGTCCTTCCGGGCCGCAGTGGTTCCCCCGCTCTCCGCACGCAGGGCGCGCGGAGACTCGGCAGACGCGCGCAGGTTACAGCGTTTATCGCGACCGCGTCGCCGCGCGGCGGACGAGCGCGTGCGCGTTCATCGAAGCTATGGCTTCGGCAGGCGATCGAGCATCGACTGCAGGGTCTGCCGCCCGACCGTCAGGCCGATCCGCGCGAGCTCGTTGGCCGCTTGGACCGCGGTCGAGAGCAGCTGCGCGGCGTCCGAGGTCTCGCGCTGGTCGCGCGCGTCGGGAGCGGCGTAGCCGGCCGGCGGGACCTTGCGCGCGGGCGCCACACGCTCGGGCTCGCGCTCGCGCTCGCGCCGAGGCGTGGCTTCGCGTCGCGGGCGGGTGGTCGCGGTCCGTGGCCGGGCGGCTTTCGCTCGCTCACCTGCGGCGGCGCGCTTGCGCGACGCGGCCGCGGCCGGCTTGGCCGGCGTCTTCGTGCCATCGCCGGGCGCATGCGGCTTGCCTTCGCCGGCTTTACGGCGCGGCGTTGCGGCCGGCTTCTGCGCGGCGACCGGTTTGGACGAAGCCTGCCGCTTCTTGGGAGCGTCCGCGGCCGCCGGCGGGGCGCCGCGCTTGGCGCTGCGGCGCACCGGTCGCGAGCGGGGGAGGCTCGTCAGCACGTCGCGATCGGAGTCCTGGCGGTCAGCCATCCGCCCCCATCATGGCATGCGCCGCGCGCGCTCCCTGAAACACAGCGCGCGGCTGCACGTAGTGGATGGTGCGACGCTCGATGTTCATCATCGTCAGACATCGTTGACTTCAGAAAGTGAAGTGCCTAGTCTGGCTCGATAGAGTTTGGGGTCTAGGTTGGGCGAGGTACTGCTCCAAGGATGACCGACCGGCCCTCCGTCAGGAATGGTGCCCGGGCTGAAACGAGGCCGTGTACGGCGTGAAAGCGAATTAAATGTCCGTAGTCGAACTGCAGGAACTCGAAGAGATCAAGGGGCTCATAGCGAAGGGCCAGTTGACCGGCGTGCTGACGTATGCCGAGATCGCTGGCGCGGTCGCCGAGATCGATCTCGACGAGGCCGACATCGAGGAGCTGCACGGCTACCTGGAACGTTCGGAGATCGAGCTCGTAGAGGAGATCGATCCGGCAGTCCAGGCGGCCAACGCGGTCGAGCGGGCGCCCGACAAGCGTCGCGCGCGCAAGAAGGCCACGATCGATCTCAAGCCGGACATGACCACCGACTCCCTTCAGCTGTTCCTGAAGGACATCGGCAAGGTGCGTCTGCTGACGGCGCAGGAGGAGGTGGACCTCGCCAAGCGCATCGAGCGCGGCGACCTCGACGCAAAGCAGAAGATGGTCGAGTCCAACCTGCGGCTCGTCGTCTCGATCGCAAAGAACTATCGAAACCAGGGGCTCCCCTTCCTCGACCTCATCCAGGAGGGCACGCTCGGTCTGGTTCGTGCGGCGGAGAAGTTCGACTATCGCAAGGGCTTCAAGTTCTCGACTTACGCGACCTGGTGGATCCGCCAGGCGATCGCGCGGGCCCTCGCCGACAAGGCGCGCACGATTCGCATTCCGGTCCACGTCGTCGAGAAGCTCAACAAGATCGGTCGTGCCGAGCGCAAGCTCGTCACGGAGCTGGGTCGCGAGCCGACGCCGGAGGAGATCGCCGAGGTCACGGGAATCGATCCCGAGGAGGTCGACTCGATCAAGCGCTCCGCGCAGGCCCCCGTCTCGCTGGAGAAGCCGGTCGGCGACGAAGAGGAGTCCGAGTTCGGTCAGTTCATCGCCGACGAGCGGGCCGAGTCGCCGTACGAGCGCGCCGCGGAGATCCTCACCAAGGAGGCACTGCGCGAGGCGCTGGAGAACCTCTCCTACCGTGAGCGCCGTGTGCTGGAGCTGCGCTACGGCCTCGGCGGCGAGCATCCGCGGACGCTCGACGAGGTCGGGCGCACGTTCAACGTCACGCGCGAGCGCATCCGCCAGAT
>DASVPU010000083.1:0-15453 GCA_036389475.1 Solirubrobacteraceae bacterium
GTACAGCAGGAAGTACGGGTAGTGCAGGAGCACCGGGTAGCGGTCGCGCGGCGTGCCGTCGACGTCCCAGCGTCGGTAGCGCGTAAACGACTCGGCCTGCGGTGTCACGCCGAGCTCGTCGTCGAACGGGATGACCATCGCGTCGGCGGCGTTGCGCCAGCCCGCGATCTCCTCGTCGTCGACATGCAGATCCTCGGCGTGCTGCGGGTGCCTGGTCGCAAGCTCGGCGGCGGCGCGCAGATTGCGGGCCGCCATGAGGTTCGTGTAGACGTTGTTGTCCGCCAGCGCCGAGTACTCGTCGGGCCCGGTGACCCCGTCGATCCGAAAGCCGCCGCGCGCGTCGTGGTGTCCGGCCGAGCGCCACAGGCGCGCTGTCGCCACCATCAGCTCGAGCGCCGAGCCCTGCTCGAAGGAGTCGTCGGGGTTCGCCGACAGGTAGCGCCGCACTGCGTCGGCGATGTCGGCGTTGATGTGCAGCGCCGCGGTTCCGGCCGGCCAGTAGCCCGAGCACTCCTGGCCGCTGATCGTCCGCCAGGGGAAGGCGGCGCCCTGAAGACTGAGCTCGCGGGCGCGCGCGTACGCGAGCGGGAGCGTCGAGTGGCGCCAGCACAGCGCGTCGCGTGCGGCATCCGGCATGACGTAGGTGAGCAGCGGGAGCGTGTACGTGTCGGTGTCCCAGAAGCTGTGGCCGTCGTAGCCGCGTCCGGTCAGGCCCTTCGCCGGAATCGCGCGCCCCTCCGCCCGCGCAGCGGCCTGCACGACGTGAAAGAGCGAGAAGCGCAGGGCCTGCTGCAACGGTGCGTCACCGTCGATCTCGACGTCGGCGCGGTCCCACACGTCGTCGAGGAACGAACGCTGGGCGACGCATAGTCCTGCCCAACCGGTATGCATCGCGGCGGCAAGCGCGGCATCCACCTGACCGCGCAGCGCCGGCAGGGAGCGACTGCTCGACCATCCGTAGGCGAGGAACTTCACGAGCCTGAAGCGCTGACCGGGCTGAAGCTCGGTGCTGATCGTCACGCGTGCGAGATCGGGCTCGCTCTCGGATCCGCTGACGGTGCCATCCGGCGCCTCGACGGCGTGGTCCATTCCGGCGGCGATCCGCAGGCGGCTTGCGCGGGTGATGTGGGCGAGCCCGGCGCGCAGCCCGTTGTGGCCATGTGCCTCCGGCTCCAGCGGCGCACGCAACGCCGCCGCGGCCCGCGGGTCGTCGGTCTGCTCCGGAACGGGCTCGTTCGCGACGAGCTCTGACTGCACGACGATCCGCGCGGGCGCGCCGACCGGCTCGACCTCGTACAGAATCGCCGCGACCGCGCGCTGGACGAACGAGACCAGGCGCGTCGAGCGCACGATGACCGCCTGGCCAGTGGGGGAGACCCAATGCACCTCGCGCCGCAGCACGCCGTCGCGCAGATCGAGCACACGCTCATGGCGCTCGAGCGAGCCGTAGCGCAGGTCGAACGGCTCGTCGTCGACGAGCAGGCGGATGATCTTGCCGTTGGTGACGTTGATCATCGTCTCGCCCGACTCGGGATAGCCGAAGCCCGCCTCGGCGTAGGGCAGCGGCCGGATCTCGTGAAAGCCGTTGAGATGCGTCCCGGACAACCCCGCCGGCTCGCCCTCGTCGAGGTTGCCGCGCAGGCCGATGTGGCCGTTGGACAGCGCGAAGATCGACTCGCTCTGGGCGAGGAGGTCGAAGTTCAGCTTGCGCTCCGGGATCGACCAGGGCTCGACGGCGAAGAAGCCGTCGCCGATCACGGATCCCGCTCCAGCAGGTCGCTGAGGTCATGTACGACAATGGCGGCGCCGTGACGTCGCAGCGCCTCGGCTTGGCCGGTGCGGTCCACGCCGACCACGTACCCGAATCCGCCCGCGCGACCCGCCGCGACGCCCGCGAGCGCATCCTCGAACACCGCCGCGTGAACCGGGTCGGTCGCCAGTTGCGCAGCGGCGAAGAGGAACATGTCGGGCGCGGGCTTGCCGCCCAGCCTCTCTCGTTGCGCCACGACCCCGTCGACGACGACCTCGAAGAGATGCTCGATGTGGGCGGCTTGCAGCACCTCCCGGCAGTTCGCGCTCGAGGAGACGACCGCCCGTCCCAGCCCGGCATCGCGCGCCGCCTCCACAAAGCGCACCGAGCCCTCGTAGACCTCGACGCCGTCAGCACGGATGAGCTTCAGCACGAGCTCGTTCTTGCGGCTGCCCAGCCCATGGATCGTCTGCGCCGTGACCGGATCGTCCGCCGTGCCCTCGGGCAGCTCGATGTCGCGCGAGCGTAGGAACGAGCGCACGCCGTCCAGTCGCGGCTTGCCGTCGACGTACTCGTCGTAGTCTCGCGGCAGCTCGAACGGGGGCTCGTCGCCGCTGTCCAGGAAGGCGTCGAACATCTCCTTCCACGCGCGGGCGTGAACCTCCGCCGTCCGGGTCAGGACGCCGTCGAGATCGAACAGGCAGGCGGTGATGGTGTCGGGTAGGCCGAGCATCGTGTGCGCCTCCAGGTAGGTTCGAAGTCAGCGGCCTGAAATGCAGCATGGCGCGGGCGGATCGTAAGCCTCCAGCGTCGCACCGGGTCCCGACAATAGGCTGACTCTTGGCGATCGCCTCAATCTGCCGATGCAAATGGCGTGTCCGCCCGAGCTGATCGTGACCGTCTCGCGCGCGAGCCGGCGGTCGTCCACGAGCGCATCGCGCAACTCCAAGCCGCGGCCGCACGTCGTGGCGGGGACCCGTGCACCCGTCTGATCTCGATCGAGCTGTTTCACGACCAGGTGACTGAGGAGCTCAAGCGCGCACAGCGTCACGACCTGGCGGTCGCGCTGCTCGAGCGCGACCGGTACACGGGCGAGCACTCGAAGTCCTTCATGGCGATGGCCGGCGCCGTCGCCCGCAGTTTTGGGCTGTCGCAGGACCCCGGATCGCCACAGCGGCGATGACCAGCGACCGGCCCCTACCGCTCCGCATGTCCCATGCCGAGGCGTTTGCCGAGTTGACGCGCTGCGCCGGCCGTCAGTTCGACCCTGACGTGACCGCCGCGCTCGTAGGCTTCCTCTACCACGAACGGGCGGAGCGGCCGGCGCTCAGGGATTGAGCTGACGGGCCGGACCGCTTCGCTGCCGCAGCACCGCTATGAACGCGTCCTCGGCTTGGACCATTCGGCCTTGTGCTGGCGCTTGGCCGCTTGATAGGCGGCGAGCGCCTCCGCCGAGTCGACGTCACCCAGCGTCGGATGCCACGGCACGAGATCGCGGGCGGCGTCCACGTCGAAGCGCTTGGCGAGCACGGCGCCCAGCGCCTTGATCTTCATCTCCCCGAACCCGGGGAGGGCGGCAAGGTTGGCCCGCAACGCGTCCGCGTCCTCCGCCTCGGTCCAGACGCGCGCGGCATCGCCGTCGTACTGGTCGCGCACGTGAGCGGCGAGGTCGTGCACGCGCTGGGCCATCGACGCGGGAAAGCGATGGATCGCGGGCCGGGTGCGGAACACCGGCTCGAGATCGGCCGCCAGGATCGTGTCGGCATCGAGTGCCCCAAGGCGCTCCTTCAGCGCCAGCGGTCCGCCGAACGCCTTCTGCACGCTAACCTGCTGATCCAGGACGAAGCCCACGAGCAGCGCCATCGGGTCGGCGGCAATCAGCTCGTTGGCTTCGTCGGAGTCCGTGAAGTACAGGCGATCGGGCACGAAGCGATCGTACCCGGCCGTGCTTGCGCAGGGGTACTGTTCGCACGTGCCCGCGGGTAACTCCTCCTCGTTTCCGATGCCGCGGCGCGATTCACCGCGCCGGGCCGACGCGCACGGCGACGGATCGAGCTCCGCGTCCGACGAGGTCGACAGCAGTCCGCCGTCCTCCGAGGAGATCGGCAACGCGGTCGTCGACTGCGGGCTCTATGAAGGTGGGGAGCGGCGCGGCGGACGGATCGACCTCGAGACCGCGCTCAAGCAGGCATCGGACTGCACCGACGGCTGGGTCTGGATCGGCCTGCACGACCCGAGCCCCGGAGTGGTGGAGGCAGTCGGCGAGCACTTTCAACTCCCTCCGCTGGCGCTCGAAGACGCCGTTCACAGACATCAGCGCGCGAAGCTCGAGACATACGCTGACATCCTGTTCATGGTGATGAAGACCGCTCGCTACGTCGACCACGAGGAACTGGTCGAGATCGGCGAGCTCATGGTGTTCGTAGGTAAGCAGTTCATCGTAACCGTGCGTCACGGTGAGGCCAGTCCGCTGAGCGAGGTGCGCAAGCACCTCGAAGCGCATCCTGACCTTCTCGGCATGGGACCCAGCTCGGTGCTCCATGGCGTCGCCGACCGGGTCGTCGATGACTATGCCGAGGTGATCGAAGGCGTCGAGGATGACATCGAGGAGGTCGAGGCGGAGGTCTTCTCCGGCGAGGGAACCAATCCGGCGCAGCGCATTTACAAGCTCAAGCGGGAGGTGCTCGAGTTCAGGAGGGCGGTCAATCCACTCGTCGCTCCGATGCAGCACCTGACCGATCACGAGAGCGAACTGCCCATCGACCCGCGGACGCGCGACTACTTCCGCGACGTCCTCGATCACCTCGTCCGCGACTCCGAGCGCATCCAGAGCTTCGACGACCTCCTGAGCGGCGTGCTGCAAGCCAACCTGACCCAGCTCACCGTGCGCGACAACCAAGACCTGCGCAAGCTTTCGGCATGGGTCGCGATCATCGCCGTGCCGACGATGGTCTTCGGCCTGTATGGCATGAACTTCAGGCACATGCCCGAGCTTGAGTGGCGCGTCGGCTATCCGCTCGTGCTGATCGTCATCCTGATCGTCTGCGCAGTGCTGTACAGGCACCTAAAGCGCAGCGGATGGCTTTAGTCGTCAGCGTCGGCGTTCCCCGTCCGTCGGCGCAAGCAGCATGAAAAGGACGCTGACGAGGGCGATGTCGTAGACGACGACCGTCCCGAAGTACTCCACGGGCAAGCCGATCGTCAAGATCAGTCCGACCGCGATGACGAGTATCCCGAGGAACGCGTGAGTTGCGGCCCTGGTGCTCAACGACGAGTCACGACGTGATCGTACGCCACAGGCGGGCGGCGCGCTGCCGATCGGCGTCTCTCATCGGCATTTCAGCATTGGTCGCTAGCGTGGTCGGGTCCGCGATCGAAGGAGTCTTCGGACGTGCTGAAGCCACTGTTACTCGTACTCGGCGTCATCGTCGTTGCGGGGGCTTTGATGCTCGGTGGCTGGGCGCTTACCAGCGGGACCCCCGCTGTGCAGGTGCGGCCGGCTGCGGATGCCGGCGCGCGCGCCGATCGCCAGCGCGACGTCGCGGGCGCTAGCGCCGCAGACGCGGGCACGAACGGACGATCGGTTGGACAGGCCGCGCCGACCTTGAGTCGCGCGCAGGCTGAGCTCATCCCCGCCGGCGCGGCGAAGGCTCGTGGTGGCCATGCCGCCCGGGGGACTCAGCCAGGCACCGAGCGGCCTGGGGACGAGGACTCCCAGCGCGTAAGGCGTAACAGCGTGGCGCAGGCCCAGCGGCTGCGCGACGAGCGGGCCCGGCAGGCCGACGAGGGCAAGCAGGCCGAGGCCGACGAGGCTCGGCAGGCGCAGGAGCGCAGACAGGCCGCCGCCGCGAAGTGGTCAGCCGAGCAGCGGCGCGCCGAGCAGGCTCGACAGGCGCAGGCCGCAAGGCAGGCCGACGCGGCGAGACGGGCAGCCGCCGCCAAACAGGCCGCCGACAGCCAGGAGGAGCTGCCCACGCAGGAGTCCGCCGAGGAGGAGTAACAGCCTCGTTGGGAGCCCGTCCTTCACAGGTAATAGGTGACGCGCGTGGCGAGGACATAGGCACAGAACGTGAGCGTCGCGAGCCGCAACGATCGGCTGGGCGCGATCGCTGCGAGTGGCAGCAGCCACACGACGTACCACGGCGTGAGCCACGCCGATGTCATGAGCGTCGCGAGCGTCGCCCAGCCCGCGCATGCGATCCAGTTGGCTCCCTGCCAGGCGCGCACCACCAGCCACAGCAGGGCCAGGACGAAGGCGGCGGTGCAGGCTGCGCGTACGGACGTCGTGAGGCCGCCGTGCCCGAGCAGCAGGCCCAGCTGGTTGGGCACGCTGTAGAGCGCGATCAGCTTTTGTTGCGTGAAGATCTGCGCGAAGAACTCGAACTCGTGCTCTCCGAGGATGGCCAGGCCGGCAAGGCCGACGATGACGGCAGCGGCGAGCGCTGCGGTGAACGCGCGTGCGCGCCGACGCGAGCCGACGATGACAAACGGCGCCACGAGCCCGGCCGAGGCCTTCGTCAGCGCCGCGAGAGCGATCTGGATACCGGCCGCGCCGTCGCGCTCGCGCAGCACGCACGCGATGGCGCCAAGGACGAGCAACTGCACCAGCAGGTCGTTGTGTGCACCGCCGACGCCATATGCGACGAACAGCGGGTTGAGGCCCACGAGCATCGCCGCGCGTCGCTGCTGCTGACCGGTGCGGGCGGCCAGCCGCCAGACGAGCGCGACGCAGCCGAGCCCCGCGATTGCCGCAATGGCCTTGTAGACCCACAGCGTGACCGCGACCGACAGGTGGGCGAGCGCGTAGCTTGCCAGTGTGAACACTGGCCCGTAGGGGCTCGGGATGTTGTGCCAGCGCACGAATCGGGCGGCGTCGTCGCCGGGCGCGCTCAGTGCGCCGTGCGTGTAGGGGTCCAGCCCGTGGATCGCGCCGAGCCGGGCGTAGTCGATGTAGCCAAAGACGTCGGCTGAGAACAACGGCGGTGCGAGCAAGAAGACGACATGCAGCGCGACGATCGCGGCGATCACGAGGCGCGCGGAAATCTCGCCGGCGCACGCGAGCACGGCGAGGTAGCACGCGAAGAGCACCACGAGCAGCAGCGCGCCGTCGTGCGGGTCCAGTCGCAGGCCGAGATGCGCCAGCGGGCCGCGCATCCAACCCGGAAACTCGGGTCTGGCGGCGGGGACGAAGAAGTACAGGCGTTGGCCGGCGGCCCCGGCGGCGAGAACGACGCCGGCGACGAGCATCCCGGCGAGCGCCACCATGCCGAGCGCGCCGCCCGCCGCCGCCGCCGTGGGGGATGCTCGCACCGGTTGCGACGCCACCGCCTGCTTGACAAGGCCGCTCACATCACCTCGCAGGATAAGGCGCGTCAGTCGCCACAGGGCCAGCGGCCCGACCCGGGGTTTGGGCTTCCTCCAGGGGTGGCCGGCAGCGCCCCAACTACGCCGGCGCGGGATGCGCGGCCGGTCCTTCGATCCGGTCCTTCTTCGTGATCGACAGGAACGTCACGACGCTGGCGATCGCGAGCAAGAAGATCGCGCTGGTAACCGTCGTACCCAGACTGAGTCCAGCGTCAGCGCGAGGTTGTGAGAGATAGTCGCCCAGCGATGCTCCAAAGGGGCGCGTCAAAATGTATGCCAGCCAGAACGCGAGGATCGCGTTGAGCCGCAGCACGCGGTGAGCTAAGAACACGAGGCCGATCGCCGCGCCGAACACGACCGCCGACTTCCAGTAGCCGAGGTTGACCTTCTCGGCGAGAAGATCGCCCGCCGCGGTACCAAGCGCGAACGTAAACAAGACCGTCAGCCAGTAGAACGCCTCGCGCCTGCGCGTCACGATCGTATGAATCGACAGGGTCTTCTCGCTGACATACCACGCCGCGAACGTGATCGCGAGCGCAATCGCAAAGCCGATGGTGCTCGTCGTCAGCGGGATACCAAGGTTGTCGACCATATTGTCGGTAATCAACGTGCCGACCACGCTGATCAGCACAACCGCAAGCCAGTAGGCCGTGGGAACGTACATCCTGAGCCGGAACTGGAACACCAGCACCACTGCGAGGATGGCGCTCACGACGTACGTGGTGTTCGTCAAGCCGAAGTTGAGGTTCACGTTCAGGTAATCCGCGGCAGTCTCGCCCACCGTCGTGCAGAGGATCTTGATGATCCAGAAGTAGAGGGTTACCTCCGGGACCTTGTTGAGCATCTGTCTCGCCCCGGGTCGCTTCGACGCCAGTGCTTCGCTCGGTGGCTTCGTGCGTTATTACCAGCCTGTTGGGCCGATGGCGATTCGCTGAGAGTAGTCGTCATGGCGATCAAGATCGCGCAAGGCGCCTGAACGTTTCCTGTACGCGTGCCGGTCGCTGTAGGTTTCGACACCGTACTCACGATCCCGCCGCTTGCCTGCGCGGTACGTCATCCTGAGGTTGTGCAGCCGACAGTGCTCGTCGTAGAGGACGATCCCGAGCTTCGGCTTCTTTTGGCGCGCGGCTTGCGAGAAGAGGGCTTCGTGGTGGTCGCGGCGGCCAACGCGGCCGCGGCAATGGATCATGACCACGTCGAGGTCGATCTCGCCGTCATCGACGTTGGCCTGCCCGATGCGGACGGCCGCGACCTCTGCCAAGCGTTGCGCGCACGCGGCTTCGAGGCGCCGGTGCTGTTCCTCACGGCGCGCGACGCGGTGACCGACCGCGTCTCCGGGTTCACCGCCGGGGGCGACGACTACGTGACCAAGCCGTTTGCGTTCGTCGAGCTGGTCGTGCGCCTACGGGCGCTGCACCGCCGAAGCAGTTCGAACGGCCCGCCGGAGCCCGCGGATCCGGGCAGCCTTCGCCTCGATCCGGCGGCCCACGCGGCAACCGGGCCGGGCGGGAGCGTGCAGCTCACGCCGACGGAGTTTCGCTTGCTCGCCGCCCTCGCCGGACGCGCCGCGTCCGTCGTGCGCCGCCGGGAGCTCGTCGGTGCTGCCTGGCCGGATGGAGCGGTCGTCCACGACAACACCCTCGACCAGTACGTCGTGCGACTACGCCGCAAGCTTCGTGAGATCGCACCGGATGCTGGGATCGTCACGGTCCGCGGAGTGGGGTACCGGCTCGGTTGATGCGACGACCGCGGACGCTCAGGACTCGCGTGACGCTGCTCACCGCGGTCGCTGCCGCGGTCGCTGTCGCGCTGCTCGTCGTTGCCTTCAACTTGTTGCTCGCGACGTCCCTCGACCGCGATGTGGATCGCACGCTGCGCTCGAAGGCGGCGGCGGCTGCGACGACGACATCTGTGACGTCCGGCCGCATCGTCGTCCATGATTCCCCCAACGACGCGGCGATCGATCGGGAGGTGTGGGTCTACGAAGGACGCCGAGCGATCGTGCGCCCCCCAGGCAGCGGGGCGTCGCAGCGGGCGGCCGACGCGCTCTCGCGCAACGCCAACGGCTTCTCGGAGACGCCGGACCGCGAGGCGCGCCTGCACAGCGTCGCGCTCACCGACCGCGGCCGGCAGGTGGGGTCCGTGGTGGTGTCGGAGTCACTGGAGCCGTATGACCAGACGAGGAACATTGCGCTCGGGGGCTCGGTGGCGCTCGGCGGCCTGTTGCTGGTGCTCATCGCGATCCTCACCTGGGCGGCCACAGGTCGCGCGCTGGCCCCCATACGCGAGATGACGCGCACCGCGGCGGACTGGTCGGCTCACGACCAGGAGCGGCGCTTCGGTCGCGGCCCGCGGCCGGATGAGCTCGGCGAGCTGGCCTCGACGTTCGATGCGCTGCTGGACCGGTTGGCGGCGAGCCTGCGCCATGAGCAGCGCCTCTCCGCCGAGCTCTCGCACGAGCTGCGCACACCGCTCGCGCGGATCGCGGCGGCAGCCGAGCTCCTGCGACGCCGCCCGCGCCCTCGGGATGAGCTCGAGGAGGGCCTGCGCGCGATCGCCCTCAACGCAGATGAGATGCGGGTGATCCTCGACATGCTCATGACGGCAGCGCGCGCCGATGCCGGTCTCGAGCGCGGACGTTCGGCGCTGGGGCCGCTCCTCGACCGCGTCGCAACGCGATGGCGGCCGGTGCTCGAGGCCCGCGGCATCGCGCTCGACATCGCCACGCCGGCCGATGTCGACGTCGGCGTCGACGCGGTGGTCGCCGAGCGAATCCTCACGCCTCTGCTCCAGAACGCCGAGCGCCACGCGGTCGCCCGCGTCGCGCTGAGCGCGGAGCGGGCAGGAACGTCGGTCCTCGTCCACCTCGACGATGACGGAACCGGCATCCCCGAGGAGCTGCGAGACGCCGTGTTCGAGCCGGGAGAGACGGGCACCGACGGCGACGGAGCCGGGCTCGGGCTGCCGCTCGCCCGCCGGCTGGCCCGCGCGACCGGGGCGGAGGTCGAGGCTGTGAGCCCTCCGGGCGGGATCGGCGCGCGGCTGCGGGTGCGACTCCCGGGCTGAGGCTGGATCGCCTCGGCTGCACCCACAGCTGCGAGTCCGCGCTCACGAACATGGCGGTTGACCGCGCGACGGCCACTACACCGGCGTCTCGAGCACCGGCTTCGCCCTGGGACCGGACGGATCCGAGAGCTCATCGCGACGGGTCGCCGCACGGTCGCGGAGGACCTGGAGCGCTGGACGGAGAAACAGGACGCCGCGCCGCCGCCGCCCGAGCCGTCCGACGACGACGGCCGTGCCCAGCGCAACGCGAGCCTGCTCTATCAGAGCATCTCGAACGGATCTCGAGAGATCGTAGGCCCACAGTTTTCTTGTCCTACGCGCACGACGACACGCACTGGATGAAGGGCTTGAGGGCACAGCTGAGCAGCCTGATCTTAAATCCGGACGAGGGTCCCTCGGCGAGCAGTAGCTGCGCTCTTGATCAGCGCTTCTTTCGCCTTTCCGGGGAGGGGAGCTTCGGCGCGAGGCCGCGCAAGCGCCGCAGCTGGGCTTTCGGTCCCCGAAAGAAGAGGTCGCTGCCACCCCGCAGTGAGTCGGCCAGACGAGAGGCATCCTGCGACGTCATCTCGGCGAGGATGTCCCAGAAGGGCCATTGGTCGCCGAGTTCAAGCGTTTCGTCCGCCTGCGCGAGATCGGGCAGGGCATCGCCCAGGTCGTTCTTCGTGATGAGGTAGCCAGCCGCCATCAGGGCGTACGCTTCGTCGTCGGAGAACGCGTCGAGATCGGTGCGAAGCTCGGCCATCATGCGCTGCGCGGTGGGGTCCAGGCCGTACGGCGCGACCGAGGCGCCGGGCAGAGCGTCGTCCTCGGGCGTCCAGCGTTCCTGGCACTTGCTCCAGTCGCGTGGCGGCGCCCGAAGCCCTTTGGTGAGGTGGATTGCCATGAGCCCGCGCAGCGTGCCTGAGCGATGCCGGCCGAGCAGCTCGCCGTACTGGGCCCCGCGGACGCGCTTCATGAGGATGCTGTTCGATCGCCTCGACACCTTCATCAGCCCGCGCTTCGGGTCCTGGTCGTCCCTCAGCTGCCCGCTGGCGTCGCTGACCAGGATCACGTTGCAGTCCTGCTCGACCAAACTTGCGATGCCCTGGTTGTCGTGGACGCCGCCGTCGACGAGTTCGACGTCGATGCCGTCGTACAGCCGCGTGAGCGTGATCGGCGGAAAGATGCCCGGGACGCACGCCGACGCGGCGACCGCCGTGCCGAGCGTCGGCCGCCGGAGCTCCTCGACGTCGGGCGTGTCGCGATAGTAGACGCGGCGCAGGCGCTGGCTCGCGTCGACTCGGGCGTCGGTCGCGACCGGCGGCTCACCCATCCAGCTGGCAGTGAACTGCCAGCTGTGCCCGGTGTTCAGCGTCGTGGCGTTGAGCACGAGGATCGGCACCTTCGCCGCACGCAGCCAGTTCTCGTAGCGCAGTGAGAAGTTCTCGCCTCGCCCGGCCGGCTTGATGATGAGATCTGGCATTCGCCAGGCGCCGTCCTCGTCGCGCAAGGGGCCATAGAAGAGCTCCTCGAACAGCTCGCCGGCGCGGTCGGTGCGCGAGTACGGCGTAAAGAGCATCTTCACGTCGGTGGGAAGATCGGTCCCGAGCCGGCGGCGGAGGTTCTCCCGGACGCCGGCGAGGAACTCGTCGGCGACCTCGTGAACGAGCGCGACGTAGTCGCCATCAGTTACGTCCTCGTCCGTCTTACGCTGCAGCAGCCGGCGGAGCTTGAGGTAGTAGAAGGCGCCGAGGATCGAGCCGCCTGAGACGCAGGAGAGCACTTCGACGCGGCGCAGGACGTTGCACTCGGCGAGGCGCGCGAGCACCCCGATGTGAAACAGCGACGCGCGGAACCCACCGCCCGACAGCGCGACGCCGACCTTGCCGATCGACGCACGGCGCACCGCCCCGGCATGGCCGCCGACGAGCGCCCGCAGTGCGTTGACCGCACCGGGGTCATCGGCGACGTCGCGTAGTTGCGCGAGCGCGGCGAGCTGCATCGCGGTCGTCTCCTGGCGCCAGAGCTCCTTCCTGTTCGATGCCACCGCGGCCAGCGGCTTACACGCCTCGTCGAACCGCCGCAGGCCGAACAGCGCCTCGCCGCGCGTCGCGTCGTTCCACCCCCGGTCGCCCCCCTCGAGGTCCTTCGCGATCAGGGTGCGGATCTGGTCGGCCTTTTCTCGCAGGGCCTCGGCCTCGCGTGACACGCCCAGCGCCTGGTCCTCGAGCGCCGCGAGCCGATCGGCGACGAACGCGGCGTTGACGCCGGCATACCAGCGCTCGGGATGGTCCTTCTGGTCGAACCCGCGCTGATAGCACCACAGCGCGTTCTCGAGATCGACCCGCTTTGCGTCCACCTCCCACCGCCGCTTGTAGATCGCTCCAGCGATCCCGAGCGTCTCGGCGCTGATGCTCTGCTCCAGCGGCCCGCCCTGCTCAAGGATCGTCAGCGCCCAATCCAGACGGCGGCCGGCCGGCAGCTCGAGGTCCTTGTACGTGCAAAGCGCGTGCTGCTGGCGCAGCAGCTCGCTGTCGGCGTCCGGGGTGCGCACCCGGCTCAACAGCCGCCGGGCGTAGTTGAACTGCTGGTGGTCGCGCAGCACCTTGCTCGCCAGCTCCGCGCGCTCGGCCGGGCGCCAGCGGCCGTCGAGCGCGCGGCGCGCCACGGCCGTCAGCATCTCGGCAACGAGACCGGTGCGGCCGGCGTCGCGCAGCGCGCCGGCCAGCTCTCTTAGCTGGCACGCGGACGCGTCCTCCCCGCCGACGATCGCCTGCGCCCGACTCTCCTCGTCCATCCGTGCCTCCTCAGTCGTCCGCGGCCGCTTCGACAAGCTCGCGCTCGATGTCGTCGGCCCAGTCGATCGTCTCGCCACGCTCGGCTCGCGACTGGCGGATCAGCGACAGGTTGTACGCCGTGCTCTCGGGCTCCCAGCTCTCCCGTATCGCCGCCAGCGCGGCGGTCGCGCCGGCGATCGCTTCATCGCGGTCGCGGCCGATCACGCCAAGCTCGAGGCGCGTCGCGAAGTCCCAGTAGTCGGGCGCCCCGCCATCGATGCGGCGGCGGTTCGCGTAGCGCACGACCGGAACGAGCGCCTGCTGATCCGCGCCGCCGGGCTCGCGAATCTCCATCAGCGTGACGGTGTTGATCCCGGGGTACGCGTCGCGCCAGTCGGCCTCGAAGCCGCGCCGGTAGGCGTCGATCGCCTTTTCGAGATGACCCCTGGCCTTCAGCACCGAGCCGCCGCGCTCGGCCTCCCAGCGGTCCTTGTACACCCGTCCGAGCAGACCGAGCGTCTCGCTGCTCGGGCCGTGGTCCTCGAGGACGGCCAACAACTCGCGCTCGGCGTCCTGTGAGCGGCCGCAGCGGTTGAGCGCGAACGCGTACTGCTCACGGACGAGCAGCGTGCGGCGAACCGGCTCGGGCATCGCATCGACGAGCCGGATCATGTTCGCCCACGCTTTCGTGGCACGGTAGGACAAGAGCAGGTCGACCAGGACACCCGCCTCGACGTCCTCAGGTGGGCCGAGGTCGGCCTCAACGGCGCGCAGCGCATCGGCGCCATCGGCGCGGGCGGCGGCGAGGCGCTCCTTCGCGGCGGCCGAATACTCGGCCTCCTCCCGGAACACGTCGGTCTTGAGCCGGTCGATCTCAGGGCGAGGCAGATCACCGATGAGCTGGAACACCGGGCTATCCGTGGTCGCGTTGCGCGCCGCCTGGAGCGCGTTGATCAACGCCACACGGTCGTGCTCTGGATCTGACGGGCGGCCCGCGCCGTCGAGGGCGTAGGGGAGGACGCGGTCGGGCGCGAGGTCGAACGGGACATGCTTGACGTTGGCGCTCACGAGCACGGTCGAATACGGCCGGACGGCGTGGCGGACCCCGAGTTCATAGAAGACGTTCGCGTTGGCGGTCGTGAGGTCGGCGATCGCGTAGTCGGCGAGGATCAGCCGCTCGTACATCGGCTTGTGGATCAGCCCGCCGACGAGCTCCTGGTCAGCGCGCAGTGCGTCAAGCCCCGCCTCGCGGCACGCCGGCACAAGCAGATCGGCGTACACGGCGTCGAAGTCGACCGAGCCTCCGTGACCGTCCGGCTTGACGCCGAACGGCATGACGACGAAGCAGAGCGGCGCGCGTGGCACCGGGCAAGCCTAAGGATCGCCACGCTCGTGCACCAATAAAGGACCCGTGCTCGCTGTGCTCGGGGCACAGGACACGTGCAAGCGCGCTGGGAAATGCGCTCAGAGTCAACCGCTTGAGGTACTGCGGCCGAGTCGGGTCGATCCGGAGCCGCCGCGCGTACAAACGTTCCTTCCGGTGAAGCTCGAGCGGATTTGACACCGTGTCAGGGCTCCTGCTTTTTGAGGATCTTCATGGCGTCCTTGCCCGCCTTGAAGAGATCGGTCATGCCGGGCTTGTTGTTCTCGTCGAACTCCGGTGCCTCTTTCTCGCCGAGTGCATCCGCACTGGTCGTGTCGGGCGTCTGCTGCGTATCAACGTCGGGTTCGTCTTTCATGGCATGGGGGTTTCCGCCGTCGCCGCTGGACAAACACTCGCGGTTGGCGGCCTCTGCGATCGCGCCTACGGCGTGGCTACCGCAAAGCCCACTGACCCGTCATGATGGAGGCATGGCCGACGTTCACAACAACGCTCCCGACGCGTTCGACGAGGCGCTCGCAGGAGCTGAGGTCCACGTCACGCCCGGCAAACCGGACATCGCGGTGACCGTCACGGTTCCCGTCGACGGCGGGACACTCGACCGCCTGACCGAACGCGCGGAACGCGAAGGCCACGACATTGAGCAGGTCGTCGCCGACGCACTTCGCGCCGCGGCGGCGTAGCAACACGACCGCTGCGGCCATGTGCCGCGGAGCCGGGTCGTAGCCGGGCAACCGGAACCCCGCGTCAACCTCTCGAACCAATCGCATCCACCCCTGGCACTTCGGCGTCGCTTCGCGATTACAGTCCGGTGGTGCGGCGGGTCGTCGTTGTCATCCGGATGGTATTCCAGCCGGTTCGGTGCCACTGCAAGGCAGACGAACGTGACCACACGACGCTAAGCCAGTGCGAGCGCCTCCTGCGGTCGCAGCCCCGTGTACGCCATGAGCCGCACTAGGACGGCGCTGAGGCGGCTGCCGCCGCGTTCGAGGTCGGCCACGAGCCGCTCGACCTGCAGCGGCGTCAGCGGACGGGCGACGCGCGACGGTCCCGGTACGGCTTGCGCACCGCCTTGAACGGGTTGTACGCCAGGTCGCCGTACTTCACGGCGTCGCGAAAGACGTCCTGACGACGGA
>DASVPU010000084.1:0-2592 GCA_036389475.1 Solirubrobacteraceae bacterium
GCGCGAGCGTCTGTAGGACGGAGTCGTGCAGGTGGGCGGCGAGCTCCGCGCGCTCCTGCGAGCGGATCCGCTGCGCGCGCTCGATCGACAGCGACGTCAGCAGCCGTACGAACCACGGCGCGAAGATCACGGCCAAGGCGACCGCCACGACGACTGCGGCGAGCGCGACGTCGGTGGCCGCGGCGAGCGCCCCCGTGAGCTGCAGGAAGACGAGCGCCGCGGCGATCACGAGCGTCACGCCGATCCCGATTCGCGAGATGACGGCTGGGCGCGATTCGGGGTCGGGGAGGTCGATCGCGAACGCCGATCCGGTGACGGCCTCGCCGGCACTCAACGCGCGAGCGACACGGCCGGGCACGTCGAGCGATTGACGCCAGATCAGCGCGCCCCCGGCGGCGACGAGCACGAGCGGCCAGGTTACGACGTCCGAGAACGGGAGGCCGAGCTCGCGAAACGCGAGCAGCAGCGCCACGAGCAGGAAGCCGACCCCGGCAGCGACCTCGAGTGCCGCGCGGCGCTGGGACGCCGTCCGCGGCGTCGCGGTCCCGGCCGCGACCCCAAGCGCCCCCCGCTCGTCCTCTTTGGGCAGAAAGATCCACGCCAGGCCGTAGACGGCGATGCCGAGGCCGCTGGCGAGCGTCGAAGCGCCGAAGGCGATGCGCAGCAGCAGCGGGTCGATCTGCAGGCGCTTGGCGAGGCCGGCGCAGACGCCTGCGACCATGCCGTTGCGTGGATCGCGGCGCAGCTCGCGCAGCGAGGCGAGCGCGGGGCCTTGGGGAGCGGCGGCCATGTCGGAGATCATCCTCGCCTCGACAGCCCGCTCGCCAGCAGGATGGCTCCGATCGCGGCGAACGCGATCGGAGCCATGATGTGGAAGTCGAGGTCAAGCTCGCCCAAACGATCGAGCAGCAGAACGGTGCCGAAGACGATCAGCACGGCGCCCGCGGTGAGCGAGAAGGCGTCCGGCCTGGTCTTCTTGGCGCGCACCGCTTACGCCGAGGTGGCGCAGGCGCTGTTGCGTTCGCCGGAGTTGCCGTTGCGGTTCCTCCATGACGGCCCGTGGCGGTCGGCCTCGCGGTGGCGTACCTCGAGCAGACCCATCCCGATCTTGCCTTCCACGACGAGCCGCGGGGCGCGCCCCAGCGGGCGCCGGCTGTCGTGCCAGTTCCAGTCGATGCCGCCGCCGTTGCGGTCGAAGACCTCGACCCCGCCCATCCCGATGCTCGCCTTGCTGGCGACGCATACGTTCTTGGGCACGAGCACGAGCGCATGGCCGGCGCCGACGTTCAGGGAGAGCGGATGATCGCCTGGCGCCAGCTTGAGGTCGCGCAGGTCCAGGACGATCTCGCCCATGCCGATCCGGTAGCCGTCGCGCAGCTCGGACACCGTGCTGGGACGCTCGTTGCGCTGGCCAAAGCCGCCGTTCAGGTCGATCCCCGCCGCCGACACGAACGCCAGCGGCACGGCGATCGCCAGGGCGGGCAGAACGAGCCAGCGCGCCCCGCCGACGAACGCCGCCGCGACGAGCGCCGCACCCGCGGCGATGACCAGACCGGCGGCCACGACGCCGCCGCCGAGGCCGCTCGCAAAGAAGCTGCCGAGCGCCAACGCGAAGCACGCGATCATGAGCCCGAAGCCCTGGAGGACGCGGACCATCACCTGGCGTGGACTCTCGCCGGGGCGCCTGCCCGAAGCGAACGACCACAGCATCAGCCCCACGACGAGCACGAGCCAGAACGGCAGGAACGCGAATCCGACGAACCCGAAGCTGCCGAGCGCTATGCCGGCAACAGCCAGCGCGACGATCAGGCCGGCTGCGATCGCGCGATCGCGCGTGCTCTGCTCCGACGGCGCCACCTCCCCGTCCAACGGGACGAGGAGGAGCGCGGCGACGTAGACGAAGAAGCCCGCGCCGCCGGCGAGGGCGAGAGCGACGAAGGCAATCCGGACGAGCGTCGAGTCGATGTTGAAGTAGCGGCCGAGGCCGCCGCAGACGCCGCCGATGATGCGATCCGTGCTCGAGCGCTCGAAGCGCTTCGGGCCCGGCGAAGGCGGCGGCATGACGTTGGTTTCAGAGGTGGTATCCATGCTCAGCAGTCTCCGCGCGGGCGGCAGCGCTGCCTATTGGGAATCATCCCTAGGGGTCACCCTGGGCTGCGTCCGTCGCAGACCGTCGATTGTGTGCCGGCGCATCCAACCTAGTGGTCCGTCCTGTAAGTCCGCACCCGCTTGAAACGGCCGCCCAAACGCGCACGGATTTACAGGACGCCCCACTAAACTCGGTCCGCATGGACGTTCTCGATCGCGTGCGCGCGACCGGCCTGCTGCCTGCTGGAGGGCCCGTCGTGGTGCTGCTCTCCGGTGGCCGCGACTCGGTCTGCCTACTCGACGTCGCGGTGCGGCTCGCAGGACTCAAGGCCGTCACCGCGCTGCACGTCAACTACGGGCTGCGCGAGCCGGCCGCCGGCGACGAGGCGCACTGCCGCGAGTTGTGCGACGGGCTCGGCGTCGAGATCGACGTCCACCGCGCGGCCCGCCCAGAGGATGCCGGCAACCTCCAGGCGTGGGCGCGCGACGTGCGGCTGGGGCTGG
>DASVPU010000085.1:0-2340 GCA_036389475.1 Solirubrobacteraceae bacterium
CTGTCCGACCTGGCCGAAATGCACCGACAGCTCGCTGTACACCGAGCTGAACACCCACGGCATCATCGAGTTCGGCAACCGCGTCCTGACGTCGATCGTCGGTTTCGCGGCGATCGCGGCGTTCCTCGGGGCCCTGCGCCGACGCCCGTTTCGCAAGGACCTCGTGCTGATCTCGCTGCTGTTGCCGCTCGGGGTCGTCGCACAGGCCGTGCTCGGCGGCTTCACCGTCCTCTACGACCTCGCGCCGGGCTTCGTCATGAGCCACTACGTCCTGTCGATGCTGATCCTCGTCGCCTGCGTCACGCTGGACTGGCGCGCACATCGCGAGCCGGATGCCCGGCTCGCAGACCCCGACCAGCGCCTGCTCGTGCGCTTGACGTGGCTGCTGATCCCCGTCGGCGCGATCACGATCTTCGCCGGGACAGCCGCCAGCGCCGCCGGCCCGCACGCGGGCGGCGCCGGTACCGGCGACGTCATCAAGCGGCTGGAGTTCAAGGGCGCCGAGACGCTGCGCTTCGTCGTCGAGCAGCACGCTCGCCTGGCCACGATCCTGGGCTTGCTGGCAGTCGGACTGTGGGTGCTCGCGCGCAAGCGCGGCGCGCCGAGCGAGCAGCGCCGGGCGCTGACCTGGCTGTGCGTCCTGCTCGCGCTGCAGGGCGTGATCGGCGGCGTGCAGTACGCGCTCGAGCTGCCCGCCGAGATCGTCTGGGTGCACGTCACGCTCGCGGTCGTGACGTGGCTGGCGATCCTGTGGTCGGTTGCCGCGGCGGGCCGGCCGGAGATGGCGCGAGCGCAAGCTCCCGGCACCGAGGAGCCGGCTGCGGTGTAGGCACCCGTACGTCAGCTCAATGCGCTCGCGAAGGCCGCGAGCACGCTGAAGGCAACGACCATCGTCACGACGGTCACGAGCACGAGGCTCACAGTGCTCGGACCACGCCTCCGAGTCCAGCGGCGGTCGCGCCGGTTCAGGGTGCTCGCGTAGATCTGCCGCGGTTGCACACAGCGATCATCCAACATGCGTCGGATGTCACATGGGAGTGGGCGGCGCCGTCAAGCTGCGAACGGCCGCCTCCCCGCATTCTGCGACGGAAACGCTGCGAGACGTTTTGGCCGGCAGGATCTGCGTAGCCTCAGCCCCCATGCGCAAGGCCCTCATCGGCGCCGTCGTCGTGGCGGCCACGATCGCAGGGACGATCGGAGGGCTGGCGAGCTTCAGCCTCGAACGCCGGCTCGACGTCGGAGCCGTCCAGCTGTCGGTGAACCCGGGCCACCGCGGTGCCCTGGACCTGTACGTGCCGCTCGTGGACTGGGGAGTGCGCTTTCCCGTCGTCCGGCTGCCCGCGCGCGTGAACGTCGACGTGCGGTCGATCGATCGAGCCGCAGTCCTGCGACTCGCCGAGTCGGGGCGGCTCAGCGCCGCGGAGATCCGCAGGCAGGCGACCGACGCGCTGGCCTTCTTCCTGCGCCTGGCGATCCTCGTCGCAGCCGGCGCCGGTCTCGCGCTCGGTCTGCTGGTCGCGCTCGCGGTTCGCGGCGGCCACGGGCCGCGACTGCGGACGACGCTCGCCGTCGCGGCGATCACAGCGCTGGGAGCCGGCGTCGCGCTCGTCGTGCTCCTGCCGCCGCGCTCGAACGTCGACAGGCCGCGCTACTACGCCAACGGGCCTGAGGTCCCGGCTGCCCTGCGCGCGCTCGAATCGATCGGCGCGTCCGCGAAGACGCTCGACGAGGAGATCGACGAGCAGCTCGTCGGGATCGCCCGCCTCGTCAGCGCGCCTGCGGGCCGGTCACCGCTGGAGCGCCACCCGCGGCTGACCGTCGCGTCGGACCTGCACAACAACGTCATCGCACTGCCGGCGCTGGAGAACGCGGCGCGCGGCGGGCCGCTGCTGTTCGTCGGCGATCTCACCGACCGGGGGTCGCCGCTGGAGCAGCAGCTCGTCCTGCGTGTCGTCAGATCAGGCCATCCGCTCGTGTTCATCTCCGGCAACCACGACTCGGACGTGCTCGAGCGAAAGCTCGCTCGCGCGGGCGCGATCGTGCTCACGCGCAGCGGGCGCCTGCGCGGCGACGGCAGCACCGACGGCCAGGTCGTCCAGCGCGTCGAGGGCCTGCGGATCGCCGGCTACGACGACCCGCTCAAGCGCCTCGCCCGCGAGAGCTACCGCGACAACGGCGCCGTCCCCACCCCCGAGCAGCAGCAGGAGTTTGCGGCATGGATGGACACCCTGCGCGACCGAGTCGATGTTGTGATGGTCCACGCACCGGTGCTCGCGCAGCTCGCGGTGCGCCATCTGCGCGAGCAGCCGCCGGAGCAGCATCTCGTCATCGTCGAGGGGC
>DASVPU010000086.1:0-5975 GCA_036389475.1 Solirubrobacteraceae bacterium
GAAGACGGCGAGCGCGCCAACGCTTCCCACGGGGCGAGACTCGATCGCCGCGCCCCATGCCTGCGTCGCGTCCTCGAACAGCAGGAGATCCCGCTCAAGGCACCAGTCGCGCCAGCGTTCTGCGTCCTGTGCGAAGCCGAGGTGGTGGATCAGATACAGAGCCCGCGTGCGTTCTTCGAGCAGCGCCTCGAGCTCCTGCGGGTCGGGCTTTAGCGCCACCGTGCCGGCGTACAGGCGGATCTGCAGACCCGCCAAGCGCAGGATCCGCACCTCGGGACCGCGATGCAGGGCCGGGACGAGCACGACGTCACCCTCGGCGAGCCCCAATGCCGCGATCCCCTCCCACAGCGCGCGGCGCGCACCCTCGAACAGCGTGCAGTCGGCCTCGCCGAGCGGGAACGGCAGGGTCTCGCTCATCGCTCGCAGCAGGGCCCCCGGAGCGACGGGAGGCAGGACGCCAAGCCGGCCCGCACCCGCGCGGACCCCCGCTCCAACATGCGCGCGAGCGCGGCGCAGTCGCAGTGCCTCGACGTTCATGCGCGGCCCTGCGCCAACCCGCGCCGGTGCGCCAGGACCGCTGCGCGCAGGAAGCCCGCCAGCCGATCCAGCTGCGTCTCGAGCGTCTCGTGCGACGCGTGCTCGAGCGCCGACGACACCAGCCGGCGGCGTAGATCGGCGTCCCCGGCGATTCGCTGCATCGCCTCGATCGCCGCTGCGGCGTCGGCAGGCGGGATGAGAAGTCCGTAGGTCCCGTTGCCAAGCGCCTCGGCGACGCCCCCGACGTCCGTTCCGATCACCGGCACGCCCGCCGCCTGCGCCTCCAGCAGGACCTGGGGAAGCCCTTCGGTGAACGAGACGTGCAGGAAGATCTGGCTGCGGCGGTACAGCTGCCAGAGCTCGGGCCCATTGGAGACCTCGCCGACCATCGTGACCGCGTCGTCGAGGCCGAGCTCCGCGATCCGCAACTGCATCTGCTCTCTCATCGGGCCGTCGCCCGCGATGACCATGCGCCAGGCCGGATCGCCCGCGCGCAGTCCGGCGAGGATGTCGAGCAGGAGCAGCGGGTTCTTCTCGCGATCCAGCCGCCCAACGCTCAGCACGACGCGATCGCCGTCCCATTGCACCTCCAGCGCCTCGTCGAGGGAGCGCAATTCCGATCGCGGAACGAGCGAGAAGCCGGTGCGCATGACGGGCGCTCCGCGGCTGTACCTGCGCGCCAGCGCGTCCCCAAGCGCGACGGTCGGCGCGAACTTGGCCGAGCGTCGAAACGCGACGTCCATCACCGTGGCGACCGGCACTGCCCAAAGCCACCACCGACTCGGCAGGCGGTTGCGGATGTACTGCGGGTAGTCGTGACGCACGCCCAGTACGAGCGGGATCTTCCGCCGGCGGGCGATCCACGCGAACACCATCGACATCGGCTGAGGGCCGAAGATCCAGACGGCGTCCAAGTGCTCGCACTCGGCCGCGAAGATCCTGGCCGAGCCGCGCACTGCCCGCAGCAGCGACCATATTCTCGTCGCGCGTTCGTAGTGGGGCAGCCCCACCACGCGCACCCCGTCGCTGGGCACGACGTAGGGGCCGCGTCCAGCCACCGGGCTGAGCCGGCCGAACAGCACCAGCTCCGTGACCCGCGGCGGAAGGCTCGTCACGAAGCGAATGAACGCGCGATTGTTCGACAGGGTCTGGCCGTCGCGTTGATAGACGAGATCGGAGTAGACCCCGAGTCGCATGCTCAGCGGCCTCGATCGAGGTTCATACAGCTGTCGGCGCCGGGAAGGGTGGTAGAAGGGATCGGAACACGGAGAACGGGCGGGGTTGCGGGGGGAACGGCGTGTTCCAGGGGATCGAGCCCGGGGGCCCGAACGTCGGGCGCCGTCCATCGACCAAGGGACATACGGCGACAGCACGAGAATACGTGCGCCCGATCAGCGCCTGGACGGATGAGCAGGCGCAGCAGAACGCGGGCACTGTCTGCGCTCGCCGTTGCGCTGTCCCGTCTGTAGATTCGGGCGCCGTGGTCATCCTCCTCGCGGGTTCTCTAACGCTCGTCGCGTACGTCTTCGCCGGCTACCCCGCGATCGCGGCCCTGCTCGCCCGGCTCTGCCCGCGTCCGGTCCACGCGCACGCGGGCTTCACTCCTAAAATCAGCCTCATCATCCTGGCCTACAACGAACAGGATGTGATCGAGGCGAAGCTGCGCAACGTGGCCGAGCTCGACTACCCGCCGGAGCGGCTCGAGGTCCTCGTGGTCACCGACGGATCCGATGACGGCACAGCCGAGCGCGCCGGCCGCACGCCCGGCGTCAGCGTCCTGCACCGCCCTGAGCGCCGCGGCAAGCTGGCGGCAATCAACCGCGGGGTCGAGGCGTCGACCGGTGAGGTGCTCGTCTTCTCCGACGCCAACAACCTGTACTCGCTCAACGCCATTCGCGAGCTCGTTCGCCCGCTGAGCGATCCCGCTGTCGGGCTGGTGACGGGCCGCAAGGCGATCGAGGCCGAGGGGGGCAGCGCGCTCGATCAGGTCGAGGGGCTGTACTGGCGCTATGAGTCGAAGATCAAGGAGTGGGAGAGCGCGAGCGGTTCGGTCGTAGGCGTGGCCGGCGAGATCCTCGCGTTCCGGCGCGAGGCCTACCGCTCGCCGCCGGCGGGCGTCATTACCGAGGACTTCGTCCAGGCCCTGCTCGTGGCCAGCTCCGGCTGGCGCGTGCTGTACGCGCCGCAGGCCGTCTCCGTCGAGCGGGCCTCGGCGAGCATCGAGGACGAGGCGGTGCGCCGGGCCCGGATCACCACCGGCCGCGCGCAGGCGTTGCGGCGGTGGCTACCGGTCTTGCTTCGCAGCCATCCGCGGCTTGCGTGGCAGGTCATCTCGCACAAGGGACTGCGCCCGCTGGTGCCGTGGGCGCTGCTTTGCGCCGCGGCGAGCAACCTCCGACTTGCCCCGAGCCGATCCTGGGCTCGAGCCCTGCTCGTCCTCCAGGCCCTCTTCTATGGCGCCGCCGCGCGCGGATGGCGCAACGAGCGCACCGGACGCCACAGCCGCTGGACGTACCTGCCGTTTTACTTCTGTCGCATGAACGCGGCCACCCTGAGGGGTCTACGCGACTTCGCGGGCGGCCGGCAGGAGGCCGTCTGGGCGAGGGTCCGGCGAGGCTGACTGCGGCTGGCGCCGGGCGGGATGGGTAGTCGACCTCCGCTATCCTCGCGCGCATCACGACACGACGATCACCGCCCCGCAGGCGCGTCGTAGCTGGTGTCGTCGTTTCCGTCGCGCTCGCCGGTGCCGCCACGATCGTCAAGGCGCTGGGCGGGGAGTCCGCGCGCCCTGCCGCGACCGCCGCTACCGGTGACTGCCCGCCCCGGCCCTATGACCGCGCCTCGCCCTGGAACCGGCTGATCGGCTCCCGTGAGCGCGCTGATCCGCGTTCCGCCCGCTACATCGGCGCGATCGCCGACAACGCAAAGCCGCTGACGTCCGACCCCGACCAGTACACGCCCGCGGTCTATGCGGTCGACGACCGGACGCCGCCGCGGCCCGTGCAGCTGTCGGGCTACTACTCGACCTATGACGCCGGCGATCGCTCGCGTAAGGGCCATGGGCTCGCACGGACGATTCCGCGCATCCCGATCCCCGATGACGCCGCCGGTCCACCAGGCGACGACGGCCAGGTTGTGCTGTGGAACCCCAGGACGGGCGTCGAGCACGGCTTCTGGCAGTTCGCCCGCGACGCGTCGGGCAACTACACCGCCACGAACGGGTACCGCTACCACACGAAGGCGGGGTACGACGGCCGCTTCGCCGACGGCAAGGCCGGGCGCGGGGGCGGGCTGCCCTATCTCGGCGGGCTCGTGCGCCGGTGCGAGATCGTACGCGGCGCCATCCATCACGCGCTCGCGTTCGCGTATGACTCACCGTCGCCCGACTTCGTCTACCCGGCATCCAAGTCCGACGGCGTGGGATCCGGCAGCGACGTGCCGGAAGGGACCCGGCTGCAGCTCGATCGCAAGCTTGGCGAGGCCGACTTCGACGCTTGGCGCCTGCCGCGACAAGCGCGGATCATCGCGCGTGCGCTGCAACGGTACGGCATGTACGTCGTCGACAACTCGGGCTCGTCGAAGATCTTCCTGGAGGCCCGCCAGACCGCCGGCTGGGAGACCACGATCGGCCCGAATCTCCTCTCGAGGATCCCGTGGAAGGCGTTCCGGGTCGTTGTAGCGCCGCCTGTCATCCGGCGCGCCGAGCGGCGAGCAGCCCCTCGCGGAGCTTACGCCCGTACCACGCGACATCGTCGAGGCGAGGGATGAGCGCACCAGGAGGGGCGTCGAACATCCGCAGGAATATGAGGACCATCGTCGCGCCTCCCGCGGTGAAGGCCGCGCTCTTGGCGACGGCGGTTCCTCCGCCGCCGAGCACTGGGACCAGGATGATGTTGCCGATCACGGTCACCAGCAGCGCGACGGCAGTCCCGGCCGATGCCAGCAGCGGACGGCGCTGGGCAACGACGACGCCGCTGAAGAGGTCCAAGGCCAGCACCCCGAGCGCCCCCAGCGCGAGCAATCGCAGGTCATCGCCGGAACCCCGGAAGGACTTGCCGAAGAGCAACACGCACAGCGTCGGGGCCGCCACGAACAGCGCGGCCCCCACGGCCGTCGACAGGACGACGGCGCGCCGGAATATGCGAGCGGCAAACTCCGCGGCCTGTGCCGAGACCGCGCGCACGAGGTGCGGGCGCTGCACGAGCACGATGACCCCCGAGACGTAGAAGAGCGCCTCAGCCAGGGACGCCGCGATGCTGTAGAGCCCGAGCTCGTAAGGACCGACGATCGCGCCCAGCAACCACTGGTCACCCCGGTATGCGCCGAGCGCCATGAACTTCGACAGGTGCGTCTTCAGACCGAAGGACAGGCTTTCACGAGCCAGAGCGGCGTCGGGCCTTCCAAACCCAAAATGGCGAGCCACGGAGACGACCAAGATCAGCGTCGCCAGAACGTTGGTGGCTACGAAGATCAGCACGACTCGTTCTACTGTCAGCGCTCCGCTGAGCGCGAGCACCCCGTTGCTCACGGCTGTCACAGCAGGGCTCGCGAACCAAGCGAGGTTCGTTATGCCGAATCTGTAGTCGGACTGTAAGAGGTACTTGAGGTTCTGCCCGAGCAGCCCGCTTGGAAGCGTCGCAAGTGCGAACAAGAGCAACCCCAGGTCGACCTCGCCACGGGTACGCGGCACGAGCGTCATCAGCAGCCCGACGATCAGCGCGCCGAGAATACCCAATGCCAGTGCGGCCACCACCGAGTTGGTCGCGAGGCTTGCGCGTCGCTCGGGGTGCCTGCCACCTAGATTTCCGTTCGCTTCCTCGAACCCGAGGGTGGCCAGCCCGGCGGTCAGCACCCACACCGCTATCACGAAGGCGACCTCACCGCGTCCGGTCGGGCCGAGCGCGCGCGCAAGGATCAGGACGTTCAGCAGGGAGAACGTCACCGTGCCGGCATTCGTCGCGAATGTGGCGGCTGCAGCGCCGACCAGCGTAGCCGGACGTCGATCTTCGATCGGTTCGTCAGCCATCTTCACATCGCGACGTCAGCGTGACGGGCGAGGCGGAGCGGAGCCGCCCTGCGTCGTGTTGACGCGCCGGCGACGGCGCGCTTGGATCGCTGAACAGGACCACGCAGCGGTGGCCAACGTCACGGATGGAGGCGTGCCGCCATCTCGGTCACCATGCGTCGTGCCACGTGCTTCCACGTGAAGCGCTCACTGAGCCGATGGTAACCGTTCAATCCCATCTCCCGTGCCCGCTCAGGCGCTGAGGCGAGTGCAAGGAGCTGCGCGGCCAAATCGTCGCTGTCGCCACGTCGCGAAAGCAGGCCGGTCTCGTCGTGTGCGATGAACTCCGGCATCGCGCAGCAGTTGCTGCCCACGCACGGCAGGGCGTACGCCATGGCCTCGAGGAAGACGATCCCTGCCGGCTCGAAGACCG
>DASVPU010000087.1:0-2848 GCA_036389475.1 Solirubrobacteraceae bacterium
CTGCGTCCGGGATGTCGATCGTCCTCGGTCCGCCGGCATCGCGCACGATCCCGTGCTGCGCGTCCGCGCCGTCGACGTAGGTCCCGGAGATCGCGCCCGCAGCATTGATGCCCAGCGCGTGGCTGTCGCGGGCTCCCGGCACGTCGACATCCGTGAACGCCTCGGTCGCACCGTTGCGGACGAAGCCGTGGAAGTGCCCGCCGGCGCGCCGGCGCTGTCTCCGTTTTCGGCGATCGACGTGAGGTAGGTCGCCATCGGCGCTCCGGGACGATCGATCGTCTCGAAGCGGTAGGCCGGCAGCGCCGGCAGCGCCTAGCTCACGGGCGCGCAGGCAGCGACGGCCGATACGAACGAGCCGATGTCGCCAGCAGCAATCGAGAGCCCACCATTCCTGCGCGCTGCGTCACGCGCGTGGCCATGTCCGATACCTCCAGCCGATGACGTGATCCACGACCGTCCACTTCGTGCTTGAAGCGTTACGCGCGAGTCCGAAGCCGTCTGCGAACCCGTCCCCCATCCCGCCACCCGCAGGCGCAGGAAGTGGGCGCCAGTCCGGCTACAGCAGCGCGCAGCCTGCCGCCTCCGCCTCCACGGCCGGCTTGCGTCCGCGGAGAAGAGACCCTCGCATAGGCTGGGCCGGCGCCAGCAAGCCGTTTGTGCGCACTAAAGCCGAGCGTGTCAAGTCCCCGAACATGCGCAAAGTCAGAAGCGCGGCGGTAGTCGCGAGGACCCGAGATAGCTTGTTCGGTAAGGGGCAGCGGCTCGGTGAACTTCAAGAGGCTCCTCAGCACCGAGCCGTCAACGGTTAACCGGGAAGGGCAGCTTGACGATCATCCGCACGATCAGGCTCCCCTGGCCGGCGGCGCCCAAAGATGTTCGTGACGCGAAGGCGGGTGAGTACGACACAGTGCCACAGAAACGTGACCAGCTGGTGGACCTAAGCGACCTTGTGGTCGGCATCACCGACGAGAGCGAGCGGCCGGCAAGCTCTGCGAACGGGGCCAAGCGATCGCTGCGATGTCGCGTGCGCGCGGTCCGTGATCGCGCGCGCGACAAGCGTGATCGGAGGCTGAGGGCTGACCATGAGCTCGGGGATCGTGAGCAAGAGGACTTCATCGTTGATGGCGAGCACGCTCTTTCACGCGCAGGTTCGATGTCAGACGCCGAGCGCATCACAGGCGAGCTTGCGCAGCAGCGCACCCGGCTGATCGAGGCGCAGTCGATCGCGCAGCTTGGAAGCTGGGAGTGGGATGTGCCGACCGACACGATCGACTGGTCCGATGAGCTGTGCCGTATCTACGGCCTGCGGCCTGGGCATCATCCCATCAGCTTCGACGACTACCTTCAGCGCCTTCATCCCGACGATCGGCCTTGGGTCAAGGCAACGCTGCAGGCATCGTATGCGAGCGGCGAGCCATTCTCGTTCAAGCACCGCATCGTGCGCCCCGACGGCTCGGTGCGTGTTCTCAACGCCCTCGGCGAGGTGATTCGCGGTGTGGACGGCCAGGTGCGCAGGATGCTCGGAACGGGGCAGGACATCACCGAGCGTGAGCTGATGGAGTCAGAGCTGAGGCGCAGCAGCCGCTACTTCGAGCTCGCGCGCGACCTGACGGTCACCTTGAGCTGCGACGGCATCTTTGAGAGCGTCAACCCGGCGGTGGGACAGATCCTGGGCTGGAGCGCCGACGAGTTCTTGGCGCGCCCGTTCGTCGACATGGTTCATCCCGAGGACCGCGCCGTCACGTTGGCGCAGATCGACAAGCTTGCCGATGGGCAGTCCACGTTCAGCTTCGTCAATCGCCTGCAGGCGCGGGACGGCAGCTATCGCTGGCTTGACTGGAACGCGATCGTGCCGCCCGACGAGAAGTTGATGTACGCCTCGGGGCGTGACGTCACTGAGCGCGGATGGGCCGAAGTCGCCCTGACGGCCAATGAGCGCCGGCGCCGTCATACGTGAGTCGGCACACGACATCTCGCCGCGGAAAGAGCGAGCGGCATGCGCTCGCTGAAACGACTATCTCCGTCGGTTCCGAGATGTGAACCGCGTGTCTGGCGCACGTCGATGACATCGTCGGACTGGATCCGGGGCTGGCCCGCTCACCTTGTCAGCTGCGACGCCTGGAATCCTCGCGGCATCCGCGAAGCGGCTTCTGGAGGCGCCGACGGTGCTTCTGTGCGCCGCGGCCGTGTTGAGCTTGTTCTGGGCCACATGCGCGAGGGAGCGCTTCAGATCTTGACGGCGTTGGTGTGCTTCCTGCTCGCGGTGGCGTTCGTGAGCCCGGTTGAAGCGTTCGCCGTTACGGTTGCCGCCGCAGTCGCCACCGAGCTGGGGGCGTTCCAGCGCTACCGGATCGTCACGCTGCTCATCGACCTGGCGGGGAGCGCGGTGCCGAGTCTGCTCGCGGGCATCGCGATCAACGTGGCGGCGGGCGGCGGGATGCAACGCGGGAGCCTCCGCGAGATCACGACGCTCGCGCTCGTAGGCGTAGGCCTGCTCGCTTTGAACCTCGTGCTGGTGCGCCTACCGGCCCCACGGGTCGACCGCGGTGGGTTGTCTCAACCGCAGCGTTACGCGCGCGAGATCCTGCCGTCGCTGGGTCTGGCGCTCGCCCTGACGCTCTTGATCGTTTCGGTCTACGCCCGTTACGGCGAGGCGATTGAGCTGTTCATGATCCTCAGCATCGTCGCCTTCAGCTACGTGGTCTGCCTGGTCGTCATCGCCAGGCAGCGCACGGGGCAGTACGCGTCGCTGTCGTGGGGTGTGCTGTCGGCGCTCGTGCGCTCGCTGGATCGTCGCGACGGCCGCACGGCACGTCATAGCGCGGCGGTTGCCGCGTTCGCGCGCGAC
>DASVPU010000088.1:0-4116 GCA_036389475.1 Solirubrobacteraceae bacterium
GCGTCGCGCTGGGCGTTGACGAGCGCGGCACGCCCCGGGGCGGCGACATCGAGCGCGGCGACCTGGTCCTGCATGAGCGAGACCAGCGGTGAGACGACAAGCGTCAGGTCGTCGCGCATGAGCGCCGGCAGCTGGTAGCACAGCGACTTGCCGGCACCGGTCGGCATGACGACGAGAACGTCGCGAGCGGGGGGCCCGACGGCCGCCCGGACAGCCTGTTCCTGGCCCGGGCGGAAGGAATCGAAGCCGAAGTACTCGCGCAGAGCCGTAGTCGGTTCCATGGCGGCGCCGACCATAGCGATCGCTGCGGCGTCCATTGCGGAAGCGAGCACATTTGTCGCGCACTCCTGCAGATCTTGCGACCTTTCGCGCGGCGTTGCGGGTACGCCGTATCGCTCACCCCCAACGAGCGCTAGGCTCAGACGACCTTGCCCATCCGTTTCATCTTCCGTTGTCAGTTCTGCGATGCGCAGCCAGACCCGCTGACGCAGATGGCGCTGCAGGAGGCGATGCGGCAGATCGTCTGGGGCGCCTATCAGAATGCCGTTCCCGGACGCTGGCTCGTGTGGCACGGGCGCGGGCTCTACGGCCCTGCGCGCTACGCCTGCGAGGATCATCGCGCCGATCTCGTCGCCTTCCTGCGCGAGCACTACGGCACGCTCGGCCCCCATCCATGGAAGCGGCCGCCCTACCCCAACAGCCTCGAGTCGGCCGACACCGATCACGCCTGGAACGTCGCCACGCGCCGCCAGCGCTGGAGCGGCTTCTAGCGGAGCCTGAACAGCTCGCGGACGTCTCGCCTCCGTGAGCCTTTTCAAGATCTACGATGGATTCAACCGGCGTGCTGTGCGGGTCACAAGCGGGTAGCCTGCTGCCATGTCGGTACGGTTGATCTTCCGATGTCAGTTCTGTGACGCCCAGCCCGACCCGCTGACGCAGATCAGCCTCGAGCACACGATCCGCGAGATCGCCTGGGGCCAGTACCTCGACGCGCTGCCCGAGCGCTGGCTTGTATGGCATGGCCGCGGGCTGTACGGACCGCCGCGCTATGCCTGCGCGGAGCACCGCGGCGACCTCACCGCGTTCCTGCGCGAGCACTACGGCACCATCGGCTGGCATCCGTGGAAGCGCCCGCCATATCCGACGAGCGTGCGGACCGACGACACGGAGAAAGCCGCCGCGGTCGGCGGTCGCTCGGCGATGCCGAAATGGGGCTACGGCCCGCAGATCAAGTAGCAGCCGGAGAACCTACGCCCGAACGAGCGGCAGCTCGAGCGCGTACTTGCCGTTCGCCTCGTCGGTCCCCTCGAGCGGATAGCGGCCGCTGAAGCACGCGTCGCAGTGGCGCTCGCGCGAGCCGCGGATCGCCTCGTAGACGCCGCCCAGCGAAAGGTATGCGAGCGAGTCGCAGCCGAGCTCCTTGGCCACCTCGCCGACGCTGCGCCCGTGGGCGATCATCTCCTCGCGCGTGGACATGTCGATGCCGTAGTGGCACGGGTGCTTGATCGGCGGAGCGGAGATGCGCAGGTGCACTTCGCGCGCCCCCGCATCGCGCAGCATCTGGACGATCTGCCGGGTCGTGTTGCCGCGAACGATCGAATCGTCGACGACGACGATCGACCTGCCGCCGACGATCTCGGGCAGCGGGTTGAACTTCATCCGCAGGCCGTGCTTGCGCAGTTCCTGGCCGGGCTCGATGAACGTGCGCCCGACATAGCGGTTCTTGATGAGCCCGTCGTCCTGGGGCAACCCGCTCGCACGCGCGTAGCCACGAGCAGCGGGGGCGCCGGAGTCCGGGACCGGGATGACGAGGTCCGCCGTCGGCGCGGGTGCCTCGCGGGCGAGGATCTCGCCCATCCGCCCGCGCGCCGCTTGCAGGACGTCGCCGTTCATCCGCGAGTCCGGGCGGGCGAAGTAGATGTACTCGAAGATGCAGAACGCCTCGCGCGCGCCTGCCACCACCTGCCGCGAGTGCAAACCGGCGGAGTCGATCCAGATCATCTCGCCCGGGGCGACGTCGCGGACGTGCTCGGCGCCGATGATGTCCAGCGCGCAGGACTCGCTCGCGACGCAGTAGTGCTCGTCGATCCGGCCCAGGACCATCGGCCGCAGCCCCGCCGGATCGCGAAACGCCACGAGGCTGTCCTTTGTCATGAGGACCGTCGAGAACGCGCCCTGCAGACGCGGCACGACGTCGAAGACCGCGTCCTCGATCTTCTCTGCCTCGTGCGCGGCCAGCAACGCCGCGATGATCTCCGAGTCGGAGGTCGAGCGGAACGACACCCCGAGGTCGCGCAGCTCGGAGTGCAGCTCGACGGCATTGATGAGGTTGCCGTTGTGGCCGAGCGCGAGCTCGCGGCGGTCGGAGCGGTGCACGGGCTGGGCGTTGTCCCAGCCGTTGGAGCCCGTCGTGGAGTAGCGGACGTGGCCGACGGCCAAGTCGCCGCCCAGCGCGCGCAGCTTCTGCTCGTCGAAGACCTGGTTGACGAGCCCGAGATCGCGCAGCGTCATGATATGGCCGCCGACGTCGGCAGCTGCGATCCCGGCGGACTCCTGGCCGCGGTGCTGCAAGGCGTACAGCGCGAAGTACGCGAGCCTGGAGACGTCATGTCCGGGGCCATAGATCCCGAACACGCCGCACTCATCCCGCGGTCCTTCGCGCTCGTCGAAGGAGGTCACGCGTCAAGGATAGCCACGCGTTCGGCCGCCAACCGTCCGCGTGGCGCATCAAATCCCGCAGATTCCAGGGGATCCTCAGGCAAGCAGCGGCGCCAGCGCCGCATGCGCCTCGCGCAGCTCGTCGAGCGTTGCGCAGATCCGGACAGCGCCGCAGACCACGTCGAGCTGCTCGCCGCCGACCGTCCCGAAGATGTCGAGATCCACGCGCTCGCCGAGGCGGCGCAGCGCGTCCTGCGAGCCGGAGACCACGAACCCCGCCCCCGGCGACTCGCCGAAGAGGATCCGCTCGAGCTCCTCGCGGCCAGACACCGGGCCGAGGTCAAGCGTCGCCCCGGCACCTCCGGCCAGGCACGCCTCTGCCACGGCCACGAGAAACCCGCCCTCGGCGACATCGTGCGCGCTGCAGAGCTCGCCCGCGCGGACCGCGTCGCGAATCGCCTCCTGGGCGGACCGGACGCCAGCCACATCGACGGCCTCCAATCCGTCTGGCAGCGCCTCGCCGCGCAGCTTCGCAAGCTCCGAGCCCGCCAGCCGCGGCCGGAACGGCCCCGCGAAGCCGACCGCGTCCCGGGCACGGAGGAAGCCCGACCGACCGGCCCGCTCCGCATCCGGCAGCTCGCCGACCATGCCGACGACCGGCGTCGGGTAGATCGGGCCGTCGCCGCTCTCGTTGTAGAGCGAGACGTTGCCGCCCACGACCGGAACGTCCAGCTCGCGGCAGGCGTCGCCGAGACCGCGGATCGACTCCGTCAGCTGCCAGGCGATGTGCGGCTTCTCGGGATTGCCGAAGTTCAGGCAGTTCGTCAGGCCCAGCGGCTCGGCGCCCGCGCAGGCGAGATTGGCCGCGCATTCGAGCACCGCCTCCACGGTGCCGGTGTACGGGTCGGCGGCCACGCGCCGGCCGGACCCGTCGATCGACACGGCGATCGCGCCGCCGCCGGGCAGCTTGAGCACTGCGGCATCCGCCTGCTCGGGACGGCGCACCGTGCGCGACTGCACGATGCAGTCGTACTGCTCGAACAGCGCCCGGCGCGACGCGATGTTGGGCGAGGCCAGCAGCGCGAGCAGCACGTCGCGCGGATCAATCACGCTCTCGGGCAGCGCTCGCGCGGGCGGTGGATACAGCGAAGCGCCTGGGCGCTCGACGATCAGGTCGTACAGCGGGCAGTCGTCGACGAGCGCGGGAACCGGCATGTCGCCGACCAGCTCCTCGCCGCAGAACACGCGCAGCGACCGCGTATCGGTGACCGTTCCGATCGCCGACCCGCGCGAGGTCCTGCTCGCGCTGCTGCGCTCGCCGAACATCGCGTCGCGGCGGCCGCTGTTCGAGCAGTACGACTGCATCGTGCAGTCGCGCACGGTGCGCCGGCCCGAGCAGGCCGACGCCGCCGTGCTCGCGCTGCCGCGCGGTGCGGACGTCTTGAGCGCGATCGCGGT
>DASVPU010000089.1:0-4201 GCA_036389475.1 Solirubrobacteraceae bacterium
CGACGTCGCGGTTGGCGGTCGCTGCAACCGGCGAAGGCATCCGTCGCTCTTTCCGACGCGCAGGCGCGGCGGCGATGTAGAGACGTGCACCTGACCGCGCGAGCTTCTCGCCACCGGGATCTCGCAAGGCGAACTATCCAAATGACTGTGATCGCTTGGACCCGGCGCGGCTATGGTCGTGATCCAGAGGCCGAGACGAACCTGTTTTGTTGAAGACAGGCGCTGGGTCAGGTTCAAGCACGGAGGCTCGAAGATGGCGCAGCACAGCGATCACACCAACCCCGGGAAGCCGCGGCCGGGTGTCAGGCCGCTCGTCCTCGGGCTGATCGCGCTATTCCTGGTCGCGGCGTCCGTCGCCGTGGCCGCGGTCCCGGAGATCCAGGTCAGCGCGACGGTCGAGACTACCCCGGTTCCCAACATCGGCGACGCTGCGGACGACCCGGCGATCTGGATTCATCCGACCGACCCGTCGCTCAGCACGATCATCGGCACGGACAAGACCGCCGCCGGAGGACTCGGCGTCTACGACCTCTCCGGGCAGCAGCTGTACTTCTATCCGGACGGTCGCCTCAACAACGTCGACGTTCGCTACAACTTCCCGCTCGGCGGCACACGGGTGTCGATCGTGGGCGCAACGAACCGCGAATCGAACCCACGAGCGATGGATTTCTACCGGGTCGATCCGGCGACGCGGGCGCTGACGAAGGTCGGCAGCGTTGCCACGTCGTCGGCGATCACGACGCCCCGGGGATTCTCCTTCTACGTGTCGCCGGTGTCCGGCAAGTACTACGCCTTCGTGTCGGATGTCGGCAACATCGATCAGTACGAGCTGAGCGGCGCAACAGGATCGGTAAGCGGCAGGCTCGTGCGACAGTTCAAGCTGCCGAACCCGACCGAGGGACTCGTGGCCGATGACGAGCTGGGACGGATCTACGTCGCCGAGGAGAACATCGGCGGTATCTGGCGCTACGGCGGCGAGCCGAGCGACGGGTCCATCGGCGTGAAGGTCGACAGCACGACGGAGACCGGCGGGACGATCATCCAGGACGTCAAGGGCCTGGCGCTCTACTACGGGGCGAACCGGACCGGTTACCTCATCGCCATCAGCCAGGGCGGAAACTCGTTTCACCTCTACAACCGCGTCGACAACGTTAAGGTCGGCGTCTTCAAGGTCGTCGCCGGCGCGGTCGACGGTGTGACCGGGATGGATGGGATCGACGTCACGAACCTCGCCCTCGGCAGCGCCTTCCCCTCCGGCATGTTCGTCACGCAGGACACGGCGAACGAGGGCGGCGGCAACCAGAACTTCAAGATCGTGCCGTGGCAGAGCATCGCCAACGGCTTCAGCCCGCGACTGCTCATCGACAGCACGTGGGATCCGCGGCTGATCGGAGCGTCGGGTGGCGCCAGCGATCTGACGCCTCCCGAGACGAGCATCGACGGCGGACCGTCGGGGTCGGTGCGGGTCACGACGGCGAGCTTTGCCTTCTCGGCGACCGAGGCCGGCACGACGTTCGAGTGCGCGCTCGACGGCGGCGCGTTCGTCAGCTGCTCATCGCCGCGGGAGTACGCCGGGCTGGGGGAGGGCTCCCACACGTTCCGTGTCAGGGCCATCGACGCTGCCAGAAACGTGGATCTGAGTCCGGCGAGCCGCACTTGGAGCGTCGATCTCACGGGGTCCACGGTGACCTCGCCCGCACCGGCGGGCGGCGGCGCCCAGGACGTGAGCCATTCGAACGCGATCGCGGGCGCCAGCGACCCGTGCGCCCTCCAGCCCAACCCGATGCCGTCGGGCTGCCCCGTGTCCGGTGGCGATGACGGGACCGGTCCCGACGCGACCCTTTCGGCCAAGCGGTCTCAGGAGCTCGGCAAGACCGTCACCTTGGTCGTCGGCTGCAAGCTCGAGGCCTGCGTCGCGAGGGCGACCGGGGCCGTGAGCGCGGGCGGTGCTCAGCCGATTGCCACGGGAAAGGTCACCAAGTCGATCGCCAAGGGCGCAAAGGCGACGCTGCGACTGGTGCTCTCCAAGAAGGCCCGAACGTCGGCCGCCCGCGCTCTTGGCAAGCGCAAGAAGGTGATTGCCAAGCTGACAGTGGTCGTGCGCGATGGCGCGGGGAACCCAACCGTGTTGAGGACGATCGTGCGGCTCAGACTGCGCCGGAGCTAGTACTCCCGGCGTTTCTGTGCAGGGAGTAGCCGGCGAGCGCCTCGGTCACCGAAAGCGGTAGCACGGTCGACCTCGCGCCGTAGACCTCCTCGAACAGGGACGCCCAGCCGCCCGATCCCGACTGTGCGCGGCGACGCGCGCGGGCGGCGAGGACGGGGCAGCCCGCGCATCGGGGTGTCGACCTGCAGCAGGTCTTCTTCGACTCTCCGGCCACGACAGCGCGCAGCGTAACACGCAGCATTAGGTCCGCCTAATGGATGGAAGAGGTCTCGATGGCTGCGGGCGCGGGCGGCGAGCTTGGGCAGCGTGTAGCGCCGCGTCGTCTCAAGCTTTGATGGCCGGCGAGTTCGGCAACCATCACGCGGATCGTGGCCGTAGCCGCACCTGTCCCGTCAGACACGTGTGGCGCAGCGTGTGCGCCGAGAACATCAGCCCGGCTGCGGCGATCAGCGGCGTACGTCGCGGCCGCCGCCCGCGTAGACAACCACGTAGGTCCAGGCTCGTCCAGCGCGTGGGGCGTGGCATGTACCGACTTGTCACGCCACACGTTCGGGCGCCAGCTCGCGTAGCGATACAACGAGTCCGCGGACGTGAGCGCAAGGTTGACGGTCGATGTCGCGGCCTCGGCACGACGCTCTCGCCGCGGCCCAACAGGAACGCTCCAGTGCGCCCGAGATATGCCAGCGGTCCTCGAGGCCCAGACACGCTCGCCGGCTAGGCTGCGCGCCCACAGCAGCAGATCCTCACCCGCGGGTGTCGCCCGAGCGGCCGGTGATTCGTCCTACGGGCTGGCGCTACGCGACCGAGCTCGCCGCCGGGCTTCGGCGCATGCCGTGAGCCAGCTCGCCGCGCCCGATCGCATCGACGTCGAGCTCGTCGACAACGCCTTGAGCAGGCGCTCTCGCAGCGATTTGCGGGACGCTCGATGTCTTCGTCGAGGTCGCCGGGGTATCACGAAGGCTTGTCTGCCGCTAGCTCATCGGCGCGTGAGATTGATCAAGTTCCAGTACATTGTCTAACCAGAACATAATCTAACGCCCCTCCGTAATGTTGACCGGATAATAGAGCGCTGACCAGCGTCGTGTCTGGTATGTCCGGTTCCATATCGCTCGGTTTCGCGCGGACCGGGTTCTGGTACCATCTCGTCGCAGAAAGCGCGGGAGCCATGATCGATATGGGGTATTACGGTGATCCATGACGAGTCCCGATCCGTAGCAGAGCCATGGTAGCGGCGGTCACGAGAGGTCATATCCGCGCTCGGTAGCGACTTCGCGCTTATGTCGGGTGCTCAGCGGGCGAACTCGGCGCGCGTGCGCTGCCTCGACGGCTAGGACGACGACAGCAGGTTCGCAGCGCACGGGCGGGCTGCGGCCGGCAAGCGTGACACGTTTTTGGCTTCGCCGACGGTCGGAATCAGCAACCTTTTTTGGCCGCGCCGACGGGTCGGAAGTAGCAACGTCTACGTTCACGGTGTTCGAGCGCAGCAAAGATCGGTTGAGGTAGTAACGCCCGGCTAGCAGGGGAATCGGACGAAGGGAAAGACATGGCGGTCGAAGCGTTGGCAGGAAACGATCAAGCGATCGGCGGTTCGCCTTCCGGCGGGCGTGATCGCAGGAGTCATCTGACCGAGATACTCAAGCATGACGTGCCTGCTTCGTTTGTCGTGTTCTTGGTGGCCGTCCCGTTGTCGCTGGGCATCGCGCTGGCGTCGGGCGCCCCGCTGCCGTCCGGTCTGATCGCCGCCGCTATCGGTGGGATCGTCGCCGGCTCGTTGGGCGGGTCGTCGTTGCAGGTCAGCGGGCCGGCTGCGGGCCTGACCGTGACGATGGCCGGGCTGATCGGCACCTACGGGTGGAAGGCTGCAGGGGCGATCATCGCGGCCGCGGGGGTCGTGCAGATCGCGCTTGGCGCGAGCCGGGTCGCGCGAGCGGCGCTGACCGTTTCGCCATCGGTCGTGCACGGCATGCTGGCGGGAATCGGGATCACGATCGTGCTGGCCCAGCTGCACGTCGTGCTCGGCGACGATCCGCAGGT
>DASVPU010000090.1:0-2749 GCA_036389475.1 Solirubrobacteraceae bacterium
ACCTTCAACCACGGGCTGCGCGCCCGCGCGGGTGACATCAGCGCCCTGATCCAGCGTGAGGCGCCGAGCGCGCTGTCCGCCACAGGCCGCCGCGAGCTCGTCGAGCGCGGGGAGAGCTTCAGTCAGATCCTCGACGTCAACGGCACGATCGAAAGCGCGAGCCATCCGATTCTGAACAACATGCCGCTCCTGACGGCGAGCCAGCTACGGCGCGTCGATCAGGGTCACACGATCATCATCGAACGACCGAATCCATTCGAGGTGCGGCCTCCCGAACCGGCACGCTTGCTCGCGACGCCGGTCACCGCGCGCGGCAAGCGCCTCGTCGTCGTTGTCGCCGCCGGCGCGGACGACCGCAACTCGCACCTTCGCGACCTCGTCAACCTGCTGCTGATCGGCGGCCCGATCGCGTTGCTGCTCGCCTCGCTCGCCGGCTACGGCGTCGCCGCCGCAGCACTGCGGCCCGTCGAGGCGATGCGCCGCAAGGCGGCCGAGATCACCGAGGATGCCCCGGGCGGGCGCCTCCCGGTCCGCGCGATCGACGACGAGATCGCGCGCTTGGGAACGACGCTCAACGACATGCTCGCGCGGCTCGAGCGCGCATTCGAGCGCGAACGGTCCTTCGTCTCTGACGCCAGCCATGAGCTGCGCACGCCGCTGGCGATCCTCAAGGCCGAGATCGAGCTGGCGTTGAAGGGGGAACGCTCGCGCGACGAGCTCGTCGCGGCGCTCGAGTCGGCCGCCGAGGAGACCGACCGCTTGGCCGAGCTGGCCGAGGCGCTGCTCGTCATCGCGCGCTCAGACAGCGGCAAGCTGCCGCTCAAGACGTCCGCGGTGAAGACGTCCCAGCTGCTCGCCGGGATCAGCGGTCGCTTCGAGCCACGCGCCGAGGCCGCCGGCCGCAGCCTGGTCGTCGACGACGACGGGGAGGACGCGACGCTCACCTGCGACCCACCTCGCGTCGAGCAGGCGCTGTCCAACCTCGTCGACAACGCCCTGCACCACGGCAAGGGCAAGATCCACCTCAGCGCGATCGTGCGCAACGGTCATGTCGAGCTGCACGTCCGCGACGAGGGGAGCGGCTTCCCGCCGGACTTCCTGGCGGAGGCGTTCAAGCGATTCACACGCGCCGATCAGGCCCGCGGGCGCGGCGGCAGTGGGCTCGGCCTCTCGATCGTGCAGGAGATCGCGCGCGCCCACGGTGGCGTCGCGCGCGCGTCCAACCACGAGGGCGGCGGCGCAGACGTCGCCCTCGATCTGCCGCGCGACGGCCCCCAGCAGGCGCAGCGTTGAAGCTCCGCGAAGTTCTGACCCCCGATCGTGTATGCGCCGTCCACAGCAGCACGCGGTATAACCAGCGGCATGCGGCCCGTGGACGCGGCCATCAGCGTCGTCGTGGCTGACGATCACCCGCTGTACCGTGCCGGCCTCGTGGAGGCCATCGGCGAGCGCGCCGATCTGGAGCTCGTCGCCGCCTGCTCGGGCGGCCGGCAGGCCCTGGAGGAGATCCGGGCGCGCCTGCCCGACGCAGCGCTGCTGGACCTGCGCATGGGCGACCTTGACGGGATTGCGGTCCTCGAGGAGCTCGTTCGCAGCCGCAGCCGCACACGCGTCGTGTTCTTGTCGGCGTACGAGGACGGCGAGTCCGTTCACGGAGCGCTGGCCGCGGGCGCGGCCGGCTACCTGAGCAAGGAGACCGACCGCGACGAGATCTGCGACGCCATCGTGACAGCCGTCCAGGGCGAGGTCGTCGTCTCGCCCGCGCTGCCGGCCGTGCTCTTCGACCACCTGCGCCGCCGCGCCCTGCCCAAGGCCCCGACGCTCGGCGATCGCGAGGCGGAGGTCATGCGCCTTACCGCCGACGGACTGACCAGCATCGAGATCGGGCGCGCACTTGGCATCGCTCCGACGACGGTCAAGACGCACCTGCAGCGCATCTACGCCAAGCTCGAGGTGACCGACCGCGCATCGATGGTCGCCGTCGCGTTTCGGATGGGCCTGCTGTCTTGAGCCGCCGCGCTCGTCTGGAGGGTCCCAACGCGCGCGCCCGCACATGGGCGCTCGTACGTGTCGCGCTGCTGCCGCTGCTGCTGCCCGCGGAAGCGCTGGAGGCCGCCCACTCCCAACCCGACCTGGCCGTTGCGCAGCCCCTGCTCGGGTTCCTGGTCCTCTACTCGGTGGCGGTCGCGATCTACACGTTCAGGGCGCGCCACGAGGTGCGGATGGCGCCGTTCGCGGTCATCGACATCCTGGTGCTGGCGGCGCTCATCTACGCGGAAGGCGGCGCCGTCGCGGACATCCGCTTCGCGCTTGGCCTGCCCGTGCTCATCTCTGCGTTCCTGGCAGGGCCGCGGCTGACGCTCAGCCTGGCGCTGCTTGCCGTCGCCGCCTTCGTGGCCGGCTCGATGCTGCACGCGAGCTTCAGCGACGAGGTCCGCGCGCACGAGGTCGCCGTGCATGCGCTGGACCTCGCGTGGCGCTGCGGCCTGGCGGTCATCATCTCCGTCTTCCTGACACGGCGCGACAGCCGCATCCGCGAGCTGCTCGAAAGTCGCCGCCTGCTCGTCGGCCAAGCGCTCAAGGCCGAGGGACAGGCTCGGCGCGAGCTGTCCTATGCGCTGCACGACGAGCTCGCCCAGGAGCTGCTGTTCGTGCAGCAGGACCTCAAGGCGGTGAGTCGCGGCAGGCCGGAGTACCTCGATCGCGCTCAGGACGCGCTTGCGCGGGCGGTTGAGCGCCTGCGGCGCCA
>DASVPU010000091.1:0-3807 GCA_036389475.1 Solirubrobacteraceae bacterium
AACGAGCTGGCGCCGGCGCGCGGGCGCCAGCGACGCGAGATCGATCCGGTCGGCGCCAAGCTCCAGCAGCCGGCGGTAGCGCTGGACCTGGCGGCGTAGCTCGGCGACGCCGACGCGGCCGGCGCGCTCCTTCAGCAGCGCGAGCTCGCTGCGACCTCCCGCCGGGGCAACCAGGAGCCCGTCGAGCTCCGCGCGCCGCTCGGAAGCGAGCTGGTCGGCGAGCGCAGCTTCGATGCGCGTGTGCGCCGCGGCTCGTGCGGCCGCGATAAGACGCAACAGCCGATCGAGGCTCGGACGGATGATCTTGCGTGCGTGTAGATGTTCGGTCGTCAGCGCAAGCAGCACGGCGGGTGCGTCGTGTTCGACGGCGCGCTCGCCGAGCCACGCCTCCAGCGTGGCCGCGGCCGCGCCGTCGAGGGTCTGGTAGCCGAGATGCTCGCGTACGCGCGCGAGATGATCGACCCGGGTCCTGGGCCGGGCGCCGTACTCCAGCAGCTCGTGTGCGGCCGCGTCGACCTGGCCCGCGAGGAACTCCAGCGCTGCCGAAGGCAGGCCCGCGAGGTCCTGCGGCACGAACCCGAGGAACCGCAGCGCGCACAGCTGGACCGCCAGACCGAGACGGTTCGCGGCTCCGCGCTGCGCGAACACCAGCGCCCGGTCGGCGTCCGACAGGGCGAAGCACGCGCGGAGATCCTCGACGGCGATCTGCTCGGGGAAGCGCTCAAGCCGGCGGCGCTCCGCGTCACTGGGATAGGCCACGAACGCTCCCTAGCTCAGAAGTCGATCTGGAGGTCGTCGACGGCCTGCTGGCGGTCAGCCTCACTGGGCAGGCTGTAGCGCCGCGTCGTCTCCACACGCGAATGGCCCGCGAGCTCGGCGACGGTCACGAGGTCGGTGCCCCGGCGCACCAGTCCGGTCAGGCACGTGTGGCGCAGCACGTGCGCTGACAGCTCCAGGGCCGCCATGCCTGCGACCTTGCGCACGACCGAGTCCGCCGCGCGTAGCGACAGGCGCGCGCCCGCGCGCGAGAGAAACACGGCCTGCTCGCCGGTCGTAGCGATCGCGGTGCGCTCGGCCAGCCACTCGTCGAGGACCTGGCGCACGAGCGGATTCAGCGGGACCTCGCGCTGCAGGTCGCCCTTCCCGGAACGCACCACGACGCGCCCCTTGCGCGCGGTGACCTGGACATCGTCGAGATCCAGCGCCACCGCCTCGGACAACCTGAGTGCCGTGAACAGCATCAGCACAACGAGCGCTCGGTCACGGGCGCTCGCGCGCTCGCACGCGCGAAGCAGCTGACGCTGATCGTCCTGCTCGAGCGCGCGTGGCGCCGCGCGCAGCGGCTTCTCCCGGCGCACATTCGGGTTGCCCAGCCCGCGCTGGCGATACAACGCGTCCAGCGACGCGAGGGCGAGGTTCACCGTCGACGCCGCGGCTCGGCGCTCGATTTTCAGCCAGCGCCGGAAGTCGCGGGCGGCGTGATCGCGCGCCAAGCGATCGCCGAGCGGATCGGCATCCCACCCGTCGTCGCCGGCCGCGGCGAGCCAGTCGAGGAACACGCGCACGTTGCGCCGGTACTCGCTCTTCGTGCGCTCGGCCAGCGGCTGATGCTCGAGCCAGCGCTCAAACTCGATCCTGGCCGCCGCGACGTCACCGAGCTCCTGCATCCGGCGGCGACCCTATTTGTCGCTGCGGCGGAAGCCCGCAACGCCGCGGTCTCGGACACGCTTTGTCGCCGTCCAGGGCTCGCGGGCGGCGACTAAGAGGCATTAGCCGCTGGCGTTCCAGCAGCGCCTCGCAGCCATCACGTCGTGCAGGTGCCGGTCACGCAGCACTCATCACTGATGGCAGCGGTGTCGTCGAATCCGACCGGGGCGCAGCAGTCATCGCCGGTACCGCGCCAGAGGTCCACGCACTCGCGCACGGCAATCGCGGAGATGACCAGCGCGGCGATCGGATCGAGGATCTGCAGCCCGGCACCGGCGCCGATCAGCGCGACCAGCGCGGCCGTGGCCTGGGCGGCGCAGAGCAAGTTCTGAATGCCCTCACCGGCGGTGGCCTCGGAGTCCAAGCGGCGCGCGAGACGCAGCTTGGCCCAACCGAGCAGCGGCATGAACACGATCGCCGAGGCCGTCACGGCGATCCCGGCGGGGTTCGCGTGGACGTCGCTGCCGCTGAGCAGCTTGCTGAAGGACTCGTACAGGAAGTACGGGACCAACAGCAAAAACGAACCCGCGACCCAGCGCTGCGCCGTGCGCTCACTCGTCGCCGAATGCGTCCGCGAGCCGGTGAAGCGCCAGATAATCGTCACCGACGCCAGGCCCTCCACGAACGACGAGGCGGCCCAGATCAGCAAGCTCAGCGAGTTGGCTTCAAAGCCCGCAGCCAAGCCGACGATGCCCTCGATGCTCATCCAGACCAGCGACGCCCACGACAACTGACGCGCCCGCTTGGCCGCCGTCAGCCACGCCGCGCCGCGCGCACGCGCCGCTGGCGTCGCCGACGGCCCCATCGGCACGATCGGCAGCTCAGTCATGCTCACGAGATCACCCGCTCAAGAGCACCCACCACAGCGCGACCGCGCTCAGTCAGCGAAGCGAACACGACCTTGCCGTCACGACGGCTCGCGACCAGGCCCTCGCGACGCAGGCGGCCGAGGTGATGTGAGACGACCTTGTCGCTCTGACCCGTGATCCACCCGAGATCACAGCCGCACAGCTCGTGCTCGAACAGCGCCTGCGCGATCAGCAACCGCGTCGGATCGCCGAACGTCTTGAAGGCCGCGGCCAACTCTGCCGAGCGCGCCGGCTTCAGGCGGCCACGGACCGCCTCGGCCGTTTCCAGATCCAGACAAAGCAGATCGCACGAACCCACGACGATCACTCTAACGCACGCTAGATTGATCGCAGCGACCGTTCCCGCCATGCGCAACGGCGACAAACGCTAAGCGACGCATTTCGCGCGCCTACTAGCGCAACCCCTACACGACGCTGGTCGGCGAGCTGCGCCGCTTGGAGATGCGGCCGGTGTGCCTGGTCTGCGCGCACCGGCGCGGCAACGCGGTCACGACGGAGATCGACCATCCGCCGGGCGAGGAGGTCCAGTGGGACTGGCTTGAGCTGGGGGCGCAGGATGTGCCGTGGGGCGAGGCCGCCTATGTGCTTGTCGGTGCGTTGTCGCACTCTGGGCGCTTTAGGGGCGTGTTCTGCGAGCAGATGACGTTCGGGCACTTGGCCGACGCGATGCACGAGATCCTGGTCGCGTTGGGCGGCACGCCAAGGGTGTGGCGCACCGATCGGATGGCGACGATCGTGACGCCGCAGACGGGGCGGATCACGCCGGACGCGGCGGCGCTGGCCAAGCATTACGGCGTCCAGATCGCGGTCTGCCCCGTCCGGCGCGCGCAGCGCAAGGGTGTCGTCGAGGCCGCGATCAAGTACCTGACGCGGTCGTGGTGGCGGACCGCGACGCTCGCGACGCTGGGCGAGGCGCAACGCTCCCTGGACCGATGGAGCATAGATGTCGCGGACGCTCGCGGCAGGCCCGGCGCGACCGTCGGGCAGCTCGGCGCCGGCGAGCCGCTGCGGGCGCTGCCCGCGGCGGCTTACCCGGCGCAGATCGTCGTTGAGCGCAAGGTTTCCAGGGCCGCGCTGACCGCGTTTGAAGGCAACCACTACAGCGTGCCGCCCGCGCACGCGGGCCGCACGGTCACGGTCACCTGGCGCATCTCAGAGCCCATGCTGCGGATCTCAAGCGCGCATAGCGAGATCGTCGCCGAGCACCGCCGCATCCAGGCGGGCGCGGGGC
>DASVPU010000092.1:0-16228 GCA_036389475.1 Solirubrobacteraceae bacterium
TTGTCGGCGAAGATCGTCAGCCGGTGCAGGTCCTCGAAGCGCGCGACGCCCGCCAGCTCGAGATCCGCCGCGGCGATCTGCGCGCGCTTGTAGAAGCCGCGGTCGGCGAACAGCGCCATCCCGCGGGCGAGCGTGCTGGCCAGCCGCTCAGCCGAGCCGCGCGCCTCGCGCACGAGCGCCAGCGCGTCGCGGTCGCCGAGGAACGCGCCGAGCGAGCGCAGCGCCTGGGCGTAGAGCGCCATCAGCTCGTGGTCGCGGCGCTGGCCGAGCGTGTCGGCGACCTCCTCGGTGCGTATCGCGCGCAGATCGGCGTTCGTCCACGGCCCGTGGGCGCGGAAGCGGTCGGCGATCGCCCACGCCACCGTGAAGTACCCCGAGCAGCCCTCGCGCTTGGAAAGCTTCGGAAACCAGCCCGAGCCGAAGTTCACGGCGTCCAAGACGAGCATGTACGTCGCGACGTCCTCCGGCTCGCCCTCGAGGTAATGGCGCAGCGGGTCGAGCTTCGGCGGCGGCCCCGCCTCGACGTGCTCGAGCGCCTCGTGGTCGATCGAGACCGAGCGAGCGCCGGCCGCGATGTGTGCGCATGTCGCGCGGACCTCGTCGCACAACCCGGCCAAGCGGCCCGCCGATCAGCGCCGCCCGAACTGCAGCGTGAGCGTCGCGCCCCTGTCCGCCAGCGCTGGAAACGGCACCGCGTCGAGGAGCCCGACTCCGATGTCGCGGAAGCGCCCTTCGAGGATCGCCCGCTTGTGGGAGGGGCTGCGCATGAGGGAGCGCATGAGCTCCACCGGCGTCGCGAGCTCGTAGCTGCCCCAGGCGAGCGTCTCGGCGATGTAGGTGGCGCCGTTGCGAACGTAGCCGCTGCGGGCGACCCGCTCGCGAAAGCTCATGCCGCCGGAGTCCGCGTGCGAGAAGAACCTGTGCTCGACCATGTCCTTTGAGTGAGCGATCGCCGACTGCGAGAGCTGCTGTGACACTCGGACTGCCGCCAGCCCGCGCATCGTGCGCTCACGGTTGACGAGGCACAGGATCGCATTGGCCGCGCTCGCGCGTGCGTCGGCTGTGGCGATCGCCGGGCATCCGCCGGTGCCCGCGCGCTTGGCGGCCGATGCGGCGCCCACGTTGAGCGCGATCACTACTAACAGCAGGATCGATCCCGCGATCGCATCCTTGCGATGCATCATCCTTGCCCTCCCCAGGTTCGCGGCGGCGAGTATACGTTCCGCGCCGGCTACAGGCAAATTTTTGGTGCGTCGGGGGTAGCTGCCGTGCGGACGCGGAAGGCGCCGATCGCGGACCTATCCTGAAGAGCAGGCATGGCCGACACCGCATCCCGTGATCGCATCGAGGAGCTGCTGCTCGATCTCAATCCCGCTCAGCGCGACGCCGTCGTCCACGGCGAGGGCCCGCTGCTGATCCTCGCGGGCGCCGGTACGGGCAAGACCCGGGTGCTCACCCACCGCATCGCATTCCTCGAGCGCACGGGCATGGCGCGCGCCCACGAGATCCTCGCGATCACGTTCACGAACAAGGCCGCCCAGGAGATGCGCGAGCGCGTCGAGCTGCTCGTCGGCAACCGCACGCGCGCGATGTGGGTCATGACCTTCCATGCCGCCTGCGCGCGGATGCTGCGCGCCGAAGGCCACCGCCTCGGCTACACGCGCCAGTTCACGATCTACGACCAGGCCGACGCCCGGCGCCTGGTCAAGCACGTGCTCGACGAGCTCGGCGTGGACACGAAGCGGATGACCCCCGGCGCCGTGCACCACCAGATCTCAGACGCGAAGAACAAGCTGCGCGACGCGCAGGCCTACCGCCAGATGGTCGGCTCGTACTTCGAGCAGACGGTGGCCGACGCGTTCTCCCTGTACGAGCGCGAGCTGCACCGCATGAACGCGATGGACTTCGACGACCTGCTCGTCCGCGCCGTCAACGTGCTCGAGCTCTTCCAGGAGGTCCGCGACCGCTACAGCTCGGTGTTTCGCCACGTGCTCGTCGACGAGTACCAGGACACGAACCACGCCCAGTACCGCTGGCTGCAGCTGCTGGCGGGGGAGCACCGCAACCTGGCCGTCGTCGGGGACGATGCCCAGTGCTTGGTCGCCGGGACGCTCGTCACGATGGCCGACGGGTCCGCGCAAGCGATCGAGGACGTCCGCGCCGGCGACGAGCTGCGCTCGTCGTTCGGCGGCGGCGATCTGCGCGCCGCCCGCGTCAGCGCCGCGTTCGCGAGCTCCAACCGGCGTGCAGGCGTGGCGATCGCCCTGGCCGGCGGCCGGCGGATCGTGTCGACGCCGGAGCACGTGCATTTCGCGGGCCCGCCTGCGGGGGTGTTCGCGAAGACGGGCTCTGCGAGCGACAACGGCCGAACTGCCCCCCTCGTTGCGACGCTGTGCGGCGGGCGAGCCGGTCGCGTGCCCGTCCACAGCCTGAGCTTCGGCGGCCGCACCGGAGAGTTCTCCGAGGTCGGCGAGATGCTCGCCGTCGCCGACCTCGTCAAGGCGCCGCTGCGCTCCGTTGCGCGACTCGGTCGCGATGCGGTGCTGCCGCTGACCACGGCGGCGGCCGTGCGCCCGGGGATGGTCATGTTCGACGAGCGTGGCGCCCTCGACGCCGTCGTCGCGGTGCAGCCCGTCGCTCTCGGCGCACCGGTCTACGACCTCAACGTCGAAGGCACGCACAACTTCATCGCCAACGGAGTGCTCACGCACAACTCGATCTACGGCTTCCGCGGCGCGGACATCTCCAACATCCTGGACTTCGAGGACGACTTCGTCGACGCCCATGTCGTCAAGCTCGAGCAGAACTACCGCTCGACGCAGACGATCCTGAGCGCCGCCAACGCGGTCATCTCCCACAACCGCGACCAGAAGCCCAAGTCGCTGTGGACCAATCAGGGCGACGGCGAGGCGATCCGGATTCGGGAGCTCGACGACGAGCACGCCGAGGCGCGCTACGTCGTCGGTGAGATCGAGCGGCTCGTGGACGAGGGCGCGAGCCGGGCGGAGATCGCGGTCTTCTACCGGACCAACGCGCAGTCGCGGGTCATCGAGGACACGCTCGTGCGTCGCGACATCAGCTACCAGGTCATCGGCGGGACGAAGTTCTACGAGCGCGCGGAGATCAAGGACGCGATCGCCTACCTCACGGTCCTCGGCAACCCGATGGACGTCGTCTCCTTCACCCGCATCGTCAACTCGCCGCGGCGCGGCATCGGCCAGACGTCGCTGGCGCGCGTCGTCGGCCACGCGCAGACGATGGGAACCAGCGTGTGGGAGGTGGCCGCCGACGCCGAGTCGGTGCCGGGCCTCGGCAAGGCGGCGATCCGCGCGATCGGGCGCTTCATGGCGACGATGCAGACGCTGCGCGAGCGGGTCCAGCAGCGGGTGCCGATCGGAGACCTGGTGGAGTCGCTGCTGCACGAGACCGGCTACATCGATGCGCTCAAGGCCGATCGCACGATCGAGGCGCAGGGGCGCGAGGAGAACCTCGCCGAGCTCGTCGAGGTCGCGCGCGAGTTCGACGCGACCGCCGAGGAGGAGCAGGACACGCTCGACGTCTTCCTGCAGGGGATCGCGCTCGTGGCGGACGCCGACACCCGCCGCGACGACGACGGCCTCGTGACGCTCATGACGCTCCACAACGCCAAGGGGTTGGAGTATCCGATCGTGTTCATCGCGGGCATGGAGGAGGGCGTGTTCCCGCACTCGCGGGCGCTCGACGAGGGCGGCCTGCAGGAGGAGCGGCGGCTTGCATACGTCGGCATCACACGCGCGATGCGCCAGCTCTACATGACCAGCGCGCGGCGGCGGGCGGTGTTCGGCGCCACGCAATACGGCATGCGCTCGCGCTTTCTCGACGAGGTTCCGGCGAGCCTCACCGACCGCGCCGACGAACCGCGAGTGCGCGCGGGCATCGGTGCAAGCGTGCAGCGGCCCGGATCCTGGTCCTCCTCGCGCGTGCGCGACGAGGCGCCCGCGGTCAGCTTCCGGCTCGGCGACGATGTCTCGCACGCCGCCTTCGGAGCCGGCGTCGTGACGGGCGTCGAGCCTGGCGGGATCGTCGTCGTGCGCTTCGCCGGCGACGGCAGCGAGCGCAAGCTGATGGCGGAGTACGCGCCGATCACGAAGGTGTGAACGCGCTCGGCGGCCGCGGCACTGGGCGGCGCCGCGGGACGGGCGCAGTGCAGCGCCGGGGTAGGCTGCATCGCCGGATGGCTGCTCAGATCATCGACGGCAAGGCGATCTCGGCGCGGGTGCGCGCCGAAGTCGCGCGCGAGGTCGGCGAGTTCTCCGCCGTGCACGACGGCGCCCGACCGGGCTTGGCGACGGTCCTGATCGGCGACGATTCCGCGTCGGCGATCTACGTCGCCGGCAAGCAGAAGGCCTGCAAGGAGGTCGGCATGGAGGGATTCAACTTCCCGCTGCCGGCCGACGCGCCGCGCGACGAGGTCGTCGCCCTGATCGAGCGCCTGAACGCCGATCGCGCCGTCAGCGGGATCCTCTGCCAGCTGCCGGTCCCTGCGCACCTGGATGGCGTCGAGCTCACGGGGCTCATCGACGCGTCCAAGGACGTCGACGGGCTGACACCGATCAGCGCCGGCCTGCTGGCGCTCGGCCGCGACGGGTTGCGGCCCTGCACGCCGTCGGGCGTGATGCGACTGCTCGCTGAGGCCGGTGCGGAGCTGGAGGGCGCCGAGGCCGTCGTGATGGGGCGATCGAACCTGTTCGGCAAGCCGATGGCCCAGCTGCTGCTCGAAGCCAACGCGACCGTGACGACCTGCCACTCGCGCACGCGCGAGCTCGCCTCGGTCTGCCGCCGGGCGGACGTCCTCATCGCCGCCGTCGGCCGAGCCGAGATGGTCAGGGCCGACTGGGTCAAGCGCGGCGCGACGGTCATCGACGTGGGCATGAACCGGACCGATGCCGGCCTCCGGGGGGACGTCGACTTCGATGCCGTCAAGGAGGTCGCGGGCGCGATCACGCCGGTGCCGGGCGGGGTCGGGCCGATGACGATCGCGTTCCTGCTGCGCAACACCTTGAAGGCCGCCCGGCTGCAGCGGAGCGATTGACGTGGAGGTGCGGCGCATGCGCAGCGGAGAGCTGCTTGCGGGCCTGAGCGCGATCGGCCTGCTGGCGGTCATGTTCGCCGACTGGTTTGACGGCTCGTCGGCCTGGGAGGCGCTGACCGTCGGGCGCGTTGCGCTGGCGCTGACGGCCCTGCTGGGCCTCACGCTCGTCGTGCTGACCGTGACGTCGCGCTCGGTCGCGATGGCGAGCTCCGCCGCCGCGATCAGCGTCGGCTTCGGCAGCCTGACGGCGCTCTATGCGCTGTACCGCGTCGGCATCGACGAGCCGGGGCGCAACGCTGCCGTCGTCGTCCATCCCGCCGCCCTGGTCGGCGTGGCCCTGGTGCTGGGGATCGTCGCGGGGGCCTGGCGCTCGATGGCCGACGAGCGCACCGATGCCGCCGCCTCGCTGCGCCAGACCGAGCGGGTGCTCGCGGTCCGAGGTGCGCCGCGGCCCGCGCCGCCACGGCGCGACCCGAGCCGGACGCGCCGACCCTCCTAGACTTTGCCGTCACGATGATCGATCGCGAACAGGTGCTTCACGTCGCTCGCCTCGCCCGTCTGGAGCTGACCGAGGAGGAGGTCGGGCGGATGAGCGAGGAGCTCTCAAAGGTGCTCGATCACATCGAGAAGATCGGCGAGCTGGACCTCGACGGGGTCCCGCCGACGACGCACGTCATCGAGGTCTCAAACGCCCTGCGTCCGGACGTCGTCGAGCCCTCGCTGCCGCGCGACGTCGCTCTGGCCAACGCGCCGGCCGTTGCCGGCGGCGGCTTCCTCGTCCCCAGCCCGCAGGCGGAGTGATGGCGACGACCGATCTCACAGCGCTCACCGCCGCACAGGCCGTCGAGGCGATCGGGTGCGGCGACCTCGATCCGACCGAGCTCTTCGAGGCCTACCGTCAGGCGGCGGAGCAGGAGGATCTCAACGCCTACCTGTGGGTGGCCGAGGGCGCGCCCGACCCGCCTGAAGCCGGTGCGCCGCTCGCCGGCGTCCCGCTCGCCGTCAAGGATCTGTTCTGCACGGAGGGCGTGCCGAGCCAGGCAGGCTCGAAGATCCTCGAGGGCTACCGCCCGCCCTCCAGCGCCTCGGTCGTCGCGCGCCTCGCCGCGGCCGGCGCGCCGCTGCTGGGCAAGACCAACCAGGATGAGTTCGCGATGGGCTCGTCGAACGAGAACTCGGCCTTCGGGCCGGTGCTCAACCCGTGGGATCGCACGCGCGTTCCGGGCGGCTCGAGCGGCGGCAGCGCGGCGGCGGTCGCCGCGGGCTGCGCGCCCTGGGCGCTCGGGACCGACACCGGCGGGTCGATCCGCCAGCCGGCCGCGCTGTGTGGGATCGTCGGATTGAAGCCGACCTACGGCACGGTCAGCCGCTACGGGATGATCGCCTTCGCCTCGTCGCTGGACCAGGCCGGGCCGCTGACGCGCGACGTCTCCGACGCCGCGCTGCTGCTGCGCCACATGGTCGGCTACGACGAGCGCGACTCGACCTCGGTGAGCTTCCCGCCCGGCGAGGTCGTCCTGCCGAGCGCCGAGTCGCTGGCGGGCATCCGCCTCGGCGTCCCTGCGGAGCTGACGGGAGCGGGCGGGGAGGCGGGGGTCGGGATCGAGCCCGGGGTGCTGGCGTCGTTTCGTGCGACGCTGGAGCTCGCCGAACAGCTGGGCGCGACGATCGAGACCTGCCATCTGCCGCATGCGCCGCACGCCCTGAGCGCGTACTACGTGCTCGCACCGGCCGAGGCATCGTCGAATCTCGCCCGCTACGACGGCGTGCGCTACGGCCTGCGCGTCTGCAACGGCGGACTGCTGGGCATGTACACCAAGACGCGCAGCCAGGGCTTCGGCAGGGAGGTCAAGCGGCGGATCATGCTCGGCGCCTACTCGCTCTCCAGCGGCTACTACGACGCCTACTACGGTCGCGCGCAGCGCGTGCGCACCAAGATCGCCGAGGACTTCCGGGTCGCGTTCGAGAAGTTCGACTTCGTCGTCACGCCGACCTCGCCGTCGGTCGCCTTCGAGCTCGGCGCGAAGACCGGGGACCCGCTGTCGATGTACTTCAACGACTACTGCACGGTCCCGATGTCGCTTGCCGGGATCCCGGCCATCTCGATCCCCAACGGGCTCAGCGAAGGGCTCCCGACCGGCTTTCAGCTCGCCGGCCCTGCGTTCAGCGAGAACCGGATCCTCGAGGCGGCCCACGCGCTGGAGCAGGCCATCGGCTTCGACCCACGGGCCGGACGAACCACATGAGCGCCGTCGAGTACGAAGCCGTCATCGGCCTGGAGATCCACGTCCAGCTGTGGACGCGGACGAAGATGTTCTGCGGCTGCGCACTGTCGTTCGGGGAGCCGCCCAACACGCGGACCTGCCCCGTCTGCCTGGGCCTGCCCGGCACGCTGCCGCGCACCAATGCCCAGGCGATCCACTTTGGGCTGATGATCGGTCTCGCGCTGAGCTGCGACCTCGCGCCGCGGTCGATCTTCCACCGTAAGAACTACTTCTATCCCGACCTGCCCAAGGGCTACCAGATCAGCCAGTACGACGAGCCGCTGTGCAAGGGCGGGCGCTTGGGCGACGTACGCATCCACCGCGTGCACCTCGAGGAGGACGCTGCGAAGCTCGTGCACGCCGGCTCGAGCGGTCGCATCCACGGATCGGACGCCTCGATCGTGGACTTCAACCGCGGCGGCACGCCGCTGGCCGAGATCGTCACCGAGCCCGACGTGCGCTCGGCTGCGCAGGCGCGCGAGTGGCTGACGCTCCTGCGCACGACCCTGCGCCAGCTGGGCGTCAGCGACGTGAACATGGAAGAGGGCTCGTTGCGCTGCGACGCGAACATCTCGCTGCGCCCGGTCGGGTCGCCGCGTCTGGGGACGAAGACCGAGCTGAAGAACATGAACTCCTTCCGCTATCTGGAGCGCGGCGTGAACGCGGAGATCGCGCGCCAGGAGGCGCTGTTGCGCTCCGGCGAGGAGGTCGTCCAGCAGACGCTGCACTACGACCCGGTCACCGACAGGATCACGTCGCTGCGCTCCAAGGAGGAGGCGCACGACTACCGCTACTTCCCGGAGCCCGACCTGGTCCCGGTGGCGATCTGCGCCGAGATGCTGGAGGCGGCCGAGCGCGAGATGCCCGAGCTGCCGGCGGCGCGCGAGGAGCGTCTGCAGGGGCTCGGCGTGAGCGCCGCCAGCGCGCGCCAGCTCGCCTGGCGGGCGGAGCTCGGCGACTACTTCGAGGCGGCGCTGGCATTCGACGGCGCCGAGGCCCAGCCGCTCGCGAACTGGATCTGCAACGAGCTCGTCGCGCGTGTGGGGGAGGAGGACCCGGCGACGTCGAAGGTCTCGCCCGAGGCGATGGCGAAGCTCGTCGGGCTCGTCGCTGCCAAGGCGGTGACGGTGAGCAACGCGAAGCTCGTGCTCGATCGGCTGGTCGCCGAGGGGGGCGATCCGGGATCGATCGTCGCGGCCGAGGGGCTGGGTTCGATGGCCGGCGGCGACGATGTGCTGGAGCCGTTGGTCGCGGCGGCTCTGGAAGCCAACGCCGACGCCGCGCAGAAGATCCGCGCGGGAAACATGAGGGCGATCGGCGCGATCATCGGGCACGTCATGCGCGAGACCAAGGGACGCGCCGACGGGGCCGAGGTGACGCGGATCGTGCGGGGCAAGCTCGGAGTCTGAGCTACGGCGGCGGCGCTACGCCGGCGCCGGCCCCAGCAACGCGGTCGCGTCGGCCGGCGCCGGCGGCTCGGACCAGACAAAGCCCCTGTCCACGACGGCAACCCAGCCCCTGGATGATCGCGGCCTGCTCGGCGGTCTGGACGCCTTTCGGCGAGGGCGGGCCGACGCTCGCGGAGGCGAAGTGCTCCCCGGACTGGAGCGCGAACGGACAGCGTCTCCTTGATGACCCGATCCGCGATGCCGATCGCCCCGGCAGCGCTGGCCAGTCGCCTGGGTCAGACCCTACGCTGCGCCAGAAGCGCCAGGCCCCCTCGCAGGGATCCCGTGCCGGCAGCCCGTCCCACCAGGTCCAGGCTGTGGAGCACGGAGCCCCAGAACACCGGAAGGTCGCCTTTTGGGATAAATCGCCAGTGCTCGAGCCGTTGCGGAACGATGCCCGCCTGGCGGACCAGCGCCATCAGCTCGCCGGAGGTCAGGAAGCGATCGGTGGACAGGTGGCGGGTGTCCAGCCCAAGCATGGGAGCCAGTCTTCGATACCAGCAGTAGCCACCGTTCGGAGTCAGGCAGATAAAGGTCCCACCGAGGGTCAACACCCGCCGGACCTGCGACAACACGCGGGGCTTGTCCAACATGTGCTCCAGCGCGCCCACGCATAGCACGACGTCCACGGAGCCGTCTTTCACCGTGGCCAATTCCTCAGCGGGGTCCACCCGAAGCTCGATGCGATCTGACCATGAAGAAGCCGCAGCATCTCGCCGCCCGACGCGCACCATCTCCGACGAGATGTCGGCTCCCCAGGCGTGTTTGAACATGGCCGCGAGCGGGATCAGGTGAATCGCCGTCCCGCATCCGATCTCGAGGAGCGTTCCAAGCTGTGCGGCTGCGAGCAGGCGATTGATGATCGACAGGCGGTAGCTCAGCAGGTGCTCCGCCGGCCCATGAAGGTCTTCATACTCGGGAGCCAAGCGGTCAAAATGCTCGACCAGATCCTGGCTTGCACGGATTGACCGGGTGGTGAGCTTGCTCATCTGGTCCGTGAACAGCGCCTGAAGTCGTGCCCATGGGCTCCTTGGCGCGGGAGCCTACCGTGCGTCGGCGAAGACAGCAGGCCAGGCGCGGGCCGAAGAACTCTGGCAGCATGGCGACGGCATGTCCGGAGCAATCGCGCTCGCTCAGCCTGACCTGCTACGCCTCGTCACGGCAGGATCGGTCGACGACGGCAAGTCCACGCTCGTCGGGCGCCTGCTGTACGACACGAAGTCGATCATGCAGGATCAGCTCGACGACCTCGCCGTGCTGTCAGGCCGGCGCGGCGTGAACGGGCTGGACCTGTCGCTGCTGACCGACGGCCTGCGCGCGGAGCGCGAACAGGGCATCACCATCAACGTCGCCTATCGCTATTTCGCCACTCCGCGGCGCCGGTTCGTCCTCGCCGACATGCCCGGCCATGTGCAGTACACGCGCAACATGGTGACAGGCGCTTCGACTGCCGCCGCATCGATCGTCCTGGTCGACGCTCGCAAGGGCGTGCTCGAGCAAACCCGCCGTCACGCCTTCATCTCCTCGCTGCTGCACGTCTCACACCTCGTGATCTGCGTCAACAAGATGGACCTCGTCAATTGGTCAGAACGCGTCTATCACGACATCGTCCGCGAGTTCTCGCAGTTCGCCGGGCGCATCGAGATCGCCGGCGTCACCTTCATCCCGATCAGCGCGCTCGCAGGCGATAACGTCGTCGAGCGGTCGACTCGCATGCCTTGGTATCAGGGGCCACCGCTGCTTGACCACCTCGAGCGCGTTCGCGTCGCTGCCAGCGACAACCTCCTGGACGCGCGCTTCCCGGTCCAGTGGGTGATCCGCGACGCCGCCTCTGACTACTGCGGCTACGCAGGTCAGATGGCGAACGGCGCGCTGCGTCTGGGCGACGACGTGGTCGTCCTGCCCGGTGGCCACCGGACGACGGTCTTTGCGATCGACACCTTCGACGGATCGCTTCAGGAGGCAGCGGCTCCCCGTTGCGTCACCATGCGACTCGCCGAGGACCACGACGTGTCGCGCGGCGACCTGATCTGCCGCGCCAACAACCAACCGGCGATTGTGGGCGAGCTGACCCTCAACGACATCGGGTGCGTACGGCTGCGATTGGCTGCGCCGCTGGCTGTCGATGCCTACCGGCGCAATCGCGCAACCGGCAGCTTCATCGTCATCGACGAGACGACGAACGAGACCGTGGCGGGCGGCATGGTGCTGGCCAGCGGGCCCCACCGAGCTGGTGGGAGGGCGCGACGCAGCACGAACGTCGTGTGGAGCCCGTCGACGCTGACGCGCGCCGAACGCTGGCGCAGCCTAGCCCAGTCGGGTGCCACGTTGTGGCTCACCGGCCTGCCGGCCTCCGGCAAGTCCACGCTTGCGACCGAGGTCGAGCGCCGCCTGGTGATCGCCGGCCGTGCGGCATACCGCCTGGACGGCGACAACCTGCGCCACGGCCTCAACGGCGACCTCGGGTTCGACGCGGCCAGCCGCAGCGAGAACGTCCGTCGGACGGCGCACGTCGCTGCCCTACTGGCCGACGCGGGAGCGGTGGCGATCGTCAGCCTGGTCAGCCCGTACGCAACCGATCGCGCCGCCGCTCGGGCCGTTCACGAGCAACTCGACATCCCGTTCGTCGAGATCTTCGTCGACACCCCGTTGCAGGAGTGTGAGCGGCGCGACCCAAAGGGTCTTTACGCTCAGGCTCGCCGTGGCGAGATCCAAGCGTTCACCGGTATCTCGGATCCGTACGAGGCGCCCGAGGCGCCCGAGGCGCGTGTCGCCGGTCACGGCTCGGCGATCGAAGATCAGGTCACCGAAGTGATCGCGGCGCTCGAACGCAAGGCGCCGCGGATCGAGTGACGGTCAGTCAAGGTCGCTGGTGAAATCTTGCAGACACGCAGAACAGGACGAGGTTGGTGATCAGCGAGGCGCTGCGTGAATCGGTGGCGCTCAAGCGACGCGGCGCCGCGAAGCTTCGGCTCGCCGCCGATCCCGATCCGACGCCGGTGTTTCAGTATCCCGTCCATCCAGCGATCACCGACTATCCCGGTCGGATGCTGGAGGTGACGCTCGCCCGAGCACGCGGCCGCGTGCCGCCGCCGCCGGTGTGGCTCAGACGATCAGCCGCCGCCTGGCAGATCGACGGCCCTGGTGGCGGACCAGCAGGTTGTACGTCGCGACCGCGCCCGCTGATCTATGCCGTCGCCGCTGTCTGGAACGAGGAGGACATCGTCTACGCGCTCGTCGAGCACCTATGGGCCCAGGGGATCGACCGTGTATTCGTGATCGACGACGAGAGCGACGACGAAACGGTGGCTGAGGCCGGCGCTGCCGGCGCCGATGTGCTCCCAGCCCGAAGCGACGGTACGTACTCCGAGGCGGTTCGCACGGCACGAGTCCGCGACGCAATGGCGACGTACACCGAAGCTGCGGGCGGCGACGTGTGGTGGCTCGTCGTCGACGCCGACGAGTTTCCTCGTGGTCCCGATGGAACGACCGTGCGCGATCTCGTCGAGCGAGCGCCCGGATGGGTGGACGTCGTCGGTAGCCGGGTGCTCGATCATGTCCCGTCCGGCTCACGCGAGTATCTCCCGCGCCATCCGCCACTACCGTTCTTTCCTCTCGCGCGATGGTTTCGCAATGCCTTCTGCGGTCGCGGGCACTGGAAGCATCCGCTCATGCGGGTCCGCTGGGCGGGCGACGTGTATCCGATGACGGGGCACCATACGGTTGGCACGTCGGATGGACGCCGCGCGCGGGAAAGCGGGCCGACGCTGCTGACGCATCACTTCCCTCTGCGCGCCCGCCGCCGCACCGAGGAGAAGCTTCGACGTGCGATGGCCCCTGGCGGGCGCTATGGGGCCAGCCCCGACACGTTCACTCGGGTTCGGATCCGGGAGCGTGTCAGGGCGCTGGACGATCTGTATGCGGGACGCTACGAGCTGGTTGCGTCAGGATTTTCCGGTGACCGCCGGATGGGCATCGCGGTATCAGATTGGCGTGCGCTCGTCCCACCGCTCGAGCGCCTGACCATATAGCGGTGAAGGCTCTCTCACGTTGGTGCGATGATCGGCTGACGATGACGGTCCGGGCTCAGCTTTCGGGAGCTTCGCGCCGGTGGACGGTGTGGCACCCGCAGCAGATGCTGTGGAACCGGGTGCTCGTGGCCGCCGTCGAAGCGACCTTCGCCCGCGTCCCGAGGATCGCATCGCTGCTGGTCCGGTTCGTGATCCTCGCCGATTCCCTCGTGCTGCTCGGCATGATCCTGCGGCGCCGGATGAGACTGCTCGGTGCGAGATCGCGGCAAACGATCCCGCGCGGGCAGCGCGTATCTGTCCTCTACATCGACTGCGGGGTTCACGAGGAGGGCATCGAGATCCGCTGGATGCGGCGCTGGTTCTCCCGCCGCTACGACGTCCGAGTCATCGCGTTCGAGGCCGGCAGCCGCCAGTTCGCCGCTGCCGCCGAGGCGCTCAGGGACGTGCCGGGACTGGAACTGCGCCATCAGGCGCTCGTAGGGCCCGACCACGGGAGCGCGACCGTCACGTTGTACCGCTCTCGCGAGGGCGGCGGCTACGCAGACTCGATCTTCGCCACCGCGGGCGCAGAGCACGAGGACGTTCCCGCCGTACGCTTGTCTGAGGTGCTGCTCTGCGAGCACGCCTCCCATCGAGGCCCCGTCATCCTTCGGATGAACATCGAGGGTGCTGAGCTGGCCGTGATCGAGGATCTCGTCGAAGCGGGGCTGCACGAGCGCATCGACGGCTATTACGGGATGTGGGACGACCTCTCACGGTTAGACGCCCACATGGACGATCGCTTTCGCGGCCTGCTCAGAGAGCGCGGCATCGGCTCGTTCACGTTCAACGGCCGCGACTTGGGATACAGGCTGCGACGCCTCGCGATCAGAATCGACATCGATACTTCCATCCGGCTCGGTGAGCTGCGAGGCCCGCGAAGCATGGGAGAGGCCCTCTAAGGGCTCAGGTCGTACCCAAGAGCCTCGGCAGTTCGGCAGTGCTCACGGATGATCCTCGCCTCCTCTTCGTCCTCCTCAGTCGACACCGCGCCGCGATGGCGAGGCGGGCGGATGCGTGCGAGCGGGCGCGAGAGATCGATTCCGAGGAAGGCGCCGAGCTCGCAGAGCAGCGCATCCTGGTCGGAGAACCAGCGCTCGTAGCGGACCGCGAACACTTCGGGGCGATCGAGGTGAGGAAGGATGCGCTCATACACATGGTCGTAGAGCAGCACGCGGCGCAGGGCGACATCATCGGTTGCCCGCAGCAGGCCGAGGTTCATCGAGCGGTTAAACGGAACCTCGTAGTCCAACCCTTCAGCGAGCCGTCCCGGAGATCTGCGGTATGACGCGATCACCTCGCGTGGATCGCGGACGCAGACCACGAACCGCGTCGCCGGCAGGCGATCGAGGTACCGCCAGAGCACCGGGCACTTGACCGCCAGGACGTAGCCGGGGTCCAGCGCGACGGGAACCCGCGATTCACCCTGCGTGCACGTGACCACCGACGCCTCGGATCGCAGCGCTGCGACGTCGAGATGCCCGCGGCTCAACACGCCCGACCGCAGCTCCTCGCGCAGCGATGCGAAGAGCTTTGACGGCGCTAGACGAAGCGCGTCCCACGGCTCCATCACGCTCACGGCGACCGGCGGCTGGAACAGCATCGCGCAGGCCAAGGTCGTCCCCGACCTCGAGGATCCGCAGACGAGCACGTCGTTGGGCGCGGGAGCATCGAGCGGGTCGGGGAGCTGATCGGGGTCCAACGTCAGCGTCGCACGAAGCTCGTCCCACGACGATGCCGGCGACCCGCTCCCGCTCGCGGTTGCCACGTCAGCCCCAGCCGTCGTGCTCGCGCGTTCGCTCACTTCGGTGCCACCCGCCTATCCGACGGCGAGGATGCGATCGAGCTCATCGAGGTGCGCAATCGCGAAGTCGGGCCGGTATCGCGCGTAACGCTCCTCATGATCCTGCACCGCGGCCAGGCCCAGATGGTGGCATGTCGCCATGCCCGCGGCGTGGCCGCCGACCATGTCGCTGGCCCAGCTGTCGCCCACGAACAGCACCCGTGCGGGCGGGACGCCGAGCAGCTCGAGAGCGACCTCGAACAGCCTCGGATGCGGCTTGACATATCCCACCTCGCCCGAGATCACGATTGGCTCAAACCGATTCTCGATCCCGAGCGCGGACAGCAACCGGCGCAGTGATACCCCGCACGGATAGTTCGAGACCAACCCGACCGGAACCTGCTTGCGCACTCGCTCGAGCGCTTTCAGCGTCAGATCGTCGATCTCGATCGACCTTATGAACAGTTCCTGGTACTCGCGATTGGCGGCGATGACGATCTCGTCCGTCGTTCGAAACGGTTCTGCGTAGGCCTCCTGGAGCACCTGCTGCATCTGCTCCGCCGGCGTAAGCTCCCGCTGGTGCACTGACAGCGGCGCCCGGACGCACACCCGGTCCATCACCTCGCCAAGCGTCGTCGCGTCGATCGCTGCGACCGTCCGGGAGAGAAACTCGGCCAGCGCGACGTGGATTGCGCGGATCTGCGGGCGGTCGAACTGCACGACGGTGTTCGCGAAGTCCAGCAGCACTGCCTCGAAGCGGGACATCGGTTGCCATCGTACGACGCTCAGCTCCACTCCAAGTCGCGGCCGAGCAACTCGCGCAGCCGGTCGTTGTGGGGGCGGTAGAAGCCGCCGAGCAGCGCGCGCTCGGCGCGGGGAATCTCGGCCGCCGTCGCGCGGTTGAATCGCCGCGTCAAGACGTCGCCGTAGTCGTGTCGGGGCAGGTCGAGGTAGTCCTCGAGCTCGCGCATGATTCGCCGGCCGAGCCGCGGATCGCGCAGCTCCTCGGTCACGAGCACCTTGAGCTGGGACTCGCCGTAGACGGACGTCCATCGCGGCAGCAGCTCCGCGTACAAGCCCGGGCCGAGGTACTCGGTTCGCTCGCCCCGCTCGTGCTTGGCCAGCTCGGCGCGAATGTCGTCCGCGAACGCTCCGACCGGGAATCCGGGGTCCCACCCGCCGTCGCAGAACCGGCGGTACATGCGATGGTGCGAGTACGCTCGCTCGACCGGATCGCGTACCAGCGCGATGAGCTTGACCGCTGGGAGATGCTCGCGCAGCAGCGTGGGGGAGACGTCGTAGAACGTGCTCGCGGTCGCCTCGCCGGTGATGTACTGCCTGCCCGGCTGACGCTCGACGACGACGGTGGTCACCGCGGAGGTGCCGGGTTCGTCGGACGCGTGCCAGTCAAACGTCAGCGCTCCGCGATCGTCGACGGTCGGAAACAACGCGAAGTAGTCGGCGATGTGGCGGGCGATGTACGCCGGCGAGTGCTGCCCAAAGTAGTTGGGCTCCTTCTCCGCGCACGGCAGGACGGCCGGGTTCATGAGGAGGTACCAGTACAGCGACGACGTAGCGCATTTGTTGGCGCC
>DASVPU010000093.1:0-3261 GCA_036389475.1 Solirubrobacteraceae bacterium
AGCCTGCCGCGGCTCCGACGGTCTCGGTCGCGTCCCCCGGCGTCGCCGCGGCCGGGTCCGAGGCCATCGAGCTCGCCTTCTGGCAATCCGTGCAGGCGAGCGACGATCCGGACGAGTATCAAGTCTATCTCGATCGCTATCCCAACGGTACCTTCGTCGACCTGGCGCGGACGCGGCTAGTCAAGCCCGAAGCAGAGGATCCCTCGCCGGCCGATCGGGAAATCGACGTGACCTTTTGGGAGTCGATCAAGGACAGCGACAATCCGGCCATGTTCGACGCCTACCTTGACAAGTTCCCGCAAGGGGAATTCCGAGTCCTTGCCGAACTTCGCCTGTCGGATTTGAGGACGTGACAGGTCATGCAAACCAACTTTGCGCCGAGCAGCTCCGCGAGCCGGCGATGCAATCGTTATATTACGGCTGTGCGTATCGATCTGGAGGGTGGGATGATCGAGACTGAAATTAAGCAAAAGCTGCTAGGTACGCTCGATGCCGCGCTAAAGAAGGCTAGGACACCGACTCATAAGCTCGCATCCAGATTCGTGCGGCTGCGAGTTTGACGAGGCCGAGGTAGTTGGCGGCATGCTTCTCGTAGCGGGTGGCTACAGCGCGGAAGTGCTTGAGCTTGTTGAAGAAGCGCTCGACGAGGTTCCTGTAGCGATAGAGGAAGGGGCTGAAGGCCGGCTTGTCGCTCCGGCGGCTTAGCGGCTTGATGTTGGCCCAGGCGCCTTGCTCGCTCACGGTCTGGCGAAGGGCGTTGCTGTCGTAGGCACGGTCGCCGAGGAGGATCTGGCCGGCGCTGAGGCCGGCCAGCATGTCGGCAGCGCTGCGGCCATCGTGGGCTTGTCCTTCGGACAGCTTCAGTGCGACCGGAAGCCCGTTCGCGTCGACGAGGGCGTGGATCTTGGTGGTCAGCCCGCCTCGCGAGCGCCCCATGCAGTCGGCTCGAGGCTCGTTCCGAGCGGTGGCTGACGCCGTGGCGGCCCCCTTTTTTTGGCGTTGCCGCCGTGCTGGTGAACCCGGATCGAGGAGGAGTCGATCATCTGAACGTCGCCGTCATAGGCCCGCGACACGGCCTCGAAGATACGATCCCAGACGCCGATCTTGCCCCAGCGCCGAAAGCGGTTGGCGCAGGTGGTGGGCGGCCCGTAACGCTCCGGAATGTCAGCCCATGGCGATCCCGTCCTCAGCCGCCAGTAGATGCCGTTCAGAACTTTGCGGTCGTCCGCGCGCGGAACCCCACGTGGCTTGTTGGGCAGAAGTGGCGCGATGATCGACCACTCAAAGTCGCTGAGTTCGTACCGGCGCGCTGTGCTCATCAAGGCTCCTCCCAGAACCTTGAATCACGCCGCGCCTGCGCCCGCTACCCTGTTATGAGTTCGTGACCTAGTCACCTGAATCTAAAGTTCGCCGCATAAGGTGCGCTCGGCGGTTTGGCAGAAGCGCTTGACGGAGGCGAGGATCTCGTCGGCCGACTTGGTCCATCGGTACGGCTTTGGGCTCTCGTTGTGCTTTTCGATGAAGGAGCAGATATCCTGTTCGAGCTGGCTCGTGGAGGTGTGGACGCCGCGCTGGAGCTGCTTGCGGGTGAGTTCGGCGAACCAGCGCTCGACCTGATTGATCCAGGATGCCGAGGTCGGTGTGAAGTGGACATGATAGTGCGGCCGCCGCGCGAGCCATGACCGCACCTGCGCGGTCTTATGGGTCGCGTAATTGTCCATGATGATATGGATATCGAGATCGGGCGGCACCTGGCGGTCGACCTGTTTGAGGAAGTCCAGAAACTCGGCCGCACGGTGCCGTTTGTAGCACTTGCCGATGACGAACCCAGACGCGACGTCGAGCGCTGCGAACAGCGACGTTGTGCCATGACGGACGTAGCTGTGGGTGCGGCGCTCCGCCATGCCCGGCATCATCGGCAGGACCGGCTGCTCGCGGTCGAGCGCCTGGATCTGGCTCTTTTCGTCCACACTCAGGACGAGCGCGCGATTGGGCGGCGACAAATAGAGTCCGACGATATCGCGCACCTTGTCCACGAACAGCGGATCACTCGACAGCTTGAACGTCTCCGTACGGTGCGGCTGAAGGCCGAAGGCGGTCCAGATGCGCCGGATCGTGGTGTGGGAGAAGCCGGTCGCACCAGCCATCGAGCGGATCGACCAGTGGGTCGCATCGGCTGGCCTCGAGCGCAGCGTGCGCTCGATCACGGCCGCGACCTGATCATCGTCGATCGTCCTCGGGCGCCCGGGCCGGGCCTCGTCCAGCAGCCCCTCCACACGGTCCTTCAGGAAGCGCCGCCGCCACTTGCCGACGGTATGCTCGTGCACGCCCAGCTCGGCGGCAACGACCTTGCTCTGGATCCCATCGGCGCAGCGCAGGACGATCCGGCAACGCTCCGACATCGATCGCGCTACTCGCCGGCGGCGCACCTGCCGCTCCAGATACTCGCGCTCGTCTGGCTCCAGAACCAACGCTGCCGTCGGCCGCCCGCCCAAGTTCGCCATCCCGCGCTCCTCGTGCACCGAGGCGCAGTCTACAATGCGGCTTATTTCAGTTCCAGGTGACTAGTCACCTGAATCTAAAGTTCGCCGCATAACGTTTGGCACAAGCGCTTCACTGAGGAGAGTATCTCGTTGGCGGACTTCGTCCATCTGCTCCATCTGTAGGGTTTGGGATGGTCGTTATGCCGCTCGATGAAGGCGCGGATATCGCTTTCAAGCTGCCTGATTGAGGTGTGGACGCCACGACGGAGCTGCTTTCGAGTGAGTTCCGCAAACCAGCGCTCGACCTGGTTGATCCAGGACGCCGAGGTTGGGGTGAAGTGGACATGGTAGTGCGGCCGACGCGCTAGCCAGTTCCGGACGGCCGCGGTCTTGTGGGTCGCGTAGTTGTCCATGACGATGTGGACGTCGAGCTCGGACGGAACCCTTGCGTCGATCTCTTTGAGAAAGTCGAGAAACTCGGCGGCCCTGTGCCGCTTGTAGCATTTGCCGATGACGAAGCCCGAGGCGACATCGAGCGCGGCGAAGAGAGATGTGGTGCCATGCCGGACATAGGAGTGGGTCCGGCGCTCGGGCATGCCGGGCATCATCGGCAAAACGGGCTGCTCGCGGTCGAGCGCCTGGATCTCATGGGGTGGATGGCCCCCTACTGGCGCACCCGTGCCAAGCTGGTGGCTGCCCAGGTAGCAGGACAGGAGCCCCCCTATGCAGATGACGACGATCGGCCTCGATCTGCCTCCGGCAAAGGACGCAGCTCGTT
>DASVPU010000094.1:0-1662 GCA_036389475.1 Solirubrobacteraceae bacterium
CTGGCGCGGGTGACCCCGTATGAGAAGAGCAGGCCGCTGGGGACTGTGGAGCCTGCCGCGCATCGTCTGGCGCTTTGACGCCCACAACAGTCGTGTCCCCGTTGGCGGCACCCGCGCCTCGCTGAGCTGCCTTGTGGGCAACGTAGTGTTGGTAGTTGCGCTCGGCCTCCTCGAGGAAGCGGCGCTCGAGGACCTTGCGCTTGGTCTCGCCGGCGAGGCTGATCTTCGGGGCGTTGTCGTTGGCCTTGCGCTGCAGCGTGCGCAGCTTGCGCTGGGTGATCGTCGGCGCGCCGTAGCGGTAGTCCTCGTCCTTGCTCAGCAAATGCCAGGCCAGCACGGCGAGCTTGCGCGCGGTCGCACACAGTGCGATCTGCTTGCCGCGGCGTGTCGCGATGCGGGCGTGAAAGGCGCGCAGCGGGCCGGGGGTGCGGATCGCAGTGTGTGCCGCCTCGACCAGCAGCCCGCGGGCGTGCGCCTGGCCGGCGCGCGAGATGTGACCGTGCCTGGGCGCCTTGTCGCCGGATTGGCGGACCCGCGGATCCAAGCCGATGTAGCCGACGAGGTGGCGTGGGCTGGGAAACCGTGTCACGTCGCCGATGACGGCGACCAGCGCCAATGCGGTGATCGCGCCGACACCCGGGATCGTCATCAGATGACGCACATCGCGACGGGCGAGCGCCTGCTCGGCGAGCTGGCGCTCGACGAGCTCGACCTCGACGTCCAGAACATCGTGCAGGCGCAGGTTGCTGTCGACCTGCTCGCGCTCGTGGGCGGGCAACGCCACGTCGGCCAGCCAGCGCCGTCCGCCCTGGCCGAAGACGTCGCTCACGGGCGCCTGGATGAGGTTGCGCGTCAGGACCGCGTGGATCTGGTTGCGCAAGCGGGTGCGCTGACACACCAAGCTTGAGCGGTGCGCGATCCGGCGACGCAACGCGCGCGTGACCTCGTCTGGCGCCCACACCTCAGGCAAGAAGTCCGCCGCGCCCAGCTGCGCGAGCACCTTGGCGTCGATCTTGTCGGTCTTGACCTTCGCCGAGGCGATCGCGCGCGTGCGCATCGGATTAGACACCGTCACCCTGCCGGCGTGCTCGGCCAGCAGTTCGGCGATCGCCCACGTCATCGCTGTGGACTCCAAGACCACATGGTCCTGCGGGCCCAGCGACTGCGCGAACAGCCGCAGCTGAGCGGTCTCGATGCGCCCCAACCGACGCAAGGCGCCGTCCTCGTGCACGGCGACCTCGGCGAAGCGCTTATGCACATCAAGCGCCACGGTTCTCATCACAGCACTCCTCTCGTCATCGATAACGAAGTGCGGGGAGGCCGGGCAACACGACACCTACGGATTCGCGCTCGACAGGCGCAACCGGACAAGTCGAAGGGGCGACCAGATATCAGCACGGGCTCACGTCCCATATGCGCGGCGGCCTGCCCTCAGCCTGAGTTCCCCGCTGCCCCTGTTCCGGTCGCACCTACTTCGCGACCAAGGACAACGACCCCTCTTTCATAACCGATATGAGCCTGAAGCGCCCTCGCCGCCGGGCCGCCAGCCGCACCCTGAACCACAGACAACACCGAGGGCCCCGCGCCAACGCTCACCCCTGGCGACTTGACAACCAGTAACCCATATGAGCGTTGGATTTCGAGCAGATGATGGCGCTACCC